>JAGCTF010000121.1 GCA_017963755.1 Clostridia bacterium | reverse complement strand
TCTGAATATCAAGCTTTTGGTATGTCTCGGGCTCTGTCTCTGGCCTGAAAATGAGCGAGCTCCGTCCGAAAAGACATACCAAATTCTGAATATCAAGCTTTTGGTATGTCTCGGGCTCTGTCTCTGGCCTGAAAATGAGCGAGCTACGCCTGAAAAGACATACCAAATTCTGAATATCAAGCTTTTGGTATGTCTCGGGCTCTGTCTCCGGCCTGAAATGAGCGAGCGCCGCCCGAAAAGGCATACCAAATTTTGAATTTAAAATTTTTGGTATGTCTCAGGCTCTGTCTGCGATCCAAAAATGAGATATGTGTCCATATAATTTACGATTTATGGAGTAGAGCCTTTACATTGGCAATTTTATATTGGCTCTTCAGAACTTTGCTGCAGCCGTTGCAGCTTTCTTTCTTACAGAAAACGTACATAAATTATCCTGCAGATCCACCGAAAAACCGTTTCACTTTTTGTTTTTACCGGCGCGTGCGAGGGCAATGATCAGCACGAGCCCGACGACAATTACCGCCGCTCCGATTAGCAGTATCCTGCCCAGTTTTTTAAGAAGGCCGCCGAGGTTCGCGGCAGGATCATCGCCGCTGTTATCATTTCCGGGAGATCCGGCGTTGTCCGTTGCCACCTCCTGATCCGCGGTCGTGTCAACGTTAGAAGGAGTAAAAATGTCGATCGCTGTAGGCTGGACGGTAGGTGCTACGGTCGGTATTAATGTTGGCGCCGCCGTAGGTTCTGCGGTCGGAGTTGCGGTCGGTTTTGGTGTGGGAGTCTGAGTGGCAGCCGGTTTCGGCGAAGGCGTAGGAGTTGAGGTCGCGGGAGCCTCCGTTTTAGGCGGGTTTTTAAGCGTGCCCACGAGTGCTCCTACGAAGTTCGACGACGATTCAGTAATGCCATTGGAATTCACACGGTACGACTCATTCGGACCGCACACCGTTTCCCAGTCCGGAGGATAGATCTCAATATATTCATTGTGGAGTTTGTATCCTCTCTGCGTCTTCGAGAAGAACTGCGCGGCGATCTTATCCCCGGCGTTAAGCGCAAGGTCGCGGCTAAGTTTAAGCGTATAAAAGCCCGGTTCGCTCACGGAAAGCGTTGCCTTCGCATCAGGCGTGCGGCTAAGAAGCGCATCGTCAATACCGGACGGACGCACCCAGACGTTGACCTCCAGCGTGCCTGCGTCGTCAATATACGCCTTCGCACTCTTCACGGTCATTGCCTCCGAAACGGTAAATACGTTGACAGCCGATGCCGGTTCGGATACGTCGTACACCGCTGCGCCCTGCGGCATAATCTCAGTGTGCGTGAGCACTTTCAAGCCGTACGCAGGTTCGACCTTCGCGGCATAAATATCGCGCCCCATATCGGCCCTGTAGGATACATACGCGTACCCTCCGTCGCCCCAGCTTGCCCCCCACGTATTTTTCACAAGGAACGCGCCGGTGCCAGAATCGGTGGATTTCGAATCGTCCCATCCTACGATCAATACCGAATGCGCCGCCTTCGTATTGTCCCACTTATCGGTGGAAGCCAGTTTGCGCACTGAATCATATTTCCCCATAAAAAGGGAGACGCCAACTGCCCCGAAATTATACACCCACTCCTTGATCTTGCTGACTTTCTGATTCGGATCCTCCCATATGTCAAACATCCTGAATTCGCTGATGAGGCCGTCCGAATCGTATATCGCGTCCCCGCTCACTGCGGAGGCGGAGTCGATCGTGGGATAGCGTTCGTTCTTCATGAGGCCCTTGCCCACCGAAGACATCATGAGCGCCTGGGAAGGGCTGCCGGCGTACCTGTACCAGAGAGATGGGTTCGTGACGATCTTGTGCTCTTTCCCGGTATATACTGCGCGGGCAAACATCGGCGCTGAGTAGAGAGACGTGCCTGCCGGTGCGATGCCCTGTTTCACGGCGTTTATGTTCAGCATATCTACCGTCGAATATGCCCAGCAGAGCGGATTATCCTTCTGGTTCAGGACGGGCGTGCGGCCCGGTGTCTCGTACTTCGAAGGAAGTCCGGCGAGGACAATAGTTTCGGCCGCTCCGGTCGATTCATATCTGGCTTCGTGCGCCGGCAATTCCGCAATCAGGAACGTTACCGCGCACAATATCGCCGCCAATGCCGCCGCAATTCGTCCGGTTCTTATTCCCTTTTCCACTTTTTCGAGCAATCTCCTGATAAACATATTATGCCTCCGTTGATATAGCGGATAATCGTTGTTTTTATTTTATACTATTTTTCATATAAATGTCCATATTAAGTCCCGCTGTCAGGCCAGATGATGGGATGGAGGCGGAGCGCCGCCTGAGGCTGCGAAATAAATGAACAAAGCCGCACGGAGCATCATTCGAGCTTTTTGATAGAGAGCAGGATAAACAGCGGCACGAGGAACTGTAGCACGCCCTGGAACAAAAGCAGCTGCTGGGGACCGGTGATATTGACGCCGAAGAACGTAAAATAATTGACGCCGATCAGGCGGATCCACAGCGTCCCGAGCGACATGCCTATAAACGAGCTGAGGTTCTGCGCGATATAGTTAAACGACATATAATCCGTGCGGTTCTCCTCAGGCATATTGACGTAAGGAAGATTGGCGAACGCGACGTTGGCTCCGACGCCTATCACGTGCTGCGTAAGACGCACGATGAGCATTACCGGAATGAAGTTTACGCTGTTCGTAAAAGCATAAAGGATCGTCGTGGGCGAATGCAGGATCGCGGCGATCGCAAAAGTTTTGAACCAGGAAGTGCGCCGGATAAGCTTCTTCCAGGGCCGCTGGAAGAAAATAAGGAAAAGCGTGTACGAAGCGTTTATGGCGCAGATAAAAATATACGGCACACGTGACGTTACGGTAAGGTAATTGTCAATAATATTGGCCACCGCGAACGAACGCGTAAAAGTCCAGAGGGAGACGAAAAGGATACTCCACATATACTTCCGGTTCTTCAGGGGCAATCTAAAAGCATTTGACAGTTTTACTTTCTCCGTGCGCTTGTATTCAGGCTCCGACGGCAGCGCCATAAAGACGACGTCAAGCAGCGCCAGAACGTACGCTATTATCCTTATCCACGTAAAGATCTCCGGATTTGCTTCGGCCAGCCTGTCCTGCAAAAAAGCCAGAAGCAGTATTGCCGCGCCCGCGACTCCCGCGCCAAGGGTCTGCACGTAAGCAAAATAATCGCTGCGGATCTCCCCCGGGATATTACTGAGATGGAGTTCGGTGATGCCGGGCTGGGACAATGCGTTTATTATTCCCGCGACAAAAACGATCGCACAGAACGATACGGTTCTCGCATTCACGTCTTTTACGACGTACGGCAGCACCGTGACGGTCAATATATTTAGCGTATGGTACAGGAATCTGGCGCAGATCAGCAACACTTTCCTCTTGCGGAACCGCCCCAGCAGATCAGCCGAAAAAATGCAGAACAGATTCGCCAGAAACGGTATGGCCGCAACGAGCCCTACCTGCGAGGCGTCCATTCCTGTATGGGCAAGGAACCCGCTGTAGAACACTCCGGCGGTAAGGTATGCATTTACCGAAACGATAAGGCTGTATATCAACATAAAGACCCGTGACCGGGCCTTTGTTTCTTTTAAATTAAAGACTCTCCGGAAATTCCCGGAGTGCTGTCTGCTTCCGAATTCCATTTCCTGTCACTGAAGCGCTATCACAGACCTGGAAACCTTGTCGGATATTGCGCCTTTACCGGCTATTCCATAGCTGTTATTACCCGAAACCACCACTGTTCCGTCGCCTGGCAGATATGCGGTGTATCCTACTCCGGCGCCTGCCGCGGTACAGTTCTCGGCTTTGAGTACAGGTACGAGCTGCGTCACGGTAAAGCCGGTGGCGATCTGGTTGTAAGTATTTTCGCCCCAGCCGTAGAGTTTCCCGTCGTTCGTTATGATCAGCGCGGTACCTTCCTGCATGGAAACCGACTTCACGTTTTCCATCAATTTGTTCATTTTACCTACGACGCCGCCAGACATCATTTCGGCCGCTCTGGTGCCCATATAATACAGGACGTTGCTGCTGTCGATATAGAACGCCGAATGCTCGCCCGCAAACGTTTTGCTGGCATTGTCAGCCAGAGGATACGGTGATCTGATCATTTCGGGAGCGGAAGAGCTAAGTTTGTTCCAGCGGTTATCGCCCAGGGCGTACAACGTACCGTCGATCGTGACGTAAAGAGTATGGCGTCTTCCTGCGGCGGCGCTGACAACGTTATCCGCGAGTTTCACCCACGTCGTTGCCCGGTCTTTCCCGAGGTTTCCGAGCTGACAATAGCTGTTGTTTCCTATTCCGTACAGGCTGCCGTCGTTCATAAGCAGAAGTGCGTGATCGAAGCCGAGGCTCATCGCACTGACCGTCTTGTTTCCGGGTATTTCCGCCTGCATGAACACGTTTTCCGCACCGGTACGCCCGAGCTGGCCGTAATTGTTCGCACCCGCGGTAAGCAGGCGCCCGTCGGAAGTAAGAACGTACGTGAACGGAGCGTCACCTGTGCTGCCGCCCTGAGCCGTTGCCACCAGTTTAGCGCCGGTCATAACGAGCTGCGGACGTGAGTAGACTCTGGCGGGAAGGCCCATCGCGCCGGTGGTATTATTGCCCCAGGCGTAAAGGTTTCCGCCTTCAAGAAGTACGAAAACTTCGCTCGAACCGGCGGCAACAGCTGCCTGAGCACCTTTTTCAGTGCCCTTCTTTATAGCCATTACCGTCAATACGGCGTCGCTCGAGAGCGTCAGTGATCCCGAGCCGGAGGTCAATATCGTCTGCTTTCCGTTCGAGTCGGTGACGGCAACGACGTCGATATCGTATCCGCTTCTGGCTGTGACTTCGTACGTTATAGTAGTCTCTGCTCCGGAAAGTCCGAGAATGGTCTTGCTGCCGCTGTCCGCCGCTGCCCCGTTAAGTTTCACGGTCGCAGCAGAAGGATCGTACGAAGCGGTGATCGCGGTAGGTGTGATATTGAAGAACGCGTAAAGCTGGGAAAGCCACACGCTGCCTCTGCGCTTAGCAAAGGTACGCATATAATTAACTTTTTCTTTCCACGTGTTTTCGTTTGCTCCGGCAATTCCCCAGCGCAGGAAATTTGCCTGGATCGGTTTCTCGAGTTCAGCTGCAGTCGCATTAATGATCTCAAGGCAGCGGTCTTTTTCAAAAACCACTTCCGCCGCGTAGATGCAGCGCTCGATGAACTTCTGCTTGAAAGTATCGTTCTTAAGAAGGCTGACCGCCATCGCTCCGAGAATCGTGTTATTGTTAAGTGCGTGATTAAAGTAATCGCCGTTGTAGTCGGAAATGAAGCCCCCGTCCATGTCCATGATCACGAAGCGCCATTTTGTGTCAAGGCGGCTCGGATCTTTGTCGGAACTGCAGCGCCAGACTTTAACGTTGTTCCACGGGAAGTCGCCGTTGCACACGTACATATGTGCGATAAGGCAGTCCATCATGCTGTCAACGTCGAGCTGCGCCGTCACTTTTTCGTAGTTCTCCGCCTTTTTCATATCCTTCGACCTTATAAAGGCGACAAGGTCTTCCCAGTCTTTTTTGTCTTTTTCGGTTCCGTCGGTAAGTTCGTAAGGGCTGTAGCCGTTGCCCGTCACGAGCGGAGTGGGTGCTTCGAGCATGGCGAAATTTTCTTCAAGCACGCCGTAGTGCGCCTCGAAATATTTTGCCCCGTAGCGTTCGCGCATATTGTACGTGCCCCAGAGCTCGCCGTTTATCAGCACTATGACCGAGCGCGCTTCCTGGTAATCTACGTTGAGCAGAGAGGCGATCTTCTGGCTCACACGGTCAGCCATAAACGAACCGACGGCGTCGTTGCCCGCGTTTCTCATAACGAGGCGCTTGAAGGACGTGATCTTCTTTCCGTTGACGTCGCGCGCTTCGCCGCGGAAAATATCATATTTAAGCTTTCCGGGATTGTCCGTGACGTCCGGATTCGCGTCGCTCTTGTAATATAGACGGATGGATTTCTGAAGATTCCCTAAAGAACCGTTGCCAGAAAGCGAAATCTCGACCCACTGCGCGGACTGTTTGGTGCCTTTTTCGTCGTATATTTCGCAGAATGCGCTCACGCGCCTCTTGGTCGTAAAGGGCGTCTGCATTGTGGTGTAGTAGATACCGGTCTTTCCGTCAAAATCGCCTTCTTCGACAAACAGCGAAACGATCGGGGCGTCAAAAAGTTCTGCCCCGTCTTTCCAGACAAGGTACGTTTCCGTCACTTCGGGAGTCTTGTTTCCGTTCGCGTCAACGGCGTAGGCGCGTACAACGCGGCCGCGCGGCATTCTGGCCGTGGGCAGCGGGTATCCGAGCGCGTTGTGGGTGCTTCTCGTGATCTTTCCTATCGTACGGCTCTGGCATTCGGAAATGGTAAGCGGATTTTCATATTCTTTTCCGTTCAGTACAGGCGAGGTACCGTCTGTAGTATAGTATATCTTAAAACCTTCAGGTGCGCTTATTTCGAGTTCAAACGTGTCGGGATAAAAGCCGCCTTTTTTCGAGAGCGTAACCTTCGGATCCTTTACCGGAGTAGGAGTCGGTTTTTCGGTCGGAGCCGGAGTGGCCGTAGGTTTTTCTGTGGGTTTCGGAGAAGGCGTCGCGGTCGGTTTCGGCGTGGGTGTGGGTGTCGGAGCGTCAGAAGGAGCAGGTGTATCCGTTGGCTTTTCCGTCGGTGCATCGCTCGGCTTATCGGTCTGCTCTTCTGTAGGTTTTTCAGAAGGCTTCGCGGTCTCATCATCGCCCTGAGGCGCTGTCGCATCGGGTCCGTCCGTTTCAGAAGGCTGCCCGGGAGAAGGCGCAGGTTCGGCGGTAATATCAGATATGGTGTGGTCGATCGTGTTTTCCACTCCGGGATCCGTGTTTTTCCTGCCGCACGAAGCGAGCAGAAGCGACAGTACGAGCGCGGTCAATACAGCCGCGACGTTGACCGTCCGTCTGATAAAACGTTGACGTCTCTCTGTGAGGTTTGTATCTGAACTGTTTTTATTCATTGTCGAGCACTCCAATCAGGATAAGCAACCATGCTCATTCAGTATAATTAAAACAACGCGATCTCAGTCGCTGAAATTCACTCTGTCGCGTATCAGGTAAAGCGGCCTCGCGCGCGCTTCATCGTACATTCTGGCCATGTATTCGTTCTGGATCCCGATCGTGATCAGCGTAATACCCTGGAAAAGCAGCGCTACGGCGAGTACGACGAACATCAGCCCCACCGTTCCCAGCACGCCGCAGATTCCTAAAATAAGCGCTACGATCAGGTAAATAATGCTCGCGCAGACAAGGAAAATGCCTGTTCCGGTCGCGAGCTTAAGCGGCTTGAAGGAGAACGAGAGCAGCGCGTCTTTGGCGAGCTTGAGCATCTTTTTGAGCGGATACTTGGTCGTTCCCGCGAACCGCTTCTGGCGCTCGAATTCAACCGGAGCGGTCTTAAACCCGAGCCAGCTGACGATTCCGCGCACGTATCTGTTATGTTCGCGGACCTGAAGCAGCGCGTCTTTCACCTTTCTGTCGATCAGGCGGAAGTCGCCGGTGTCAACGGGTATATCCACGTCGGTCATTTTATTGAGCGTTCTGTAGAACATCTTCGCCGTAAACTTTTTGAAAAACGTCTCGCCCTCGCGCGAAATGCGTTTTCCGTATACGACGTCAATGCCTGAGCGCCATTTTTCGAGCATCTCGGGGATAACTTCAGGCGGATCCTGCAGGTCTGCGTCGATGACAACGACACATTGACCGCCCGCTGCGTCCATACCGGCCGTGATCGCCGTCTGGTGGCCGAAATTGCGCGAAAAATTGATCAGTTTAACACGCTTATCGGCGGCGCATATTGCCCGCGCAAGCTCCTCGGTCGCGTCACGGCTGCCGTCGTTGACCATAACGATCTCGTACGGGATGTTCTCCCCTTCCATGACCGCGGTCAGGCGTTTGTACGTCTCCCCGATAACTTCTTCTTCGTTGTACAGAGGTACGACGACGCTGCATACCGTAGTGTCCGGATCTATGATTCTTTCTTCATCCATTTTGCATTTACCTCTTCAGTTCTTTCTTCCGGTATTATACCGGTCTTAAGCCGCCGGGCTCAGTTCCGCGCATTTCTCAGAACGACCACGAGTTAAACCAGCGGAGTCCTGAAATATAATCGCTCTTTACAGGTATACCGATCATCACAGGATAGAAGAACGCATATAGCGCGAGTACGATCCCGAGATATATGAATACCGTAGGCTTGCCTATTATCTTGTCTTCATACAGTGATTTGATAACGAACGCCGTCATTATGATAAGGAACGGGACAGCCGTAAAGTAGTGGTAGATGAACGTGCAGCGCGTTACCAGGATCCACGGGAACAGCTGGCAGGCGTAGCCGATGAATGCCACGAGCATGCCTTTATCGCGCTTTTTCCACGTGAAATAGACCGCCGCGGGCAGGCAGGCAAGTCCGACCCACCAGATCGCAGGGTTTCCGAATGAGGCGACAGATGCTCTCATTCCGGACGCAAGTCCCGCGTCTCCGCTCGAATAGTAGTAGATCGGTCTGAGGTCAATTATCCACGAGTACCATGATGACTGGTACGGATGAGTTGCCTCCAGCCCCGAGTGGTAGTTGTACATGTACTTCTGGTTTTCGATGACAACGTCGAGCAGTGATTTGTCCGGATTTGACGGCATATACGGCAGGTACGAGAGTACGTAGATCCCGAGCGGGATGAGTATGAAGAATATTACGCACATGCCGCAGGTTGGCAGGAAATTCTTGAGGAACCACGCGCCTCCGGACTGCTTTCTGTACCTTCCGGTCCTGATGTCGTACGCTTCGCTGAATTTGGAAATGAAGAACAGTATCGCAAGGCCGAGGCCGGAATAAATACTTGTCCACTTTGAAGCGGCTCCGAGTCCGAAGCAGATACCGCACAGGAACAGCGGCAGTAGTGATTTCCAGAAGGGCATATCGTACGACCGCTTCGTGAAGTAGTCGAACATAAAGTAATACATCAGCAGCGTGAAAAATACCGAATACGTATCTATCGTCGCGAGCCTCGTCTGAGCCGTTCTCATGAAATCAAAGCACAGCAGGAACGCTGCGATGAACGCGTAGTTGGAGCGTTTCAGAAGTTTCAGCGCCAGCAGGTATATGATCGGCACGAGCAGTACGCCCATCAGTGTTCCCATGAATCTCCAGCCGAACGGATTCATTCCGAAGATCCTGATGCCGAGCGAGATAAGCGTCTTGCCCAGAGGCGGGTGCGTGGTCTCATATATTTTCAGGCCGTTGATGTGTTCGTACGCGGTGCGCGGGAAATAGATCTCGTCAAAATAGGTTCCGTTTTCGTACGTTCTCCAGGCCTGCGCGAGCTCCTGTTCGTCGAACAATTTATCAGGCGTATACTCCGTGTCATTGACGTCGCCTTCGTACGTGACGTCAACGCTTTTGATCGGGATCTGTTTGTAGTTTCCGTCCTCGTCCTTCTCCCAGAATGCCATTTCATTGACCGCGAGCCCTTTGATCTGCGACAATATCTGCACCCGTCTGGTCGTATACGTTGTCCCGTACAGTTTCCATTCGAAGAATTCCGGCGGATCTTTATCGGCGCGAGAGAAGCTGAATGCTTCTACAAACAGGCCGCTGCCGTCTTCGCGCTCATATTTAACGGTATACGTGCCGTTCGATGATGAAGGAATGTTAGGAAGGAGCGTCGTGCGCGATACTTTTTTCACTTCGTCGAACTCTACGGTGACGGTCTCGCCGTAGCCCGCGGGCTTCCAGTACGTCACGGGGCCTTTCGCGTCGCCGAGCTTTATGAACGAAAGTGTCGCGCAAACGACTGTGAGCGCGCAGATAAGAATTATGTCGAGTTTCTTCAGCTTAACCGGCGCCTGGGACAGCGGATCTTTCAGCGCGTACTTTTCTTCGTCATGTTTTTTCAGTACAAGTATCACGAACACCGCGAGGGCGACCGTAAGCACAACGAACAGGATCTTGAACCATACGTTCGTCTCCTGCTTCGCCTTCTTCTCAGAAGAATTGCTGCCGGAAATGTCGATCGCTCCCATTCCGTCGGGAAGCTTGTCGATCTTCGTAATATTTACGTTGTCAACGTACGCGATACCTTCGGACTCAGAACTGTATCCGCCGATACCGAGGCTGATCTCCGCGTTTTTCTGGTCTTTTCCCGTCTGTACGTACGCGGTGTATTCCATCCATTCGCCGTTCGTCGTGTACAGACCGGTGCTGCGCTGGAATACTTTCATTGCCGAAACGTTAAAGCCTGCGCCTTTGATCCCGTCAGTCCTCGAGCCGTCGATCTCGCCTTCGATCTTTACTTTGCAGCTTACTTTATAGTACGACTCCGGTTTGAGGCTCACCTTCTGGTACACGCGCACGTCGTTCGGAATGTTATTCGAGATCTTTATGCACTTTCCGCTGTATCCGCCGCCGGAAATGGTGACTGAACCGGACGACTCGTCGCCGACAGAGCGCTCATAATTATTAACGCTCCATCCTGTGATCTTCTCTCCGTTTCCGCTTTCGAATGAACTGTTTTTAAGATTCGCGGCGCATCCGGTCAAAAGGGCGCCTGCAATTATTACGGTCAGGATCACGGCGGCAATTTTAACGAGCCGCATCCTCCCGCTGTCAATTTTTCCGTCAAAGGCTTTTTTGCGTTTTATATCAAAGTTCATCTGCATCGTCCTCCGTATCATATATTCTGAGGCGGCGGTCATCCATAAATCTCACGTTAAGCGTGTACAGCGCGGCGGCCGCGATGAGCGCCAGGCAGCAGACCAGGTTCAGTATGGCAATGACCCTCCTGTGAGGCTCCTGCGCCGCCCAGTAGAAACTGCCGTACAGGTCCTGGGTGGCTCCGGCATCCTTCAGTTTCCCGCCTATTTCGAGGCCGAGCATAACAGAAAGCACCGACATGAAATTGACCCCGGTCAATACCCCGTAGATCCAGAGCAGTATTTTGTTGTTCGAATAGAGCACGGCGGCCAGCAGCAGTACGGCGCACGGGAAGAAGTAGCGCTCGTGCATGCGGGGGCCGAACATTGTCACCATATATATGAGTGTGGCTGAGTACAGGAACGGCATCGATTTATCGCTGCGTTTCGTGAGCAGATACATGACCATAACGATTATGCACGAGAGCACGATCATTACCATGCCGAAAGTCAGGTACGACATTCCGAATATGAATTTGTTGGAATCGACCGTCCAGTTCTGCTTGATTATGTAGTAGAAATTATACGAATTGACCGTAGCGCCCTTGTAGCCGTTGGCCGTACCGACGTACAGATTGAACAGCCATTCGAAGAAGTTTGGCTTCATCAGAATGCCGAACGGAAGCGCGACGATCACGATCGTGGCGAACGCAGTAAGGATGCATTTCAGAATGAGTATGGCGGTCTTTCCTCTGGGAACGTCTTTGTTCTTTATGAGGCGGCGCAGGAGCGCGTAGCCGATTATCGGAAGCATAAAGATGCCCTGCGGTTTCAGTATTACGGCGAGGCCGAACATCACCGAAGCGAGGATGTATTTGTCTTTTACAATAAACCACACCATAAGGAGGCAAAGAAGTGCGAGGATCGAATCCACCTGCCCCCAGGCGGCCGAATCGAGCATCGAGAGCGGATTCATTACCCAGAGTGCCACGAAGAAGATAGTCCAGTTCTTGCTGAGTTTTTTCCCCGTCATTTTGTAAAGGATCCAGCCTATGCCTATGTCCGCAAGTATCGACGGGAGCTTCGTGAGCATCACGTGTCCCGCGGTCCCGATAAGTCCGAACCATTTGGCCAGGAGCGTATTGAACCACAGGAAGTACATATAGAGCGGCGGGTAGTCAAGGCTGTATGCCGAGGCGTTAGCGTAGAATTTAGGTATTCCGTCGGCGACAATATGTTTCCCCCAGCTCTGGAACAGGCTTACGTCAATGCTGCACTGAGG
>JAGCTF010000120.1 GCA_017963755.1 Clostridia bacterium | reverse complement strand
TGATGACACGAATTTTGGGTCTCATGCGTTTCCTGCTTTAATTCGCATTTCGGTCAAACAAAATTCTTAGCCATCTATCCGGCTTCGTGCGTGACCGAACGAGGTAATGAATGCTTCGACTACAACAAATAAACAAAATTCGTGTCATCACACGGTTCGCCTCTTAACTCTTAACTCACAGCCGTTGTCCAGTTGCCAGTTGAAAGCGCGGCCCGTAATGTGATAAAATATAAAGAGCCGGAGAAGGCAGGAGGCTTACGAAATGTTTGAGTATATCAGTGGAACATTGGAACAAACGGGACTCGATTACGTTGTCGTTGACGTCGCGGGTATTGGGTTTAAACTGAATACTTCTGCGCGCGTCGCTTCCGGGATCGGAGCGAAAGGCTCGAAAGTCAGGCTCTACACGTACCTGAACGTTAAGGAAGATGAACTGTCGCTGTTCGGATTCGGATCGAAAGAAGAATTGTCCGCGTTCGAGATGCTGATCACAGTAAGCGGCGTAGGTCCGAAAGTGGCGCAGGCAGTACTTGACGCACTTTCACCGTCCGAATTCTGCCTTGCCGTTGCCACCGGCGATTTTAAGGCAATAACTAAGAGCAAAGGCGTTGGTCCGAAACTTGCCCAGCGCGTTGTGCTCGAACTGAAAGATAAGGTTGCCAAAGATTTTAAGGACGTGGAGAAGGCGGACGACTTCATACCTGCAGCCGTTCCGGCGGGAGTCGTGGCGAATGACGCAGCCGCTGCTCTTATGGTACTCGGATACAGTTCAAAAGAGGCATCGGACGCGGTCCGGAAAGTTTATAAAGAGGGTATGACGCTCGAGCAGACGGTCCGCATGGCGCTCGCACACGTATGATATTGACAGGCAGTTTCAGGAGTATGGATGGAAGACGAAAGAATTATTTCCGCAACGGTGAAGCAATTTGAGGAGACGGAAGAGGCCACTCTAAGGCCGCGCCGTTTTGATGAATATATAGGGCAGGAAAAAGTTCGCAGTAACCTTTCTGTCTTCATTCAGGCTGCCCGCGAGCGAAAAGAACCGCTCGATCACGTGCTGCTTTACGGGCCTCCCGGGCTCGGTAAAACTACGCTCGCAGGGATCATTGCCTCCGAAATGGGCGTGAATCTGCGCATAACTACAGGTCCGGCGATAGAAAAAGCCGGCGACCTTGCCGGGCTGCTTACGAATCTGAACGAATTTGACGTGCTGTTCATAGACGAAATACACCGTCTGAACAGAGCAGTAGAAGAGATACTGTACCCGGCTATGGAAGACTTCGCGTTCGACATCGTCATCGGAAAAGGTCCGGCAGCGAGATCGCTGCGTATGGATCTTCCGAAATTCACCCTTGTCGGTGCCACCACGCGCGTCGGACTGCTTTCGGCTCCGCTGCGCGACAGGTTCGGAGTCATTAACCGCCTGGAAATGTACAGCGTGGAAGAGCTTTCGAGGATCGTTCGAAGAAGCGCCGGAATACTGAAAGTCGAGATCGAAGACAGCGGCGCGGAAGAGATAGCCAGACGCTCGAGGGGCACTCCGAGAATCGCCAACAGGCTTCTTAGGAGGCTTAGGGACTTTGCGCAGATAAGGGCGGACGGAGTCATCACCGGGAAGGTCGCGCGCGAATCGCTTGACCTCCTCGACGTAGATAAACTGGGGCTGGACAACGTCGACCGCAACGTTTTATTGACGATGATCGGTAAATTCGGCGGTGGACCTGTAGGCCTTGACACTTTGGCGGCGGCAACGGGCGAGGATGCTACTACGATCGAGGACGTTTACGAACCGTACCTCCTGCAGCTCGGCTTTATAAACAAGACTCCGCGCGGGCGCATCGTGCTTCCTTTGGCGTATAAGCATCTCGGGATTCCGTTCGAAGGCAGCGTATACGGCGCGGATGCGGGAAATATTCAGGCGGACGCACCTTCCTCGAGGCTCTCGCTGTTTGATTTCGGAACTCAGATAAAAGGAGATGACGGGAAATGCTGATACTCGGCCTTGACCCCGGATTCGCGATCACAGGATACGGACTCGTCGACAGCGTTTCGAATCACCTTTCTATGGTAAAATACGGAGCGATAACTACTCCCGCCGGGATGCCTTTTACTCAGAGGCTGCTCGCGATAAGGAACGAACTTAACGATATTATACGGGAATATAAGCCCGAAGCGGCCGCCATAGAGGAACTGTTCTTTAACAGCAATACCACGACGGCGATAAAAGTAGCACAGGGCAGGGGCGTGGCCGTTGAAACGCTCGCCGAAAATTCCATCCCTGTATTTGAATACACGCCGCTGCAGGTAAAAATGACGGTGGTCGGATACGGCAGGGCGGAAAAGAATCAGATACAGCAGATGGTCAAGATGATGCTGAAACTTGAAAAGATCCCGAAGCCGGACGACGCGGCGGATGCGCTGGCAATAGCGATATGTCACAGCTTTTCGAGATTGACCGCGAAACCTGTTTAATTGCAGGTGCCGGAGCGGGAACGTATTTGAAAGCGCGGAGAAATAAATGAGTATTATATTGCCCGCCGGATATGCCGGCGAAAATGAAGAGAATATTGACCGTGCCGGGCAGGCTCCGCTTTATGACGGAAACGTGCTTATGCATATATGCTGCGGACCGTGCAGCCTTTTTTGCATAGACGAATTCAGACGGCTGCTTCCTGAAGCCGGACTTCACGGGCTTTTTGCGAACCCGAACATTCATCCGTACGATGAACTTTTAAGGCGCGCGGAAAGCTGCGCGAAAGCCGCAGATTATAAGCACCTTGAAGTGGATTTTCTGCCTGACTACTACAGAGCGGGCTGGGAGTATTTTGAACGCTCCGATGAAGGGACGCAGATACAGGGAGAGGCGGACGAGGAGCGCTGTTCAATGTGCTACAGCGTGCGCGCGGAGCTTACGGCTGAGTGCGCAGAACGCCATGGCTACGACGCGATCACCAGCACGCTTTTTGTAAGCCCATACCAGAACCACGAACTGCTCAAAAAGATATTCGCGGAAAAAGCGGAGGAGCACGGACTTGATTTTGTATACATAGATTTCCGCACGGGCTTCAGAAAAGGCCAGGCGGAGGCAAAAGAAATAGGGCTTTACAGGCAGAAATACTGCGGATGCATACGTTCTTTGCGTGTAAAGCAAAAATGAGGTAAGAAACATGAGTGAAAACGATCTTAAAAATGCTGCAGATAAGCTTAATGACGAACTTGAGATAGAGCGTGTAAATTTCAGCTCCGGTGACGGAGAGGCGCCCGGGCAGGAGATCGCCGCAGAGGTCCAAAATGTGACTGACGCGGTGGAAAGTGCTGCGGGCGAAGCAGTATCAGCAGCGCAGAATGTATCCGAAGACGTTTCCGAAGCAGGCAGCTCTGCTTTTAACGAAACTGCCGGCGGACCGGTGATATCGGAAGATATGGTGGATTCGTCCAGGTTCTTCCGGACGGCCGGAAACGGGACGGAACAGAAAGATGCGGCTCAGGACGAAGAGTTTGCTAAGCAGCCGGAGAAAGTCAGTTCAAAAAAACAGAAGGGTAAAAAGAACGTGGGCAAGGAAATACTCAGCTGGATCCTTACATTTGTGATCGCTTTTCTCGTTGCCATAATAATCAACGCCTATTTCTTCCGTATTAGCAAGGTGTCGGGAGGATCGATGCTCCAGACGTTTACGGACGGGCAGACGGTGTTTATTTCAAGGGCCCCGTATATTTTCTCGGAGCCTAAATACGGGGACGTCGTGGTGTTCGATCACGATCAGGTCCACAGAAATATTTTTGTGGAGATAAAAGAATCGGTCCAGTATAACATCATAACGATGAGTATCACAAAGAAAAACTTCTCGCATAAATACTGGATAAAACGCGTCATAGGCGTCCCGGGAGATACGATAGAGATAAAACTTGACGGCGTATACAGAAACGGTGTCAGGATCGCTGAAGATTACGTGAATCCGGCGGAAATACCGAATTATTCAAGAAATCTCGGCGTCTGGAAAGTCGGCGAGGGCCAGCTGTTCGTTATGGGGGACAATAGAAACCACAGTTCTGACAGCCGCGTGATCGGTCTTATAACGATCAACTCTGTGCTCGGGAAGGTGCTCGGACAATGACGACGGATACGTGCCGGAAAGGCCGCCTTCTTATAGTTGCCGCCACCGGTAACGCTCATAAACTCGGAGAATTCAGAGCAATATTTTCGACTGTATTGCCCGCGGACTGTGTGGAAGTAATGTCGCAGAAACAGGCGGCGGAAATTGCCGGCGCAAAGTACAGTTCGCCGGACGAGGACGGACAGACTTTCGGCGAAAACGCCTATATTAAAACGAGTTCGCTTGAAAAATTCATATTTTCCAGTCCGGAATTCCGCGAGTACGCGACTTCGTATAAAGCGGTATGCGTCATTGCCGACGACTCCGGACTGTGTGTTGACGCGCTCGGAGGCGCTCCCGGCATTTATTCTGCGAGATATGCTTCTGAACCCGGTTCTTTTGAAGATGCTGACGATCTGAAAAACGTCGAGAAGCTGCTGTCGGAGCTGAAAAACGTTCCAGACGAGCTCAGAACAGGCAGATTCGAATGCCATATATCCGCCGTAATGCGCTTCGGCAGTGCGCCGGACTATTCGCGCGTGCGGATCGAAACTGCCGGCGACCTTAAAGGATATATCGCGCGGGAAATGATGGGCGAAGGCGGGTTCGGATACGATCCGGTGCTTTATCTGCCGGAAGCCGGAAAAACGACGGCGATGCTGAGCCCTGAGGAAAAGAACAGGATAAGCCACCGCGGCAGAGCGTTGAGAGAGGCGGCGAAATGCGTTTATGGTTGTTTTAGAAAACTGTGAAAAATACGAATATGAACTTGTGCGCGAAAAAGTAAGCGCGATATTTGACGCATTCGGCGGAGTCGCTAAATTCGTTAAACCCGGTGCGAAAGTCGTGCTTAAACCTAATCTTATCTCAAAGAAAAGGCCCGAAGAAGCGGCGACGACTCATCCGTTTATATTAAGAGCAGTCGCGGAACTGTGCGTCGAAGCCGGAGGCTTAGTGACAGTGGCGGAAAGTCCGGGCGGGGTATACGATAAAGCCGCGCTTAAGAGTATATATAAAGCGAGCGGTATCGAAGACGCCGCTATGCAGGCCGGGGTGGAACTGAATTATGACACGTCGGTCACCAAAATACAGAATCCCGTCGGAAAATACCTGAAAACGCTCGAGATATTGACGCCGCTCGCGGAAGCGGACGTTGTTATTGACCTCGCCAAACTTAAAACACACGGAATGATGGTCTACACCGGTGCGGTAAAGAATATGTTCGGGGCTATCGCAGGCGTTGATAAGGCTGAATATCATATGAAGATGCCTGATTACGATTCGTTCGCGGATACGATCATTGACATTTTTCTCTCCACGAAGGTCGCGTTCAGCATAATCGACGCGATCACCGGAATGCACAAGGACGGGCCGACGGCCGGGGATCCCATAGACATCGGGGTGCTGATCGGGTCGGACAATGCTTTCGAGGCGGACCGGGCGGCAATGTACATGATCGGCGCGGATATTGACCGCGTGCCTGTGGCGAGGATGGCAGTTGAGCGCGGATTGATGACCGCGGATATTGCCGAATTGGAAGTTAAAGGCGGGTGCGATTTAGAACGTGCACGCGCTCTGGCGAAGGGGTTCGTTGTCAAATACAACGACAGCAATTCCCGCCTTCATTTCAGTGACGGGATCATCGGACGCGCGCTGGAAAAACTGATCAAACCGCGGCCGGTATTTACGAAAGAATGCAGGAGCTGCGGCAAATGCGCGATGCATTGCCCGGTTAAAGCGATCACTGTGGAGAAAGGAAAACGCGCGAAAGCGGATCTCAACATCTGCATCCGCTGCTATTGCTGCCAGGAGCTTTGCCCGTTTAAAGCCGTTAAGATCAAAAAAACGCTCGCGGCCAGGATCGCGCAGAAGATATGATATGGAGCTGGATAAATGAAGGGACTTAATATCGTTCTCGTTGAACCGGAAATACCGCAGAATACGGGGAATATCGCCCGCACGTGCGCATGTACGGGGTCGCATCTTCACCTCGTGAAACCGCTCGGATTCGAGATCGACGACCGCAAATTAAAGCGCGCCGGGCTGGATTACTGGTCCGAACTCGACGTATCGATATATGAGAATTTTGCCGAGGTCGAGGAGAAGGCCGGAGCGGAGGCAAGGTTTTTCTTTTATACTACCAAAGCCGGAAAGCGCTACACCGACGTTTCGTTTCGTGACGGCGACTATCTCGTGTTCGGGAAAGAGACGCACGGCCTTCCGGAACCGCTGCTGGCGGCTAATTATGACAACTGCCTGAGGATACCGATGGGCAGAAGGCTTCGCTCGCTGAATCTCAGCAATTCCGTGGCGATCGCCGTATACGAGGCGCTGCGCCAGCTGGATTTCGACGGTTTAGAACCGGTCGGTCACCTGACCGGAAGGGCGGATTGAAGCCGGGGCGCGCAAATTACAACGCGCAAATTACAAAAAGAAAGGGTCCACCTGATGAACTTTTTTAAAAAGATCGGAGCCGCTTTTAAAAAGCTGCTTTCAAAAACCATACTTGACAAAACGTTCTGGCGGTTCGTTCTCGTAGGCGTCGTCAATACTTTGATCGGCCTGGGTGTAAACTACCTCGTGCTGTGGCTGCTCGGATTGACGAACAGCGTTTCGGATAATACAGCATACTGGATCGCATCGGCGGCAAACTACACTGTGGGCAGCATCGTGAGCTTCTTCCTGAATAAATATTTTACTTTTAAGAGCAGGGCCAAGAGCGCAGGCGAAGTCTTTCGCTTCATACTCAATATCATCGTTTGCTGGATCATAGCGTACGGCACCGCGAAGCCTTTCGTAGGCTGGCTCTTTACCAAGACCTGGGTCTTCCCGTGGCAGAACGCTCCGATGCCCAAAGTAGTAGGGTACGTTGCCACGCTCGTAGGCGCAGGACTGTTCGTTATACTCAACTACTTCGGTCAGCGTTTCTTCGCGTTTAAGAAGGTCGAGGAGAAAAGTTCAGATAAACCGGATGCCGCTGACAGTGACGCGGAAATTGACCGGCGATCCGAAACGCCTTGACATTAACGCGATCGAAAGGCTATAATCCAGATCGCAGGAGGCAAAAATGAACGAAGGCTGGACAAGAAAAAAAATCAGGGCATCTGACTGCGTTGACTACGCTTTTACGTACGCTAGAAGAGAGTTCAAGGCGCTGATTCCTATTGTGCTCCTATTCCAGGTGCCGTTCATCTTTCTCATCAATATTATGCTCAACACAGGCACGTTTGTCAGGCTCATCGAAGAAGCCGGCGACGACGGATTTGCCGCGCTCAAACTGGTCCTGTTAGTAATGGGCGGTGGTACGCTTTTCTTGATCTATTACGGCATCCTTGCGCATATTGCGAACGGTGCTATCATCTATTCCGCATACAGATATACGATGTTCGGAGAAAGGGCCGGCCTCAAAGCATCCTGCGCAAGAGGCGTAAAACTGCTCCTGTGGAATATGCTGTTTTCGTTCATAACCGGCGCTGTTATTTCGATCCTGTTTTTGGTATATACTTTCGTGCAATCTGCTGTCATCAGCACGGCAGCCTCATTCGAAACTATGGAGATCATGCTCTGGATCGGTTTTGCGGTAGAGATTATTGCGGTAATAGTGATCATCTATTTCGAGCTGCGCTTCAGCTATATGCCGCAGTTCGTCGTCGCCGAAGATATGAATCTTTTCTCTGCGCTAAAAGCTTCGTGGAAAGCGACAAAGGGCAGGATGAAGCGCCTTTTCTGCATCTACGTAGTGGGCTTTCTGGTTTCGGCGTCTATCAACACCGCAGTGACCGCACTAACTGTATTAAATGTCTTTAATTCCAATTTCATATTCACGCTGGTCGGAGCCGTTATTTCCGTCTTCGCAGCGCTCGGATACTTCCTCTTTTCTTTATCGATCACGTTCTCTTACATGCACGATATTTCCGATCCCGAGAGAATCAAAAAAGAGCAGGAGATCTATACGTACCTGAAGGAGAATGAGGTATGAACCAGGATTATTCAGGCGCGGAAGAAACGATCGAGCGGGTACTGTCAGGGCAGGAATTTAACAGGGGCAAGGGCAGGGATGCAGACCTTGACTGGCTGAAGAAAATTCTCGATAAGATCAACGAGTTTTTTGAAGCGATACAGAAAAAAATAGCAGAATGGCTCGAAAAACTTTTCTCACGAATGCACATTAATTTCGGAGAAGGCGGGAGCGCGACAAAAGCTATGACGGTCGCGAGAATAATTTTGATCGTGCTCATAGTCATTGCCGTCGTGGCCCTGACGATACTTATCATTAAATTGTTAAAGCGCGGAAAACGCAGAAAACTCGGAAAAGAAGACGATCGCGAGCTTGCCGAATACGCAGAAGATCCTGACGCCGCACTTGCCCTGGCCGGGAAGTACAGAGCGGAGGGACAGACGAGGCTTTCGTTCAGATATCTGTTTATAAACCTCCTTACCGAACTGAACAGGCGCGAAATAATTAAGATCGCCCGGTATAAAACGAACAGAAGTTATTTAAGAGAGGCCGTTTCTGCCAAAGATGCAGATGAAACGCTTATAAAACTGTTCTTTGATACGTTTAACAGGACGTGGTACGGCGGAAAAGCATTGCCGGCGGATGAACTTGACCGGCTTTTTGAGCAACGCACTGTGATCCTCGATAAAATCGACGGCCGCGCAGTTAAAGACGTGAAAGCTGACGGAACGGAAGGGGCGGGTGACGGTACGGATGAGTAAAAACGCCAGTTTGAATTCATTTACCGGAAAGCCGAAACGCAGCCCCGGAAAGATCATACTGACTATCGCCCTGGTACTGCTCGCGGTGATCATTTTGCTTGCTGTGGTAGACCGCCTGTTTCTTCCTGCAGAGAACAGGGATTCCGGAAACACGTACGGTACCGCTGACGAAGGACTGAAGGCGATCTACAGATCCGCGCAGATATATCTTAAAGAGACGGGCAACGTAAAAGTTAAGCGCTATACCAAGATCGCACGTTTCATACCCGAAAAAACTGCCGTGGTATGTATGACGTCGTCAATGGATTACTTTTCCCAGGCGGAATTTGAGGAGATCGTCAGATTTGTTAATAAAGGCGGCATATTCGTTTTTATCACCAATGATGAGTTTTTAGACTTCAAATATGACAGTATATTCGAAGCATTCAAGAGGAACAACGCGGGCGTGGTTATTATGGAGGGCCGTAAGCAGCAGCTTGCTCTCGGCTCCGTTTTAGGAGGCAATAACGCGGCATATATGATTGGCGGCATCGACTTCCCGGACGGTCTCATCTCTTTCGATGATGGCGGAGATATGGTCTCGATGAAATACGGCGAAGGACTGGTGATCCTTTCGGCCAGTCTGGACGAGCTTCGTAATTTCGAAATGAAATCTGACAGATCTTTCGGTGCGAAACTGCTTGTCGCGTTAAAGCAGCTGACGGAAGAAAGAAACATAGATACTGTGCTGTTCGATGAATATTACGCCGGTATCCAGTCGGATCCGGTGCCTGACATACTGGGATACGGGCTGGTAATTGCATTGATAGAGCTTGCTGTCGCTGCAGTAGTATACTTCCTGAGCGCCGGGCAGCGCTTCGGAGCGCCCGAAAAAGTAGGGGCGGAAGAGAAGCGCAATGAGACGGAGCATATATCTGCGCTTGCAAAATTATACAAGCGGACCGGCTCGGGCAGTATAGGGTATAAAATACATATGGAAACGCTGATGGACGATATTGCCGACTGCGCAGGTATGAGCAGGGGCTCGGACATACAGGATATCGCTGACGTAGCTGCAGAAGCGGGAATCGTTGAGCGCGGCGAGCTCAAAGAACTCCTGGATCTGTACTTCGACGCTGACAATATTCGTTTTACAGATAAATCACTTGACAAATATATACAGAAAATGGACAAAATACGAAGGGAACGGTTGCAATGACAGTCGAACAAAAATCAAAACAGATCATAGACGAACTTTCCAAGGTCGTTATAGGCCAGGAAGATTTTCTGAGACATCTGCTGATAGCATTTATTTCAGGAGGTCACGTACTTATGGAAGGTGTTCCGGGCCTTGGAAAAACGCTTACAGCCAAATCGCTCGCAAAAGCCGTAAAATCCGACTTTAAGAGAGTTCAGTTCACTCCTGACCTTATGCCTTCGGACATCATCGGTACGAACGTATTCAACGCCAAAGACGCCGAATTCTATCTGAAAAAAGGGCCGGTATTCACGAACATTCTGCTGGCAGACGAGATAAACCGGACGCCTCCGAAAACGCAGTCTGCGCTGCTTGAGGCGATGGAGGAGAGGTCGGTAACGATCGACGGAGAGACGATGAAACTGCCTTCGCCGTTCTTTGTCATAGCGACGCAGAACCCGCTCGAATACGAAGGCACCTATCCTTTGCCCGAAGCACAGCTTGACCGTTTCCTGATGAAACTTTACGTTAATTATATCTCGCGTGAGAGCGAAGACCAGCTGCTTCGCGGCTATCAGGGAAACTTTACCGGAGCGCATGCAAGAGTAGAGGAGATCGCGCCTGTCATCACACCTGAAGACCTCGCAGAGTGCCGCGCTGAGATAGCGGCCGTGAACATAGAAGAAGGCGTGCTCCATTATATCACCGGTATCACGTTCGCTACCCGCCAGTCGATGCAGATAATGCTGGGAGCTTCGCCGAGAGCGTCGATCGCACTTCTGCTCTGCGCTAGGACTGCAGCGGCAATGAGCGGCAGAGACTACGTGCTTCCCGAAGACGTTGTCGACGTAGCGCTTCCCGTTTTAAGGCACAGGGTCATCCTGCGGCCCGAGGCGGGCACTTCCGGAGTTAACGTGGACAACGTGCTAATGAACGTTATCAGAAAGGTGGAAATTCCGCGCTGATGGGTTTGACTAAACGGCTCGCACTGCTGCTGGTAATATGCGCCGGCATTATATTGGCCGCCGGGCTCGCCGGGGGAAAGCTGTTCGCTGTCCTCGCAGGCGTGCTTGTGAACGTTATTGTCCTCGTACTGGTCGTGTATGACATTATCGCAACGCCGGGGCCTAAAACTGTTGTCCCCGACAGGGAACTTGAAGAAAAAATGTCGCTGGGGCACACGCACACCGCGAAGATCATTGTCCGGAACACGTCCGACGTCCCGCTTAAGATCGAGGTCCGCGACGACGTTCCGTATTATTTCACGCGCGTGACCGAAACAAAACCGCTTGAGATCGCGCCGCACACCGAAGGGACGTTTACGTACGAAATACGGCCCGTAAAACGCGGCGAATACGCTTTTCCGTGCATAAATATCCGCTATCCGGGCGTTCTCGGACTGATCAGAAGGAGCGCGAAGTACCCGGACGGAAGGAAGTACAGAGTCTATCCTAATATGCGCGATCTCACCGATTACAGCATTTCGGCGCTGTCGGCGAGCCTCTTCAGTCTCGGCCTTAAGAGGATCCGCGCAAATTCGGACGGCGGAGAATTCAGCAGCCTGCGCGAATACGTTCCCGGAGATAACTACCGCTACATAAACTGGGCGGCAACTGCGCGCTCCGGCGATCTTAAAGTAAATACGTACGTGCCCGAACGCAACCAGTACATCTACGTGCTGCTTGATTCGAGCCGCGTCATGAGCACCGTTTTCAACGACATGCTGATCCTTGACTACGGCATAAACGCCGCATTCCTGCTCGCCGACTACTGCATAAGGGGCGGGGACAATATCGGCATGGAACTGTTCTCTGCCGAAGTCTCGCATTTTATAAAAGCGGACAAAGGGCCAGAGCAGTTCGAGCTGCTCGCCGATAAGCTTTACGCGGTCGAGGGCAACGAGAATTCGGCGGATTACGATAACGCGATGGCTGTTTTTTCTTCTGCCGTGAAGCGCAGATCGCTCGTTTTCGTGTTCACGCAGCTTTTCAACGAAGAAGAAGCGGTGAGATTCGTAAAAGCCGTAAGGACGCGGCTCGCTAGGCACCTCGTTTGTGCCATTACGATAGGTGATCCGAGGCCGGAAGAGATCGCTGCCGGTAAGAGCGAAGAAAAAGCGGACGCGTTTATGCGCTCCGCGGCGCTAAAATACGTAAAAGACAGGAAAAAGATAAGCGGGATATTGACGTCTGCCGGCATATTGAATTACGACACCAGACCGGATCAGCTCTCGCTCACGGCAGTATCGGCTTATCTGAATATTAAAAAGCAGGGGATCCTGTGACGCACAGGCGGAAGGCGGACAACGTATGGGGAAAAAAGATTTTTTAAAACAGAATAAAGGTCCCGCGGCTATACCGTTTACTGCTGACGTCTCAGACAGAGAGGACAATACTCCCGGCGTGCGGCCCGAGCATTTTACAAATATATCCACGCACGAAAACGTCTCTCTTTTCTACGAAAACGCCGGTATCGCGACAAGGTATTCTGCATACTTTATAGACGTGCTGGTCCGCGCGGTCTTTTGGATCGCGCTCGGGGTCATATTCTATTATGCGTACCTGCGGGACTATATCGTAGGGAATAAAGAGATAGAAGCCACTGATGATTTCTTTAACCGCATAGTTATGATCGCGATGATCATATACTTTTCAATCTTCTTTGTGCGGCTTTTGTACTTTATTCTGTTTGAAGGGATCATGCGCGGCAGAACTCCCGGAAAAAGCGCCATGGGAATAACGGTCGTTTCGGTCAGCGGAGAAGCTCCGACGGTCTCCCAGATCGTGGTAAGGAATCTGATGCGTTTCCTCCATATGATACCGGGAGGAGAACTTGCCGACGGCATCGTGGCCGTATGTTCGAAGAAGGCGCAGCGGCTGGGAGATATGGCGGCAGGGACAATGGTTATAAAGGTCAGAAAGTTAAAGGGCGTGGCTCTTCCGGCAGCCGCTGATTCTGTTACGGACAATTCTTCCGTTGAAAACGGTAAGATCCCGGGCTCGTATTCCACGGACGGCTTTTTGGGCGGGATCGATGCCATCGAAAACGCGGAAAAAGAGGAAGCGGACTTCCTTGCGGAGATGAAAGAACGCCTTCGCCGCGAGTATTCGGCTTCTTCAGCCTCTTCATCCGAAACCGTCAATGCGCAGCCCGAAGGGGAAGAGAACGGCGTTTCGAGGCAGAATACCGGCATTCAGCAGAAAACCGGCGATCAGCAGAACGCGTACGCGGATCAGGGCATCGAACAGCAAGGCATCGTATTTCAAAACGATACGCTTATACCCGGCGGCTTCCTGACGTACGGAGATATGCTGATGCTTGGAAATTACCTCTACTCCAGACACAAATATACGGCGAGAGACGTATATGACTACAAATTTACGCGCCTGCTGATGAAAAAGAGCGGCGCCGAGATCCCGAAGACCATGTTCAAGGAGCACAATCTCCTGTACCTGCAGCAGACGTATAATTATCATTATCAGCAGTGGGAAAAGGCGAAAGGAGGCGGAACGTATGGCGGCAATGTCTGAGCAGGAATTTATTGACCTTCACAGCGCTATGTGGCGCGAGCTCGAGACCGAAACGACGTACTTCAGCCGCCATATGAGCAGGCTCAGGAACAGGCTGAAAGCATCTGCATTGACGCGCGAAAGAGTTGACCACTATATAGAACTGTACAATCAGACCGCGAACCATCTGGCGTATTGCAGGACTTTTTACGGAGACACGCAGACTTCCGAATATCTTAACAGGATCGCGGGAAACGCGCACGCTGTCATATACACGAAAACTGTACTGGATCCGGGAAAAATAGGGCGTTTCTTTACGACCGGCTTTCCGAAGCTGTTCCGCAAAGATTTTATAATGTTCCTTATAGCGTTTCTGGCAATGGTTATTCCGGTCGTCGTTGCTTACGCATACGTGCGGGCGGATGCGCGCAACGCCCTGGCGTTTATGGACGAGGCGACTTTAGTAAATATACGCGAGGAAGGTAATTATGATGATTATTCGACCGCGATGTCTTCGATCTCGGGCGCGTATATAGGCGGAAATAATATATTGGTATGCATCCAGGCGTTTGCTGGAGGCTTTACGCTCGGGATATATACGCTTTACATGCTGATATTTAACGGGCTTCAGCTCGGTGCGCTCGGAGCGTACTGCGCCGGTAAAGGGCAGGGGGCGTTTTTCTGGTCGCTGATAGTACCTCACGGCGTCACGGAACTGTTTGCAATAATGCTCTCCGGTGCTGCCGGATTTATGATCGCGCGGGCAATAATTATGCCCGGCAAACTTACGCGCAAGACCGCACTTGTGGAATGGGGCAAAAAATCCCTTAAATTTATGATCATGGCGATCCTTTTCCTTATTCCTTCCGCGATCATCGAAAGCTTCTTTACTCCTCTGGCGCTCCCGTATTATGCGAAGTTTTTATTTGCGCTCGGTATGTTCGTACTGCTCGTTGTTTATCTTTGCGTCGGTATACGCGGGGATATAAAAGAAAGAAAATTGCGTAAAGGAGTTTTGATTTGAGTATGAAAAGAAAAGCACTGTTACGCTTAAAGAAAGCTGCCTTGTTGATAATGACCGCCTTTATTCTGCTGCCTGTCGCCGCGGCATTTTCATCATGCACGCCCGGCGGGGACGGTGAGTCAAAAGCAGCGCGGGAAGCAGATATATACGTGAAAAAGGAGCTTCAGACGATGGATCTGTACAGAAACGGATATAACAACAACATGATCGTGGGCTTTGACAATTACGGACGCACCGTCGAGGCTGCGGCCGGAAAGAAGGAAAAGCGCGACGTAGGAATTTTCTATTTTTTATGGCTCGGTCAGCCTTACGCCAGCGGGATATATGACGTATCGAAGATAATCGACGAACACGGGAAAGACGTCGTTTTTCACGAAGAAGGCGGAGATATCAGCCCGAACGGGCAGGCTCACTGGTGGGAGGAACCTCTTTACGGCTACTATAACAGCGCTGACAGGTGGGTGCTCCGCAGACACATGGAAATGCTCACGGAAGCTGGCGTCGACTTTCTGATCTTCGACACCACCAACTGCGTACTGTACGAAGAAGTTGCCACCGCAATAATGCAGCTTTCACAGGAACTCAGGGACGAGGGCTGGGACGCGCCGCAGGTGGCTTTTTATACCCACAGCCGCTCTATCCAGACGATCAATAATATCTATAACACCTTCTACCGCGCCGGGCGCTACAAGGATTCGTGGTACTGCATCGACGGCCGGCCGATGATAATCGGATACACGACCGCGCTTAAGGACAGGCGGGAGGCGAAAAGCCGCGGCGATACTGCGTACGCACCGGAAGACCTTTCTCAGGAGCTTCAGGATTTCTTTTACGTGAAAGAGGCATGCTGGCCAAATGATTTTCATAACGCAAATTCCTTCCCGTACACCGAATGGGTATATCCGCAGCCGCTCAACGGCAACACGATGAACGTATCCGTTGCCACCCACCCGATGGTGCCTTTCAGCTTTTCATTGACGCACGAGAACTGGTGCAACTGGGGCAGGGGCTACGACGTTGTCACCGGCGAGAATAAGCATGAAGATATCTATCGCGGCACGTTTTTCCAGTCTGAATGGGAGACTGTGCACGCATCCGACCCGCAGCCGGAGATCATAATGGTCACGGGCTGGAACGAATGGATCGCATACAAACAGCCATACGGCGGGGAATATATGCTCTGCGATAACGTAGATATGGAGTATTCGCGCGATATCGAGCCGATGAAGGGCGGGTACGAGGATGCTTACTTCATCCAGATGATCTCCAATATACGTAAATATAAATATGAGTCTTCCGACGAGGCGCTGGGTGACAACGTTTATAAGACTGTGGATATTGCCGGTCCTGCGTCTGAATGGGATGACGTGAAGGCCGTGTACAGGCGTGTCGGCAATGATAATACCAGGCGCGATTATTACGGCGGTTCACAGACAGTGCGCTATAAGACTCCCGCCGCGGACAATAACATTCTGACCGTCAGGCTTACGAATGATTCGGAGAATCTGTTTTTCCGCATCGAATGTGAGGGCGACGTCAACGTCACGGGCAAGTCTTCGTGGATGAATTTGTTTATCGGTACCGGTAAGCCCGGAAAAAGAGGCTGGGAATCGTACGAATATGTTGCCGGCCGCGTTCGTGAAGATATGAATGCCGCGTCAGGTGTGGCAGACGTGGAGAAACTTGCCCCTGATTTTTCCGGTAAGAAGTCGGGAGAGGCCGAATTTGCGGTGAGCGGAAATGCCGTGACGTATAAAGTTCCTTTGAGTGCGCTCGGGCTTCAGGAAGGCGGTGCGGACGTCCTTCGTATCTATTTCAAGGTCGCGGACGGTGTGGAGAACAGTTCCGATATTATGGATTATTACTGCACAGGGCGGTCGCTTCCGATGGGCAGGCTCAGTTTTGAGTATAAGTTCAGGCGATGAACTCCGGACTTTTAAAGCCGTGTATATTATGATCTGAATTACGATTTGAATGTTGAAAAGGAAAATGCCGGGGAGTTGGATCCCCGGCATTTTTGCGATCGGAGTGACCTGACTTGAACAGGCGACCTCTTGCACCCCAAGCAAGCACTCTAAGCCAAACTGAGCTACACCCCGGAAGCGCATTGCGTATTTTACACTCTTCTTTTTCATTTGTAAAGGACTTTTTTGCAAAACGGATGCAAAACCGATGCGGAGCGGCGGACAGTGTGCGGAACGGGGGACAGCGGAACGGGGGACAGTGACCCCGTCCCGCCTTTGGTTTGACAATATACCCTTAAACAGATATAATCTTTGCGAAAGCAAAACGCGATGGACGCTATGCAGGCAGAAAAGTATAAGGAAGGAAAAAAGATAAAATGGGTCAGTTAATGCAAAAGATCGGCGCGGGACTGAAAGAATTTTTCGGAATAGACGGCTTTAACCGGAAACCGGAAGGCTTTATGTCCTGGCAGCACATACTTCTTGTAACGATATTTATGGCGGGGATGATCACACTGGCGATCATCATCGGCCGCAGATACAAAAACAAAAGCGACAAGGTTAAAAACCGCGTGATCGTAAAAACCGCGATCATACTTGACAGCATAGAACTCGCAAGGATCATATTCTTTTGTTTCAGGGAGCACGACCCGATGTACTGGAAGATATTGCTCCCGCTGTTCCTGTGCAGCATACCGCTCGTTGTCCTGCCGATCGCCGCTTTTTCGAAAGGCCGCCTTAAAGAGGCCTCGCTGGATTTCGTGTTTATATTCGGACTGCTGATCGCGTTTATGGGCACGTACGGCGCCGGAAACATATTCGGCGTAAACCCCGTGCTCTGCTTTGACAATATTGTGTCCGTCCTCACACACTCCATATCCGGCTTCGCCGCCCTTTACATCGGCATAACCGGAATGGCAAAAATGAAAAAAGAAAACATCGGCATATCGTTCGCGATATTGACCGCATACTGCGCTCTGGCATACATTGCCGACATAATAATCCCGTATAACTACATGTTCCTTATGAGAGGCGACGGAACGCCGTACGACATATTCTATAACCTTGTCAACGGAAACAAGGTCCTTTACCCGCTGATCGTTGTCGTACTATTCCTGATCTATATCTCACTTTTCTATCTGGTGTATTTTATCATCAGAAAAGTTCGCGGAAACAAAAAGAAGTGACGCAAGAAAGCGGAGGCCTTAATAATGAATAATTTGTATTTAAGTAGATCGCATAAGTTCAGATCCGCAGCGCTCAGATTCGCGGCGGTTTTGCTGACAATGCTTATGGCGCTGTCTTTTACCTCGGGCGTTTTTGCAGCTGCGCCCTCGGACAACGTTTCGCCCAAACTGACCGGCTCCGTCCCGGCTTGGGCAATAAAGTCGTCGGAGCGCTACACTTTCGACTTCGCCCAGGAGGATCTCACGTTCTACTCGCAGCACGAAGCGCTTCAGATCACAGCAAGGACCGGCATGTCAGTCACCGGCGGAAAGCTCGTATGCCTTGAAAACAAAAGCATGAGTCTCGCCACCAGAGGAGCCCTCGGAGACGACTTCGGGATCGCGGGCGGATCGGTCGGATTCAAACTCAGCGTTACGGGTGGAAACGCCGTTGTCCTCCTGAGAGATCAGGACGATAAACTCATACGTACGGATAACGCGATGAGATTCCGCTTCGACATTGATACGCTTACGATAAAAGACGATTTTAATAATAAGAGTGTCAGGATCGATATTTCCCGCTTCACTTCGGGCGGCAGGGAAATGAACGTGGAGATCACAGACAGACCCACTTACTTCACGGTAACGATAGACGGCGAACTTGTTGCCAGAATAACCTACACCGAACTTGCCGCAATCGAAAACAAATACAGCGTCAGCAACTACGGGACAGATCTGGTATTCTATGACGGATCCGGAAACGAACTTGCCCGCTCCGAAAACAGCTCCATGCAGCGCGCCGGACATATGGTATTTGCACTCGAAAAATTACAGGGGTACGTTGACGACTTCTGGTTTGACCGGACCGAGATCGACCAGAGCCTGCCTGAAACGGGCGAGCAGAGAGTGATCAATTACGGGAACTGGGTCGCGACGGACGACCTTTCGCGCGTGACGGCACTCGAAAACGATGTTGGATCGCCCAGGGACAACAGAACTGTAGGTGTGTTTTACTTCCTCTGCTGGGTCGGAGCCGGAATACACGTGCAGGACAATACAAAGATCTATCTTGAAAAAGGCGTCGACGGCCTGAAAAAGTACCTTGAGAAATCAGGCGGTGAAGCGTACTGGGCGGAGCCGTATTTCGGGTATTACAAGAACGACGACGCGTGGATATACCGCAAGCACGCCTACATGCTCGAAGCAGCCGGAGTGGATTTCATATTCCTTGACGTTTCAAACGCCGAAGTGTTCACGCCCGGACATACGCTGCTGTTCGATACGTGGCTGCAGATCAGAAAAGAAGGAGGCCACACTCCGCAGATATGCTTCCTTACGGGAGACACGCCTTCGACGCTTGAAAAAGACGTGAAAAATCTGCGCAAATCGGTATATTCCGAAAAGAACTGGGATAAATACAAGGAACTTTTCTACGAATGGAACGGAAAGCCGCTTATCCTTGGAAATACCAAAGGCATTAACGCAGAGACTAAGGAGTTCCTGGACGAAAAGTTCACAGTGCGCGGCTGCTGGGCATGGTGCGACCAGGACGGGTACTGGACGTGGATGGACGAGACGTGGAACGACGGAAAGGGAAATTACGTTCAGCATAAAGGCCGCGATATCAACGGCGTATTCGAGCAGATGTCAGTTACCGCAGGTCATCATGCGTCATCCAGTAAGGGCCGCAGCTACGTGAACGGCGTACAGCCAAACAACGGAAAGCAGGACTTCATGTTCTCATTCGATGAGAGCCGCAAAGGACTCGGGTTTGCTTCACAGTTCGAGGCCGCGATAAAGGCCGATCCGCGTGTACTGATGATCACCGGCTGGAACGAATGGATCGCGGGCAACGGCAGAGGCTCCAACTTCATGGCTCTTTCGAACATATACAACGTGTGCTACGTTGACGAGTTCAACCCCGAATTTTCACGCGACGTAGAGCCGATGAAGCTCCGTGACGGCGTCGGTTTCGGCGACAATTTCTATTACCAGATGGTCGATTATATCCGCAAATATAAAG
>JAGCTF010000020.1 GCA_017963755.1 Clostridia bacterium | reverse complement strand
GAAAACGGCAGCTACGGCGCGGGCAACGTTACCGTCTCCGGCGGGACGCTCACCATAAACGCCGCGGACGACGGAATGCACGCGGACAACGTATTGACCATAAGCGGCGGCACGGTCAATATCCAGAAGTCTCATGAAGGGCTCGAGGGCAACGTGATCAATATTGCCGGAGGCTCCACGTTCGTCTATGGCAGCGACGACGGCGTAAATGCCTGCCGCGGTTCTTCCGGCCCGCTCGTCAACATTACCGGCGGCTACCTTGACGTCACCACTCCGTCCGGCGATACCGACGGCATCGACTCAAACGGCAGCATCACTATGAGCGGCGGCTTCGTCATCGTTAAAGGCGGCAGCAGCCAGGGCGGCATGGCGGGTTCGGTCGACCTCGACGGGACGCTTAAAGTTACGGGCGGAACGATCATCGCACTCGGCGGCATCTGCGAAACGCCCGGTTCGGGCTCGGTCAATACATACATAAACAGCGGTACTTCTTTCCAGGCCGGTTCGTACAGCCTTGTCGATTCGTCCGGCTCCGAACTCGCTTCGTTCACGCTCGCGGGCAATTATTCTTCCGTATGGCTTGCTTCAGATCAGCTTTCGCTGAACTGCAAGTACGTGCTTAAACGTGGCTCCGACAACGTCCTTGAATGGACTCAGTCGTCGTCAACAGTGGGTTCTGGCGGTCAGAGCGGACACGGAGGCTGGGGCGGTCCCGGCGGCTGGGGCGGCCCGGGAGGGAGAAGGTAGGATGCCTGAGAAAAACAGCGTGAAAAAGCAGCAGAATATTGTCACCCACCCGTTCGGGCCGGTATACGACCGCAACTCAAAAGTGCTTGTCCTCGGGACGCTGCCATCCGAAAGATCGCGCGAGGCTGGTTTCTACTACGCACATCCCACAAACCAGTTCTGGAGATTGATCGCCGCAGTTTGCGGGTGCGACGTGCCCCGGACGGTCGATGAAAAGAAACGGCTGCTGCTCGGGCACGGGATAGCGCTCTGGGACGTGTTCAGCTCGGCGTCGATCCACCGCTCGAGCGACGGAAGTATCCGCCGCTCAGACGCGCGCGGGTGCGACGTGACGTGGCTTGGTGAGACACAGATCAGGGCGATCTTCGTCAACGGCAAGAAAGCGCTCGACGGGTATAACTGGTTCCTCCGCGGTCAGACGGGGCTCGATGCCGTTTGCCTTCCAAGTTCGAGCGCGGCCAACGCAGGCAGGTCGCTTAAGCAGAAACTTGCCGAGTGGATGATCATAAAGACTTATTTATAATAGTAATGCGGAAGCCGTTTAGCCTCCGCATTATCTTCATTATTACGATTATTGATTATTCTGCAAAAAACGTGCGGAGCTCAACGAAGCGCGCATCGCAAGGATCGATATTGAACGAAACGGAATTGCCCTCGCCCATAGCCTCGATGCCGTTCGGTCCCCAGACGGTGTACGGTGTTTTAGCCGCAAACTCCAGCGTCACACTGCTCGGATTGTCCAGATCGAAATTCAGCACGTAATAACCTTTCTCCGCCGGATCTGTCGCGTAGCCGCGGGCAGTATTGTCCCCCTCTGACCTGCCCTCGAACACTCCGACGAGCGTGTCGTAATCAGTGACGATCTTTTTAAGACCTGCGTCCGATGAGAGCCTCAGCGAATCGTCGATCGCCTCGGGATAGCCGAGCCGCCCGAGTTTGTCCGTTAAGAAGCCCTTCAGTTTGTAAGATAAAAATCTGTAGCCCATGCGGCTCATTCGCTCATTATTACGCTGGACCCTGTAATAAACGTCGCTCAGAGTGTTGTCCCAGCGCAGCATGCCAACGAAACTGCCTTCGGCCGGATTCGACGTATCGGCGTACAGGAAGTAGGAGTAGCTCTCCAGCCCGAATATCAGATGCAGATGCGACAGCAGCAGAAGCTCGCTGTCCTCCGGAGCGCGCATACCGCCCCATGACGAGTTCTGCATAAAGCCCCACGCCGGAACGTCATATTTCTGAGTCATCACGGCCATGTCGGACAAGTTTATCATCATGCGCTGGAGGGAGAGCGCGTCTCCGGCGCTGTTGCTCGAGTAAGGGTAGAAGTCGAACGACAGCACGTCCGTCCCGGTTTTCAGGAAGGTGTCAAGATAAGTCTGGTACCACGTAAGGCCTTCAGCGGGTGTCGGCGCCATAGCGGCCTGCGGACCGTAGTTCGGGAGCATATTTATCAGCAGCAGCTTGCTGTCTCCGGTGATCTCGCGTATCTGCGCAAATTCGTCGGTAAGCGCGGCCGCGGCACTCTCGCCTGGTTCGTCAAATAAGTTGTAGCCGATGACGGCGGGGTGGTCAACGGTCTTCCGTACGTACGTGAGGTTCGCTTTTATGCCTGCTTTGGAGAGATCCGGGACAAGTTCGATTATGACTTTTACGCCGTTTTTTTCGGCGGCGTCAAGCGTTCTTTGCAGGAATCTCATATTGCTGAGGTCGCTGTGGTGCGTCGAAATGCAGTTGAGCCCCGAAGCCTTCAACTCCGCCATTCTCGCGTTTGCGTCCTCTTCGTTAGTCATCTGGTGCGAGCGCGGCGGTATCCAGCAGCCTATCATCAACTCGTTCTTTCTCACTGCCGCATTTGCCGCGGTCAATTCTTCGTCCGTGGCGATTCTCTCTTTCTCTTTAGGTGCATTTGTGCATCCTCCCGCAGATGCTGTCAACAATCCGGCGCACATCGCAGTGCAGATCGCCTTTTTTAAAATGCTTGTCCTGCTTTTTTTCATTTTATTCACACTTCCATCTTCGTCTCATATGAAGGTCAATCCTTTTATAAAAGGATACGCGAAAGCGGCGGAAGTGTCAAGAGCGAAACAGTTCGAAAAACTATGCGTTTTCCGTGCCTTGCCAATCCTGCAATTATGATTTATAATTAATCAAAAGATGGTATCCCACAATAAGCCTGGCAGGAATAACAGTTCAGACGTTTCAAAAAAAGGAGTTAGAAAAATCATGAAAAAAATCATTTTGTTCATCCTGACAGTAACGTGCGCGGTGTGTTTCTTCTCTTGTTCAACAGGAAATAACGCCAAGCCTCAGGAACAGGGCACGACCGTACCCATAATATTGTCCACGCCTGAAGACGGAACAGCCGAAGCGCAGACAGATCAGCCGACTGAGATCCCTGCCACCTCTCAGCCCACGGACGTTCCGGAACCGCTTCAGATCTCAGGAACAGTCAAATTGACCGTGAACAACGAAAGCGGAACAGAGAAAGAATCGCTTGCCCCGCGCGCGACTTTAAAGGCATTCAAAGAAAAATATCCCGATGTAACGGTCATTTACGAGGAATCAAACCGTACAACGTACCCGCAGCGAATTGCCGCCGGTGACATCGGGGACGTTTTCTGGGTCGACAGCATTGACACCGTTAAATTTCAAAGCCAGAATGCCCTCCTTGCCCTCGACCCGTTCATTCCGAAGATGAACATCGATATCGGTGACGTTTTTGCAGGCTCGCTCGATGCCGGAATGGTCGGCGGCTCTCTATATATGGTCCCGCGTGACTATAATAACATCATTCTAACATATAACAACGATATGCTCACGGAAGCAGGAATCAGTTTCGACAATTCGGTCGCAATGTCGTGGGACGAGTTCAAAAACATCTGCAAACGTGTCACGGTAATAGAAGAATCCGGCAGAACTTTGCGGGCCGGAGCAGCGCTTAAGATCTGGTGGCCTGCTGTCTGGGAACCGTTTATAAACGGATTCGGAGGCAAGTGGATCGATACCGAAAACCGCAAGATCAATATTTCTAACGATCCGAAAGTCATGCAGGGCTTCGAAGAGCTCCTTAAGGGCATTGAGGAAGGCTGGCTGTATCCGGAAGATCTGCAGCTCACAGACCCATATATTTCCAATAAATATTCTGCCATCCCGCTCGGCGACGACAACGTCTCTCACGTTTGCTTCAAGAATTTCGGGTCGATCACCTGGATGGATCGTATCGGAGGACTTTACGACAGCAAAGGAATCGACTGGAACTTCTGTCCTTTCCCCGCATTGCCGAATCATACGGTTTCATCTCATGCTACAGGCTATGCCGTATACAGCGGATCCAATAACCTTGATGCCGCTGCTGCTTTAGCACTGTTTTTCCTGACACCCGAAGGCCAGACCGCGTATCACTCCGAGCCCTCTACTACCGTTCCGGTGCTCAAGTCATTAGCGGGAGAGAACTTCTGGAAAGGCACAGGAACTTCGTGGACGGATAAGAATTACGGTGCTTTCGTGGCTTACCCGGATCTTTCGGCGCCGTTTGAACTGTCTTTGCAGCTTCCTCCGGAAGTAGCTGACATATTCTCAAGCAATAATATGATTACCGTGTTTACGAAGGCCATCAACGGATTCGACAGCATCGAAAATCTGTTGACACAGCTTCAGACAAAAGCGAACGGAACTTGGGAGAAGATCAGCAGGAATTGAGGATCCGCTGAGGATCTTCGAGGTGATTTTCAAGGTAATTTTCACTTGAATTGACGGGCCGTACAGATTATAATTCGAATGTATTGACCGCGGAGGAAGAACCGCGGATCCGAAAGGAGAAATTGACCATATGAAACTTATGACCGGTCTGCAGCTTTATAGCGTACGCGAAGAACTTGCGGCGGATTTTGAAGGAACTATGAGGTTCGTTGCCGAATGCGGCTACGAAGGTGTGGAATTTGCAGGACTTTACGGAAAGAGCGCGAAAGAGATCAAAGCGCTCACCGACGAACTGCACCTAATACCGATATCTGCGCACGTTGCCCTCGCCGAATTCCTGGCGGATATGGAAGGATCGCTTAAAACATACAAAGAAATAGGGTGTAAATACCTTGTCATCCCCTACCTGCCCGAAGAATACCGCCCGGAAGCCGGGAATTTCGCTGAAACGCTGAAAATCATGGAGTATATAGGCGAGAAAGTTACTGAGGCCGGTTTCACTCTCCTCTATCATAATCACGACTTCGAATTCACGAAGATCGACGGTGAATATTACCTTGACACGATCTATCGCAAGATCAGCCCCGCCCTGCTTAAGACCGAGCTCGACACGTGCTGGGTGAACGTCGGAGGCGAGGATCCCGCGGCGTACGTGCGTAAATATTCAGGCAGGGCGCCGGTAGTACATCTTAAAGATTTCTTTATGCGCGGCCGCCAGAAGGAAGGGCTGTACGAACTCATCGGCATCGATAAAAAAGTTGAGGATAAAGGCGAGAATTTCGGTTTCAGGCCAATAGGCCACGGTATGCAGAACGTACCAGAACTGCTCGCCGCGTCGGTCGATGCAGGTGCAGAGTGGGTGATCGTAGAACAGGACCGCCCGGCTGCAGGCGACAATGCCCTCGATTCGGTGAAAATGAGCGCCGATTATCTTAAGACGCAGGGCCTGATGGCCTGACAGCTGACGGAATAACGAAGGTCAGGTAAGTGTGCTGTAAAATTGAACAGTTAAAATACAGTTTAAAACGAAACATAGATCGCACTAATTAAATTTGGAGGTAAAACATGGCAAATTCATCTATTCTTGACGAATTCAAGACCACACATCTCGCAGAAGAAAAAATCGACACGAACCGCAAACTCAAAGTCGGTATCATCGGCACCGGCTGGATCGCAGACGCTCATATGAACAGCTACCTTAAGCAGCCCGACGTCGAGATCGTTGCCTACGCCGACCTCATCCCCGGAAAAGCGGAAGCTTTCATGAAAAAATGGAAGCAGGAAGGCCGCGTATACATGTCCGGCGACGAGCTGATCGACAACGAGCCCGACATTGACGCCGTCAGCGTCTGCACCTATAACTGCCAGCATGCGGAGCCCACGATCTACGCCCTCAAGCACGGCGTAAACGTACTTCTCGAAAAGCCCATGTGCGTCACTCTCGACGAAGCCATCGAGATCCGCAAAGCTGAAAAAGAGAGCGGAAAAGTGCTTTCTATCGGCTTCCAGCCCCGCTTCGACGAGAACATGAAGATGATCAAGCGCATAGTGGAATCCGGCACGCTCGGTAAGATCTACTACATCCAGACCGGCGGCGGACGCAGACGCGGTATCCCTACCCCGTTCGGAACCTCGTTCATCGCTAAAGATACGGGCGGTATCGGCGCACTGGGCGACATCGGCTGCTACTCACTCGATATGGTCCTGAATGCGATCGGCTATCCGAAGCCGCTCACCGTTACCGGCTATAAATCCGCATACTTCGGAACGAACCCGAAATACATGCCGTGCAAAGAATACGCCGAAGCATTCGGAGTCGACGACTTCGCGGCCGGTTTCGTACGCCTCGAAGGAGACATCGTGCTCGACTTCAGGATCGCGTGGGCAATGCACCTCGACACTCCCGGAGATACGATCATTATGGGTACCGAAGGTTCGCTGCGCATTCCTTCTACCGACTGCTGGAACGGCAGCGTAGGCGGGGCAATGACGATCTACCATGATCTTTGCGGCACTCAGACTCAGACGACCGTACCGATCCTCCACACGAGCGCAGACCTGTTCGACCTCAAGATCCGCTCCTTCCTTGACGCTGTTAAACTCGGAAAGCCCGCTCCCGTGCCTTCCAGCCAGATCATTTACAATCAGGCTATTCTGGACGGTATCTGCCGTTCCGCTGAACTGGGCCACGAGATCGAAATCGAGATACCTGAGATCTGACGCATTTTCCCGGCATTCAGCCGGAATATGTGCATAACAGTTCGCAATTTGCTTTTTGACGGGCCGGGGCGGATGTTCCCCGGCCCTGTTGTTTAAGGTCGATGCAATATGGACAATTCTTCCGGGCATTTTGATAACAATTCCAATGATTCCGCCGGGCAGCGCCGCGGGCAGATGCTGATCGCGCGCAGGCCGAGGAGTTTTAAGGAAATATGGAGACTGCCCGGCGGGCCGCTGTTTTTTGTGATCTGCGTCGTTTTTCTGCTGGCTATATCTTACACCGTGCTTTCAAAAGGGTTCGGGATCGATCTTTATTCCAAAGCGGGCGGCGAAAATCTGCGGTGCGCGTTTCACAAATTGACCGGCCTTTACTGCCCGGGCTGCGGCGGTACGCGGTCAACGCTCCGCCTCCTGAATCTTGACTTCATCGGTTCGATACTGCTTCACCCGATCCCCGTATACGTTCTTCTGCTGGCGGTCAATTATTTCGTTCGATTTATTTTCGGATATCTTGTCCCTGACAAATGCCCGATCCGCTTAAAGCCGCCCAAACTGCGCCTGCTTTATCTTTTCATTCTTTTCGGCCTGTATATGGCCAATTTCGCGCTGCGCAATATTCTGCTCGTTTGCGGGATCGACACGCTTTAGCTGTTTTCGAGTTCCCAGTAGCGGCCGCGGCGTGCCATAAGCTCTGCGTACGTACCCTGCTCGACGATATTTCCGCCGTCGACCACGAGGATCAGATCGGCGTGCCTGATCGTTGCCAGGCGGTGGGCAATTATGAAAGACGTGCGGCCGCTCATAAGATTTGCGAAGCCCTGCTGTACGGACTGCTCGGTGACGATATCGACGGAACTTGTCGCCTCGTCGAGGATAAGGATCGGAGAATCACAAAGCATTGCCCGCGCGATAGTAATAAGCTGGCGCTGGCCGCCCGGAAGATTGCCCCCGCCGTCCGTAATCAGCGTATCGTACCCGTCGGGAAGGCGCTTGATAAAGCTGTGCGCACATGCGGCAACGGCGGCTGCTTTCACCTGCTCGTCAGAAGCTCCGGGGCAGCCGTACGCGATATTGTCCCTCACGGTCCCGGTAAACAGCCACGTATCCTGAAGCACCATAGAAAATGCGTTGCGCAGGCTGTCACGCGTCACGGTCTGCGTGTCTATGCCGTCGAGCCTGATCGAGCCGCCAAGAGGATCGTAAAACCTCATAAGAAGATTCACCAGTGTTGTTTTTCCGCCGCCCGTCGGGCCCACGATCGCGATCACGCTGCCGGGCACGGCTTCAAAACTCAGGTCGGAGATCAGCGGCTTTTCAGGCGTATAAGAGAATTTAAGATGTTCGACCGTTACGCCGCCTTTTGAAGCGGGCAGTTCAGGGAGCCTGCTGTCATCAGACTCCGGCACCTCTTCCTGAATGCGGATGATCCTCGAAGCGGATGCAAAAGCATTCTGGATCTGCGTGGTAACACCTGCGATCTCGTTGATCGGCTTCGCAAACTGCGTGGCGTAGGAAAGCATCGTGGCAATGATACCAACGGACATTGCCGCCCCGCCCGCCGTAATGCCCTTCACCGCGAAGATCGCGCCCATAAGACCGACGCAAATATACGAAATATTATTGACCAGGCGCGTAGAAGGATTGACCAGGGCACCGCCGAACTGAGCGCTCCTGCCCACAACGTAAAGCTCGGAATTCACCCGCTCGAATTCTTTCATGGCCGAATCTTCCATCGAATTCTCATGAACGGTGCGGATGCCGGACAATATCTCTTCGACGTGTCCCCCAAGCTCGCCCGTCTTCTTCTGCTGCGCGGCGAACAATCTCGCGGTCCTGATCACTACGAACCGGGCAATGATGAGCGAGAGCGGCGTTATGCATAGCACCGCGGCGGCGATCGCAGGGCTTATTACGAACATAGCAATAAGCGTTCCGGCGACAGTAACGACGCTCGAAAACAGCTGTACAAAGCTCGTTCCAAGACCGTCGTAAATGTTTTCGCAGTCAACAGTAATGCGTGAGATCACGTCTCCGTGAGGATTTGTGTCAAAAAATCTGAGCGGAAGGTGCAAAATATGTGTAAAAGTGTCATTTCGTATTGACGTCACGGCGCATGCAGCCGCTTTTCCTGAAAGCAGAGGCGAAAGATATGACAAGATCGCGCCGGAAGCGTAAAAAACGGAAAGAAACGCCAGATTTCTGCCCAGTTCATCCCACTTAACTCCGCCTTCAGCGGTCAATGCATCTACCGCCTTTCCGAGGAACAGCGGTCCTACGAGGAGAAGCGCGCCGGACAATACGGCGAACAGCAGTGATACGGCGAGCAGCGCGCGCTGCTTTTTAAGATATCCGAAAAGCCAGCGTATCACGAAACTTCACCGCCTTCCGAAAGTTTGCATATCTGAGCATAAAGCTCTGAGCGCTCAAGCAGCTCCTCGTGCGTCCCTATATCAGATATTCGGCCGTCATCGAGCACCAGTATCCTGTCCGCCTGCCTTACGCTCCCCGCGCGCTGTGAAACGATAACGAGCGTCTCTACCGAGGAAGCGCGTATCGCGCGGAACAAAGAGGAAGCTGTCGCATTATCGAGGGCGCTGAAGCTGTCGTCGAGGATCAGCACCTTTGCCCCCCCGGCGACCGCGCGCGCCACGCTCAGGCGCTGCCTCTGCCCGCCCGAAAAATTCACACCGCCCCGCTCGACGCGCGCCCCCCGGCCTCCTCTTTCGGTCACGAACCCGTCGGCCCGGGCGACCTTCAGCGCCTCGTCTATCTCCTCATCTGTAATAGAAGGATCGCCCGCACGGATATTGTCCGCGACCGTGCCCGAGAACAAAATGCTTTGCTGCGAAGCGACGCGCACGGTCCGGCTGAGTTTCTTCCTGTCCCAGAGGCGGATATTGACGCCGTTAACGCGCACTTCGCCGCCCGTGCAGTCATAAAGGCCCGTGAGCAGGCTTATGAGGCTCGTTTTACCGCTTCCGGTGATACCGACTATACCGAGCACTTCTCCCGGCATAACGGCCAGATCCAGCCCTTCTACGGCCTCTGGAACGGCCGGATCGTCCGCGTACCTTAAAGACGCGTTAATAAATTCGAACGCCGGAACCGTTTTACCGCCGCCGGACTGTTTCTCCGCCTGTTCCGCGCCTTCTGCCGTTTCACGTTCGGGCACCGCAAACACCTCATTTACGCGCCTCGCGGAAGCGGCAGCTTTCGTAAACAGCGTCACGAGATTCGCCAGCACGAGCAGCGCCGTAACCATATATGAAATATAATTGATAAACGCAATGATCTGACCGCCGGACATATTATTCCCCTCGATCAGTTTCCCGCCGAACCACAGCACTGCGATCACGGCCACGTTCATTATAAGCGTTGTCAGAGGATTCAGCAGCACGGAAATGCGGTTAACGCGCACGGCTGCCTTGTAATAGCCGTCGGATTCGGTGTAAAAGCGCTCTTTTTCGGCGCCCGAGCGTGAAAAAGCACGTATGACGCGCGCTCCGGACATGTTTTCGCGGGAAATCACGGCGATATTGTCAAGTTTTTTCTGTACTTTTCCGTGCAGAGGCACGGACAGCTTCATCACGAGTACTACGGAAGCGATCAGGAACGGCAGCGCGCACAATATTACGAGCGTCAGCCGGATATTCAGCAGTCCCGCCATTACTAGGCTGCCGATGCAAATGAACGGGGCCCTTATAGCGAGCCTTATGAGCATTGCCGCCGCCTGCTGCAGAATATTAACGTCGTTCGTCACGCGGTTCACCATAGCAGGCGTACCGAGTTTGTCCGCGTCCTTCTGCGAAATTCTCAGCATATGCCCGAAAAGCCTGTTCCTGAGCTCCGTCCCGAAGCCCTGCGAAGACAGCGAAGCGACGTACTGGCACACGAGCGCGCTAAGGTATCCGGCGACGGCAATGCCGATCATGACCGGCAGCATGCGCAGCACGTATGCGCCGTCTTTTCCGGTAACGCCGCGGTCAATAATATATACCATCATCGTAGGGATGAGCAGTTCGAATACGGCTTCGGTCAATTTGAACAGCGGGCCGATCACGAACCATTTTCTGTATTTTTTCGCGGATGCAAATATCTGATTTTCGGCCTTTCCGGCCCCTGCTGCCTTTTCAGGCCTGTTTTTCATAAAAGAGCTCCCGGCTGTTCCGCGCCTTTCAGCATTTCGTTAATCGCCGTATTCTATCCTGAAATTCATTTTTTGCGCCAGATTTTCGAAATATTTTATACCTGCGTCAAATTCGTTTTTTTTAGCATCCGGAGCGTTGACCGGAACATTGTCCGGAACGGTTTCGGTCACGCCTGCGTCATCTGCGCCGGTTCCGGAAGCCTCTGCCGCTTTTTCTGCATCGGCGATTATCCCTTTAGCATCTGCTTTGAGCGCTACCACCTGCTCCATCGGCCTGCCGAGAACGGAGGCGATCGCTTCATTGACCACCTTAAGATTCGCGGGCGTGGATTTCTGGAGTATGCTGACGGTCATATCGTCTTCAAATACCATAAGCAGCCTGTCGCCGGGCAGTTCGTATTGTTCAATGCTTTCCGAATACCAGGTGAGCATCGAGACCTGACCGCGTTTTTCCATTTCATCGGCTATATCATCCCAGCGCTTTTTTTCAAGGCGCCGCACCGCTTGCAGAGGCTGGTTTGATGCAGGAATATCCGCCGGGGTTGTTACCGCTGTTTTTGTCTCAGACGGCTTCGTTTCGGCTGTTTCGGGCTCAGCCGCCTCCGTTTCTGCTGCCTTTGGCTCCGAAGGCTTTAACTCAGCTGTTTCGGGCTCCGCAGGCTTCGCTTCTGTGACAGCGGCAATGCTTTCCTTTGCGTCGCTGCGCGTTATTTCGGGTTCCGCCTTGACCTTAGCGCTATCGGCCGGCAATGCACCGGTTTCAGGTACGAACGCCCTTACAGCGATGCCCTTTTCCGCGAGATCCGCTATCCTGCCCTCGAGTTCCGCAAGGCGCGTCTCTATGGACGCCGTATCTTCTTTCCACCTGCGGTCGGCAGCCCCGAGAACACCCGCCTCGAACACGATCTGCCTTGACACCGCCCATTTTAAATTATTGTCCAAACCTGAAAGTTCGCGTATAAGCATCGAGACTTCGCGCACGCGGAGCCCTTTCGCGAGATTTTTAAGCGTGGCGATACCGCGCTCGTCCTCAAAAATGAGCTCCGTCGGATTCTTTACTGACATAACGACGAGCATATTGCGCAAAACTTCTATCAGTTCGCGCAGAAATACGGACGGGTCGCGGCCTTCGTTGAAGATCCTGCGGCTGAGTTCGAGCAGGCGGCGGCAATCGGAATTTAGTATCGCGGCGGTGAAATCCCACAGAAATTCGCGGTCAAGCGATCCTGTGGCTTCTCTGGCGGATGCGAGCGTTATTTTCCCCTGCGACGCTGCCGAAGTCTGATCGAGCAGACTTATCGCGTCTCGCAGCGCGCCGTCCGCCTTTTCGGCAAGAAATCCGAGCGCTTCGTCGGTGGCGTCAATGCCCGTTTCTTCGCATATATAGCGCAGTCTGGCGGCAATTCCGTCTCTCGATATCCGTTTGAATTCGTATCTCTGGCAGCGCGACAGCACCGTCACGGGCAATTTGTTCGGTTCGGTGGTGGCCAATATAAATATTACGTTTTCGGGCGGTTCTTCGAGCGTCTTCAGGAGCGCATTGAACGCCGCGAGCGAAAGCATATGAACTTCGTCGATTATGTACACTCTGTAGCGAGCCACAGATGAAGAATAGACCGAGTCGTCAATGACCGCGCGGATGTTGTCAACGCCGTTGTTCGACGCGGCGTCGATCTCCGAGACGTCAAGTATCCTGCCTTCGAGAATGCCGCGGCAAATTTCGCATTCGTTGCACGGCCCGCCGTTGACCGGGTGCAGACAGTTCACGGCGCGGGCAAATATTTTGGCGAGCGTCGTCTTTCCCGTTCCTCTCGTTCCGGAGAACAGATATGCGTGGGCGATCCTGTTCTGGATCACTGCGTTTCTTAATATGTTGACAACATTTTCCTGTTCCACGACCTCGTCGAAAGTCTGTGGCCGCCATTTGCGGTAAAGTGCCATGTATGACATATTTTTCGCTCCTTCCCGATAGGGATCTGCAATAAGGGCCTGCAAGACTGCCGCCCGGGGTCCTGCTTCTCCCGGACGGACTAAAAAAGCCGGCTCCTAAAAGTACCGCCGGGGGGCTTACGGCACACGAAAGGGTTCGCTTACCGCTGCTTCCTCCCGGACCTGACGGGGTTCACAAAATTCCATTGCGTAAGACCCGGCAGCACTTTTAAGAGCCAGCTCTTTTTGATTATATCTCATTCCGGCCGGCATTTCAAGTGAAAAAACTCTGAACTCATAACTCTGAACTCTCATTGCCCGCGGGCTCGGGCGCCAGTAAACCTTTGCTCCCGTGCTGCCTGACCCTGTACCATATCGTAAAACCGATGCGGACGGCGGCGTCAGCAAACATGATCGAGGCCAGAATAATTGCAAACAGCGCGACCCAGCCGCTCGGTATGAGAAGGAAATGACGCCGGCGGCAACGCAGAGCACACACTCAAAAATATTGACCACGCGCATGAAAATGCGGGACTCTTTATACGCTGCCTGGCCGGCGAGATACGCGACCGATATGAACAGCACGCCGAAAATGAAGCTGCCGAGAATAAATTTTGCCATATTTTTAATGAGCACGATCGGAATCAACGCGATCAGGGCAACGGTTATAATTATCCGCTCCCTCAGTCCGTCGAGCCGCCCTTTAGTCCTGATCAGCCTGCGGATAATGACAAAAACTTCGATGGCGGCCATTGCGGCGACAACAGATACGGCGATGATGTCAAGGATAAGTTTGCGCCCCAGAATAAAACCGACTCCCGCCAGTATCAATATGATCGCGATCACCACTAATGAATTCTTAAAGAAATTTTTAAACCTCTCGCTAAGTTTGGGCTTTTCGACGTCGTCGATCAGCATCTTGCGCGGCAGGCTTTTAGCGACCTTGCGCGTCGTAGCGCTCTTGCCGCTCAGACGAATTATAAGATTACCGAAGTATTCCGGCGAAACCTCCTGAAGGTCGTTGATTCCTTCCTCCTCCATGGCGTCGAAGAGTTCCTGCACAAAAACGGCGCGTTCTTCGATGGGCAGGGCTGCGATCCACTCGTCGATCAGGCTGTTGATCCAGCGGCTGCCGGGGGCGTTGCCCGGGGCTTTTGAGAGCTGCCCGTGGTCAACCATCCACGATGCGAGTGAGTGCTGCTCGATCCCGCTTCTGTAACTTTTTACGATGCGGGTGTCGGTGATCCGGGGCTCGAAAAGTTTGCCGATTACGTCGTATTCGGGGATAATGCGCGTCGTTTGCGAATCGATACGGTGAATAAGTTTTTCGTCAAACACTTCGGGGCAGAGGCCGGGGCCGTCAAGCACGAATATTCGCTTTACGAGTGCGAGCTGCGCGTCGTCAAGGACACACGCGGCCGTGAGAGCCAGATTTCCGCCTTTAGAATGTCCGCCGATATACCACTCGCAGCCTGGCTCGATCAGCATCGAAACGTGCTCGGCGGCAAGGTTCTGAGCCGTTGTCCGCGTAAACGAAATCATAAAGTTCTCTTCCCAGCCGGCCAGCGAGCTGTCGGTGCCGCGGAAGGCAATAAACGCGAATCTGCCTTTGTACCTGAAGCACATCGTGGCAAACTGGAGCGGCGGGTCGGTCGTCAATTTATCGACGTAATCCGTTATTTCGAGTTCTCCGAAACGCTTCGATTCGGCGGCAGCGCGGAAAATACCTTCGTTCCCCATATCCCCGCCCGTGATCATCAGCCTCGCGCGTCCGGAGTCAAGCAGCGCCGCGCATTCGCTGAATTTCGCACTTTTTCTGCCTTCGGCGAACAGGGGCAATATCTCGAAGTATGATGCAAGGCATAACACCAGCGCGTCCGCCTCGCGGAACGGCATCGTGTCGAAGTCAAAGTCGCCTATCCATTTTATGTAGTCAAGCAGCGTGGCCGTCTGGGTCTGCGACAATATTTTTTCTTTTTCCGTGTCAGTTTTCAGAATCTGCTTCCGCTTATTGTTGATACGAATTTTATCTAACTTTGTCAGTTTGCCTTCCATCAGCGTATGCCAGCTCCTTCTTCGCTTGATGCGGTTATTATGCCATCCGTGCGCCCCGCAGTCAAGCGCGGAACGGGGGACAGGTACCCGTTTCGGGCATTCCCGAGCCGCGCCATATTATGTTCCCCGAGGCGCGGGCCGCTCTGAGCACCCGATATTACGCGTATTTCCGGAATATTACGCGGTATTACCGGAATATCCCGCGCAGCCGCCGGAAATATCCGGGCATTTCCGGAATATTACCGGAAATTTCCGGCCGCGTAATATCGGCAGCTCAGAGCGGAACGGGTACCTGTCCCCCGTTCCGCGCGCAAAAAAACATATTGACTTCGCTCCTCCGGAGCGCTATAATTTTTGACGTCGGCAGACAGCCGATGGAGGTTAGAAAAACATATGAAAAAATACAAAGTGATGCTGAAAACTATTGACGACATCAAAGTATTCGCGGCCGCTGCTTCGTGCTGCGAAGACGACCTCGACCTTTCGAGCGGCAGGTACGTCGTTGACGCAAAATCGATAATGGGAATCTTCAGTCTCGATCTCAGCAAGCCGATCACGTTATCGGCCCCCGAATCGTTTAACGACGAAGAATTTCTCTCGAAGATCCAAAAACTGATTGTTACAGAATAAGAGCCCTTTTTCAGGGCTTTTATTTTTGTACAAATAAACAAATCCACATCATTCGGGAGGGTTACAATGAAACTCATTTACAACGTAAAAGACCGTCCTCCGTTCGGGCAGGTTCTGGTCTTCGCACTCCAGCAGCTGCTTGCGATCCTGGCTGCGACTATCGCAGTACCTGCAATCGTCGGCAACGGCATGAGCCAGTCTGCAGCGCTCTTTGGCGCAGGCGTCGGTACTCTTGTCTACCTGTTGTTCACCAAATTCAAGAGCCCCGTTTTCCTCGGCTCATCCTTCGCATTCCTTGGCTCCATGTTCGCGGCATTCGGCGGCGCGGCTTCCGCATCTGCCGGCTATCTCGGACTGATCCTCGGCGCCGTATTCGCCGGACTTGTATACGTTGTCATCGCGCTCGTAGTTAAGCTGGCCGGCGTAGGCTGGATCAACAAGATCATGCCCGCAGTCGTAATTGGCCCCACAGTCGCGATCATCGGATTGTCCCTGGCGGGCAACGCGATCGGCGACCTCTTCAAAGGCAGCGTCACACACCTTGTTCCGGTTCTTGACGAAGCCGGCAACGCGGTCCTTGACGAAGCAGGCGAAGCAGTTACCGAAGCGGTCCAGAGCGCTAATATTTACCTCTGCATGCTGATCGGTCTCATAACCCTCGCCGTAACGATGGTTGCTTCCGTATACGGCAAAAAAATGATGAAGCTCATCCCGTTCATTATCGGTATCGCAGCCGGCTACGTAGTTGCCGCGATCCTTACCGTGATCGGAAACAGCACCGGCGTCCAGGCGCTGCAGATCATTGACTTCTCCGGTTTTGCAAATATGAAATGGATCCCCGACTTCGCATTCCTCGAAGCCTTCAAAGGATTCAAAGATATTGACGGCGCATTCATCGGCACCATCGCTGTCGGATACGTTCCCGTTGCATTCGTGGTATTTGCCGAGCACATCGCAGACCATAAGAACCTCTCCTCCATCATCGAATCCGACCTTCTCGAAGAACCCGGTCTCTCCCGCACACTGCTTGGTGACGGCGTAGGCTCCATCGCCGGCGCGTTCTTCGGAGGCTGCCCCAACACCACTTACGGTGAATCCGTCGGCTGCGTGGCTATCACGGGCAACGCTTCGATCATCACCATTTTCTGCACCGCTATCATCGCGATCGTCGCTTCCTTCTTCGCTCCTTTCGTGACGCTGCTGGCAACGATTCCTTCCTGCGTAATGGGCGGCGTGTGCATTGCTCTCTATGGTTTCATCGCAGTATCCGGTCTCAAGATGATCCAGAAAGTTGACCTCGGCGATAACAGCAATCTGTTCGTCGTTTCCGTCATCCTGATCGCAGGCGTAGGCGGCATGGTCCTGAACTTCGGCAAAGTTACGATCACCGAAGTTGCCTGCGCTCTCATCCTCGGCATCCTTGAAAACCTTATGCTCAAGAAGGGCCGCAAGTCCGAAGATGTTAAAGAGATCGAGATCCCCGCAAAAGCAGATGCGGACAAAGAATGATCTTTGACCGGCCACGGTCATACAGCTTTGACTAATAAATAAAAATTGCTCCGGGGATCAGCCCCGGGGCAATTTTTTACGCTCTTAACTCTGAACTCTTAACTCTTAACTCTCCCGCACTTCTTTTCCAGCTGTTTCAGCTTAAGATCGGTGTTGTAGAAGTCTTTCACGCTGCAGCCCGCTCTGCCGCCGCCCGCACAGGCACAGGCGCATGCACACGCGCAGGAGCTGTGAGCGCACGAAGAACTACGGCCTGAAGAGTGCGAACCCGAACCGGACAAACCTGAACCGAGACTCGACAAGAATCCTGAGCGGTGGATCACGGGGACGTTGACAACATTCACGCGCATAAAGGTGTTCGGAGACGATCTGAAACCGAACAGACCGCTTTCTGTTTTATTCTTCAGCTCGCTCTCTTCTGCGGGAATGTCTTTCTCTTCAAGTATCTCTTCGCTCTTAATGAAGCTGCGCCCGCAGGCTTCACACGTTTCCTTGCCCTCCGGCCTCGGGGCGCCGCAGCCTTCGCAGATCGGATAATATTCTACTTTCGTACGCGTGATCTTCTTCTGAGTCGCGGCAGTGAATCCGGACGAACCTTTATACTTCTGAATGATACTGAGAATAATTCCGCCTATGAAAAGGACGCCGAATGAAAGGCAGCATACTCCGCCTAAAATAGAAGCGAGTATGCTCACGCCGCTCTGACGGTACGTTTCCTCTCCGCCGAAATCAATAAATTTAGTTTCGTCGAAAGCGAACGCATCGTTAGGATATACCGTCTGGACGGTAAACCGCTCGCCGTGCCCCAGGTTCTCCTCTACCCACACGTTATAACCGTCTTCGGTCACGCATGCGGGAGACCAGCTTATCAATTTGTCGCTGTTCCAGCGCAGCGTCAGTTTGTCCACGTTAAGATCAGAGAACCAGCCGGGGGTAAATTGATACTCCGTTTCGCCTTCTGTACGCAGATTCATTTCGTACATGTAGTCTGTAATGACTTCAAAATCGAAGCTTGCCACCTCGTCCTTATAGTAGTTCCGGTCAAGGTCGATCCGCGCGTACGATCCGCCGCTGCTTGTATAACTGATATTCTGAATAGTGCTGCTGAGCGCGTTCAACGCCGAATAATGATCGTTGGGTATCCCGACTTTCACCCAGGAAAGCGGGCCGTCGGAGGTCGAATCAAGCACCTTCCAGTCGATATGGTACCTGATCCGGAGCGTAGCGTCTTCGTTCACGTCTACGGTCACTTCATAATTCAGGATCTCATCCAGATCGCCGGAAGCATTGACCGCGGGCGAAAACAGCAATGCCGCCGCTATGATCGCCGCGACCGCCGCGCAAATCATGCCGAATGCTCTGAAAGACCGGTTCATACGGTTTTTGTTCTGCTTTTTCATCTGCAGTTCCTCCCTCCTCTAACGCGCAAAGGACATTGTCCGTCCATCTTCGCCGAATTATCACGGATGCGGGAACAAGCTTCGCCATTCCAGATATTGTCCCACGGCTCCTTGAGCAAATTGCCCAGCGGCTCAGAAGAAAGCCAGCTCTGGCAAGGGACAACGTTGCCCCCGGGCGTGATCGCCATATTGCTGAGGCACGCGCCGCACGTCGGAACGTTTATCCCCAGTTCCCTGCAGAATCCTTCGCTCACCCAGCCTGGCGACGTGAAGCTGATCTCCATGCCGTTCGCGAAGCAGTATTCTACCGCCTCTTTAAGCACCTCTTTTATCTCCTCTTCCGTAAGCTGAAGCGCCCCGGAAGCCTCTCCCGCAGCATTTCCGGTCGTGAT
>JAGCTF010000119.1 GCA_017963755.1 Clostridia bacterium | reverse complement strand
AGGAGACAAAGATGCGATATTGTCCGCACTCGAAAAAGGGGAGCTTACGCGTGAAGAACTCGACAGATGCTGCGAAAATATATTGACAGCCGTTGCAGATTCCGCGTCTTTCATTGGGATCCCGATGAATACCGGAATTGACTATGACGGGCATTCTGCGCTTACTGCTGAGGTGGCTGCGGATACTTTTGTGCTTCTAAAGAACGATAATGATGCGCTTCCCTTGAAAAAGGGAACGAGTGTCGTTCTTTTCGGCAACGGCGCTGATAAAACTGTGTTCGGAGGCAACGGTTCCGGAAGTGTTTACCCGCAGAAAACCGTCAACATTTTCGACGGGATCGAAAATTCCAATAAGCTTGTATGCTATGATTATTATAACGATCCCTTCAGGTGGTGCGATCCTCATGATCCGGAAAAACCGAATTCAGACGTGCGCCTTACTGAGGAGTACGCCGAACTTTCCGCTAAGGAAGCTGACTGCGCGGTGATAGTCATTTCCAGAACGTCCACCGAAGGCGCTGACAATAAAGCAATCAAGGGTGATTATTATCTTTCGGACAATGAAGCTGAGATGATCGACAGGGCGTCCGAGGCGTTCCACAGGGAAGGAAAGCGCGTGATCGTGCTGCTCAACGTCGGAAACCCGATCGAAGTCGTTTCGTGGCGAGAAAAAGTTGACGCCATCATGATGATCGGATACCCGGGGGAAGGTGCGGGAACGGCAGTCGCTAAAGTATTGTCCGGCGAGATAAATCCGTCCGGCAAACTTACTATGACCTGGCCGAAAGACTATTCGGACACGCCCGCCAAGGATTATTTCCCCGGAAATCAGTATCAGACGATCTATTATGACGACATTTACGTGGGGTACAGATATTACAGCACTTTCGGAGTAGACGTAGCGTATCCTTTCGGGTTCGGTCTTTCTTATACTGAATTTAAATATTCGAATTTCAAAATTACCGCGACGGAGCAGGGCAATTACTACGCCGAGGTGGTCGTACGGAACACCGGAAAAAGGACAGGCAGGGAAGTAGTTGAATTTTACGTTTCAAAGCCCGGGACAATGCTCGAACAGCCTTCTTATGAGCTTTGCGGTTACGTTAAGACGTCGGCAATGAAATCCGGTCAATATCAGAAAGTTAAGGTGCTTATTAAGGCCTCGGATATTGCCAGCTACGATACGCAGGACAGCAGGTATATAGTGGAAAGCGGCGATTTCGTTTTCCGAGTCGGAAGCTCCGCCGGGACTTTCTATGGTGAGCAGACTGTGAACAGGCCGGACGTCACGCTGGTGGCTGAGGCGGAGAACCGTTGTGCACCGGTCAAGGATTTTGATTATCTGAGGCAGAAGAAATAAAATAATATATTTTTTTGATGTGAACTTGAAATTTTTTTAAAATTTCGATTTTAGTTAAATATTTGCAATATTTAGCCCGGATACGCATAAAAATCCGGGCTTTTTATTATATTGCTGTATTTTTTGATTCCGAAAAATTCACTTGATTTATCATTAACAATATTTTAAAATAACATATTTCGCTTTTTGCCGTTTTGGCAGATAGTGTGATCGTTTCGCTACTGAAGGGTGCAACATTCTTTCAACGAATACTGTCATCACAGGCGGGAATACTAAAGATTAAAATGCTTATTTGTCATTTCTTTCGGGCATTTAGTTATTATTTTTTTATACGCAAGATAAGTGATCGCAAGATGATTCAGCCTGTTATCCCCGGTTTGGCCGGGGCGTGTGTTGTATTATGTTCGTGATCTTAAAAGCGTAAGGAAGGGTAGGTATAATGGAAAGGAAAAAAACAGCAAGAAGACCTGTAAGCATCACAGTTAAGCTGTACGCGGACGGCGTCGAGATCAGAAGCATCGAAGTAACCAGTCTGAACGACTGGACCTTCACCTTCACCGACCTTGACAAGTACAAGAACGGCAAGGAGATCGTTTACACTCTCGGTGAGGTTCCGGTACCGGGCTACGTGACCAAGATCAGCGACGACGAGTACATCATCGTCAATGACTTCATCAAACCCGAGCCGCCTCAGACGGGTGACTACGACGTGCTTGCATTCACAGGCCTCGTAATGATCGCTCTTACCGGGCTGTTCGTGATCAGAAAAAAGAGAAAGGTCAATGAAGAGGCTGTGGCTGAATAAGCCGGTCGTGACCTTGTAGCGCTGAAGAGCGATTAACGCTCAAAGGCAAGATAAAAGCGGGAAGCTGTTCGCAGCTTCCCGCTTTTAATAGTGTGCCGACTGGCACAATAAAATAATGACGGATACAGTTAAATTACTTCAAAATCGAATCCGTAACGCTCGTCAGTTGAATCTTCAGAGACCCAAAGCATGAATTGACCGGGCTCAACGACCCATTCCAGATCTGAATTGACGAAAGCCAGACTGGCTGCCGGAAGCGAAAGCTCCACCCGTGAAGAAGCACCTTTTGCAAGGAACAATTTTTTGAATCCCTTAAGTTCTTTGACCGGACGAACGCGAGAAGCAACAAGATCCCTGACGTACAGCTGCACGACAGCGGCGCCGTCGTAATTGCCAGTATTTGTAACTGTAAGGCTGACTTTAAGCTCGCCGTCGGCAGGCATCACGTCAGAACTAAGTGAGATGTCAGAATATTCGAACGAAGTGTACGACATTCCGTAACCGAAAGGATAGAGTGGCGCGATAGGGCAGTCCATATACTTTGATTCGAAGCGCCAGCGTCCTGTCGCAGGACGCCCGGTAGACGGATGGTTGTAATAGATCGGTACCTGCCCGACGGTGTAAGGGAAGGAGGTCGTAAGATGTCCCGAAGGATCGACTCTACCGGTAAGAAGATCGGCGACGGAATTGCCCGCCTCGGTCCCGGGCTGCCAGATATTAAGAAGCGCCGCAACCTTATCCTTAAATTTCGAAAGCACCAGCGGCCGCCCCGCGGAAACGAGGCAAATGACCGGCTTGCCCGTAGCACAAAGTGCCAGAACAAGCTCTTCCTGTGAGCCGCACAAATTAAGATCGGCTTTTGAACCTGCTTCTCCCGCCATGCCGTTTTCTTCACCGACGACGGCGATTATAACATCTGAACCTGCCGCACGCACCGCGATCGCATCGATCTCTTCCTTACTCATATGCACAAAAGTGGCACCCGGAATAACGTCGATATTTGCGTCAGGTATTGCCGCCCTGAGACCGTCTTCGATCGTTACAGTTCGCGACGGATCGGCGATACCGCACCAGCCGCCGAGCAGATGAGCCTGACCGCACGGGTGCGTAAGCGGACCTGTAAGCGCTATATTTTTAACGTTTTTAAGAGGCAGAATACCGTTGTTCTCGAGCAGCACCGCACACTGAGCGCCTGCCTCACGCGCGAGCGCAAGATGCTCAGCGCAGAAGAATACGTTTTCACCGTCCGGGTCAACGTACGGCTCGTCGAACAGGCCGAGCAGGTATTTTAGCGTGAGGATCGAAAGCACGGAGCGGTCAATATCTTCCATCGCGATTTTGCCTTCTTCCAGCAGAGAAGGGATGTTGTCGTTGAACATATCTCCGGCCATCAGCATATCAACGCCTGCACCGAACGCCTTCAAGACCGCATCTTTAGGATCGGCCGCGAAGCCGTGGGCAATAAGTTCGCCTACGGCACCGGCGTCGGAGACAACGAAACCCTTAAAGCCGAATTGACTGCGCAGCACGTCGGAAAGCAGGTAATGATTGGCCGTAGCCGGAACGCCGTTAACGTCGTTAAAAGCGGACATTACCGTTGCCGCCCCGGCGTCGATCCCGGCTTTGAACGGAGGCAGATAAACTTCGTGCAAAGTCTCGAGCGAAACGTCAGCCGTATTGTAATCGCGGCCTCCGACGCACGCCCCGTACGCTGCGTAATGTTTCATACACGCGAGCAGATGATCTTTCCCGGGCGCATCGCCTTCACCCTGAAATCCCTTCACCGCAGCCGCGGCAAATTGCGAACACAGATAAGTGTCTTCGCCAAAACCTTCCATTATCCGCCCCCAGCGCGGGTCGCGGGCAATATCCACCATAGGTCCGAACGTCCATTTAAGCCCTCCCGCGTACGCTTCTTTAGCAGCAGCCGCGTCGCACCGTGTGGTCAATTCCGGGTCCCAGCTGCATGACTGCGCGATCGGGGTAGGGAACGTAGTGCGGTAGCCGTGGATAACGTCGTCGGCAAATATGGCCGGTATAGGAGTCCTTTGTATACTTAGAAGGTTGCTCTGGATCTTGTTCGTTCTCTCAGCGCCCCTCAACGTCAGGAACGAGCCGACTTTTCCTTCCCGGAAATGGTCCTCGTACTTTTTCTCCTCACTCGAATAGATAGAATTACCGAACTGTGAAAGCTGGCCTATCTTCTCTGTGAGGGTCAATTTTTCCAGCAGTTCTTGTGCTTTTTCCCGTGCCGCCTTATATGCGGGGGAGTTCATTATGTTTTCCATAAACGCTGCGTCCTTTTACGTACTTTGATCTGCGCGGCTTGCAACACAGTCCGCCGGCAATTTTCGTGCTGATTTTATCGCATTCGAAGTTGGGTGT
>JAGCTF010000118.1 GCA_017963755.1 Clostridia bacterium | reverse complement strand
GCGATCCTGAGCGCAGCGTCGCCCGTAGTAACGACGCGCTGACCGTCAGCCGCTTTAATAGTATCCGCGCAGAATTTATAGAAGTCCGCAAGCTGCCCGAGAGAATAGCAGACCGTGCTGATCGTATTGCCGATATCCGCCTCTAAATTTCCTTCGTTAACTATCTCGTACATCAGGATAGTCTTCCTCGATTTATACCGGTCAACGAATTCTTTGATATATTGAGCCAGCAGCGTTCTCGATTCAGAATCCGCATATGCCACAAGGTCAAGTTTTGTTTCTTTTTTATTGACCAGCCCGTACCCTTCAATGTTTTGTTTGATGACAAAATTATCCGATATCAGCCCCATGCACGCGACGATCTTTATATCATATTTATCGCAAAGGTCAAACATCTTGTCCATCGTCTCGTAATAATTTAATTTTGTCTTCAGATTATACATCAGATCAGGAACGTCCGCCGTACAGAAGACCCGGATAGATCTGAAGCCTGCGTCATGAAGCTGCTTAAGCGCTTTCTCGGCGGCTTCTTCGCGGAAACTGTCGGAAGGATAAGCGCCGTCATCAGAGTAAATGGCCCAGAGCTGATAGAAAAGATCGAATTTATTAAAACTGATCTCATAATACGGCTCGCCGTTCATAAAAAACTTGTCGCCTACTATCCTCAGTATTCCGTCGTTTTTCTGACTTCCGGAAGTGATGACGAGCAGCTGCGCGTCGCGGTCCCACCATACTTTAACGTTGAACACTTCGTTTATGAAGTTGGGAGAAATCATAATAACGTCGTCTATCGTCCGAACAGGATATTTAAGGGCAACGTTCTCCCCGTTCAGTGAGATCTCGTTTCCGGGAACGTGAGCGGTAACTCTTACTTTATTAGTCATAATAGTAAGCATATGTTCGTTCTTATCGTAATTATAATCGATGGAAAGCCCTTTTAAGAACTGTTCGGCAGAAATGTAGACCGTATTTTCCGTTATGTACGCTTTAGACATATCGATTTCTTTTGTATTAACGAAAACCCGGACTTTTTTCAAAGGAACTTCTTCGCTATAATCAATATCAGGCATCTTACCGGGAGCCTGGATCGAATATTTCTGCGGATAGTCGCGGCCTTTGGTGCCGATGAAGATATCGTCAACAAGCACTGTGTTATCGTATGAAGGCTCAGGAAGGGCTGTAGCGGCAGGAAGCGATTCAACGGTAGATGAAGGCGTGGACAACGTATCTTCCGAACCGTCTGTTGCGGCGGATCCGTTAACCGTCGCCTCAGGTCCGGGCGTCGCAGGTTCGTCAATTCCTTCAACAGTTGATGGAGTGTTAGATGCAGTTCCGGAACTTATCGCTGTGGGAGATGCAGGTTCAAGCGCCGTTTCGATTTCAGGAATATAAAATCTCAGACCGGTCATACCGTAAACGTTGGTCCTGAACTTAAAATCGGGGCCGGTACGTTCTCCGTTAACAGATAAAGAGCACGTGTTAGTTCCTCTCGATATATCCACAGTTAAGCGATAAACGGTATCTTTTTTCAGCTCGAATAAAAACGATTCATCAGCGCCCAGAAGGATCGTATTTCCGTCCTGATTCGTGCGTATCGTAAGCAAAGTCCCTCCGTCTGCGTCGGTGGTCGAAGTGGCGGCGCGTGTAGTGAGGATGATACGCATCTCGTTATCAAAATTACGGCCAACTTTAATAGAGAACCCGAACCTGAAGGATTCGTCTTCGATCCCCGTGAATCCCCACCAGCGCAGGTCACAATTATATAGTCTGAGAGACCTGTACCCTGAGATCGAACCCAGGCTGCCCTCGACGTATATCAGGCTGTCCGGAGAGAAATAATTTATACTGGTGTTATCAACAGAATTAACAAATTCATTTACGATAGTGCAATTTTCAAAATCTTCAGAGAATTTAACTGTATATTCATTAGATCCGGCCGCAGCTGCAGTGACTCCGCCGAATGAAGCAAATGCTGCCGTGCAGCTGCATACGACAGCAAGAACAATGCTTATTACGCGTCTGTATCTGAAGCGGCTGCGGCTGATAAATTTACCAAAATATTTTTCAATAAAAGATCTGAGTTTATTCATATTATTTCACGCTTTCGGGCTTTTCGCCTCAGATAGAATCATACAATATTTACGCCTTTCGCGCAAGTGAAATATGCGTTGAAAAAGTGCTTGACTTTATCTTTTCCTTATGGTATCATCGCAGACCGTACGGGATGTGGCTCAGTTTGGTAGAGCGCTGCGTTCGGGACGCAGAGGCCGCAAGTTCAAATCTTGTCATCCCGACTTTCACGGATTATTAGCTCAGTTGGTCAGAGCAGTCGGCTCATAACCGATCGGTCCGGGGTTCAAGTCCCTGATAATCCACTGGATGACGCAAATCCGAATTTCGGCAGTGCCGTGCGTTCGAGACCAGCGCCATGTTCTGAAAAGAGTCACTTCGAGCATTAGTAAGAAGCGGCTCTTTTGCATTAAAGGAGTAAATGAATTGATCCGGTACAGAAGCAGCACGTTGATCGGTAATACGATCGTAAATTTCACTGTAAGCTCGCACAAGGGGTATAAAAAGCCTGTTATGAGGTTTGATAAGAACGGGCTTTTGGTGATCGTTCCCGAATCGTACGGCAGCGCACAGACCGATAAATTGATTGCCGATAATTCAGAATGGATCGCTGCGCACGAAGAGGCGAGAAAGGACGCTGCGGAGGCAAATGAAACCGGTAAGCGGACTGAGGCGGAGTTTGAAACTTTGACCAAAGCAGTGTTTACACGCCTGTTTCACTCACACGCTCCCGCGATGCTGCGAGATTCAGCCATGCCGGATATCCGCTTCCGCCATATGAAAACTGTTATAGTAAGCAAAAGCGAGCGCAAAAACGAACTTACATTTTCACGCTCGCTTACATATTCAGATAAAGACGCGGTCACTTTTGCCGCTGCATACGGGTTTGCACTGCTTTGCGGAGAACCGGGCAGTTCAGAATTCTTAAACGCGATGGATTCAGTATGCCCCGGCTGGAAGAAACTGCGTTCCAAGCTTCCTGAAAGCCTTCAGAATTCAGTCAGACGGTATTAATATCATACGTCCGCAGGAGTACCTGCTAAAGTCACGACTTTATACTGCGGTTCGCTCGTGCGCACAAGCCCTGTAACCGTCAGCACAGGTCCTTTCGCCCGGTAAACGCGGTTTTTCTCCATGACCAGATCGGCCTCTACAATGACCCAGTCGGCTGTTTTCAATATCTGGGCCTTGCTCCAGCGGGCAAGCATCCCGGCGTACTGAATGTCGTTGACGCAGCATGACATTACGTGGCGGCCGACAAAAAACTCATCTCTGCGCAGACTTCCGTCCTTGCCCACGAACCCTTTAAAACGGTATTTTTTCTTATCGTACTTGTCCGGGAACTGCATCATCTCAGCGTACCAAAGGCCGTAGGCGTTGTCCGGGATCTCGACTACCGGAGCTTCGAGGTCGTACGGCAGCGGGTCGATGACGTCGTCAACTTTTTCGGTGCCGTCGTTGAATTTGTATACGATGTCAACGCCTCTCTGTATCGCTCTGCATATTTCGTGCAGCACAGGAATAACGTCGGAGTCCGGTTCGAGGTTGCGGAACGTGACACAGTCGGTATTCTGGATCTGATCTACCACGAGATTGCGCATATTCACGTTAAATACGGGAAAAGTCGCAGCATCAGCGAAAGTCATTTCCTGCGCGATTATCCACTGCTCCGGCATCGCGTATATGAAAGAGGAAAGCTGCCACATACCGTTGTACTCTACGATCACGCGCTCCGCATTTGCGGCCTTGCGCGCTTTTTCGAGAGGATAAGGCTCCAGGTCTTCCTCATTCTCAACGTTATAAAAAGTGACTTTTCCTTTGGCGAAACGCTCGGGATGGTATTCTTCCTCCCCTTCTTCGCACAGGACGAGCAGCGTCGAGATCCCGTTGGAGAATTCCGGGTTCTCGAGAATGCTCTGTATGAAAGTCGTTTTTCCGGAATCCAGAAATCCGTTGAACATGAATACCGGTACTTCCGTTGTCATTTATATCACACTCCAAAAAGAGTCTTGAGTTTATCTTCTTTAAGCTCGGCGCCGATCACGCAGAGTTTGCCGTTGATATCGGGGCTTCCAGTCCTGATATCGTGTTCTTCAGGCACGTAGTCGAAATAGATCCACGTTCCGTCCGCAGCGCTGACAATGCCCTTGGACCTTAGTATCTGCCCGTATTCGCCGCTGTCAAGTCCGGTGAGGATCGTTTCGATCTGCCCAGTCGTAAACTTCTTCGCTGTGTTAACGCCCCAGCTTGTGAATATTTCATCCGCATCGTGGCCTTGATGATGGTGGTGATGGTGATGATGTTCATGTTCGTCTTCGTCGTGATCGTGGTGATGGTGGTGCTCATGCTCGTGCTCGTCGTCATCGTCATCATCGTCGTGATGGTGATGGCAGCAGCACTCGTCGTCATCATCGTCATCGTCGTGGTCATGGTGATGGTGATGGTGTTCATGCTCATCTTCG
>JAGCTF010000117.1 GCA_017963755.1 Clostridia bacterium | reverse complement strand
TTAGCGCGCCTCTACGACCCTTTTACCCTCAAACCCGGATACAATACCCTTCCGGTGCCTGATCGCTCTACAGGGCTTCCTACGGGCCTTCACGAGGACGTCTATTTTATTCCCAATCCGGCACTCGGTCTCTGGATCGACAGGACAAGGTTCAGCGAGGAGGGTTAGCAGCCTGCGGATAATCAAGCCGCGTACAGACGGCAAGGGCGGCAGGCTGCGGGCAAAGATGGCACACGAATTGGTAAAATCGCGGTTTGTGTGCCAGGCAGGCGCTGTCTCTCACTTAGCGTGCAGTCAACATTGGCACACAAATTAATTTTTTCGGGTTTTGTGTGCCAGCCTGGCGCCGCCTCTCGTCCAGGCAAAGGTTAATGTTGGCACACAAGTCGGTTTATTGGAGGTTTGTGTGCCAGCCGGGCGCCGTCTTTTAGTCTGGCAGTGAACAAATTCTGGCACACAAATCGTCTGAAACTCTTTTTGTGTGCCAACTCTGCGTTTAAAATGAAAAATGCGTGGCACACAAATCGCCAAAATTGGAGATTGTGTGCCACTTATCTTCAACTTCCGGAGAAAAATGAAAAATCCGTGGCACACAAATCCCCGGAATCGAAGACCGTGTGCCACTTTGCAAAAAGGGCTCCGCATCAGGGCGGCGTCAAATGAGCGAGAAAATGGGACAAATCTGCTCAAACTCGGAGTTTTGTCCCATTTCCTTGCGATTCAATTATAATGCAAAAAGGTTAAGTTCAATATGCACGCTTCTTCATGAAGACTACAGCGGCGCCGAGTGCGAGCACTACGACGGCGGCGAGCATTGTGACAGAAGCGTCGCCGGTCTGAGGCTGAGGCTCAGTCTTGGGCTCGGTAACAGGCTGAGGATCGGTACCGGGCTCGGTAGAAGGCTGCTCAGCAGGTTTAAGAGAAACATTGGCGGGATTCGCGACAAAATAATTGTCCATCGTCTCACCGATCACGGTAAGGTTGAACGCATCGCCCGAGAAAGCGAACTTGTCGGCTTCGGGAGCACGGGTATCGGGAAGAGGCAGCACGAGATAAGGCGATTTGCCGTTGTCATCAACGTAATCGGCGTTGGTGACGGTGAATCTTACAACGTACGTTCCGGCGGGAAGCACGTCATCAAATTTCAGCCTGAAAGCAGGTTTATTGTCAGCGACGGACGTCACTGTCGTGCTCTTTAAAGGTGCCTGAGCGAAAGTCGTTTCCGCATCATTCTTATACTCGAACAGCTCAGCGGTCCACGTTGCCTCGGGGCCTGTAGGATTGTCGCCCTGCGCTCTGGAAGCCCAGTAGATGCCGAGCGCGATGCCTTTAAGGCCGCCGGCGGTAGTGAAAGCGACGCTTGCGGTATTGTTTGTACCATTTACCCACGTGCCGATCGCAGCGCCTTCGCCGATCAGCATATTGGAATACGTTACGACAGGCTCAACGGGTTCTGTAGAGCCGCCTTTTGACGCATATTTAACAGATATCCTCGGATAGAAGCCAATAGCTTCGCCATTCGCAAAAGTCTCGGTGATATATTTAGAGGAATTTGCCCCGTAAAATCCGACGGAGCCGGAGTTCGTGGCGCTAAATACGGCGAGCACTTCACCGGCGGGAACTCTGTTGTTGAGAGCAAATACGGCATCTGCGTTGTCAACGTCACCGACCACTTCGGCGCCGGCAAGTACGTTTCCTGCAACAGTCGTGTCGTAATCGGTGCTCCACGCATAGACCTCGACCTTCATGTCATTGTTCTCTTTTTCGGTCCAGGTAGGCGAACGAAGAGCGGTGATGGAAACAAGTTCCTTGCCCGCGGGAACGGTAAATCTCACGCCGATCGGAGCGTCGTTGACCTTTCTTGCACCGGCGTCCTGGTTATCGGCGAAAATGATCTCTTCAATTTCTTCAAGTTCTTCGGTGCCGGGAAGTCTCGCAAAATATTTGTCTAAAGACGCATCTTCCACGAAATTCACTGTAAATCCGAACGTGATGCTGCTGAATCCGATGCGGAGTTCAGAGTAATCGCAGTTGTTCTCGGGAAGTACGAAATAGCGGATAAGGCCGTCGTCTTCGCTCACTACAGTAAAGCTGATCGCGTAGCATCCCTTATCAAAATTTTTGCCGAGATCGAACTCGAGCGGCGCGTTCTGGTCTTTGTTAGTCGTAAATTCTTTCGAATAGAGCGACGTTCCTTTGATAGACGTCGCGTAGTCGGTCTCGAACTTGAACAGATCGAAGCGGACGGTGATGTCTCCCCTGCCGCTGTTGCTCGGGTTGCTTGACCAGTACCTCGGTATAGAAATCTTGTTGAAGGCGGACGCGGCATTGAAGTACGCTCCCTGATTGGGGACGCGGTCGGAGCTGGGTCCGATCCTCTCGGCGGGAACGGTAAAGCTGCCGGAATAAGTATTGACAGCGACGTACCCGTCTTCGGCATTGACCGCTACAGCACCTGCGCACAATGACACCAGCATCAGCATGCTAATAAGTACGGCAATGATTTTTTTCATGATTTTTCCTCCTCAAATTCACGCATTTTCTTTTTTATCTGCATTTTCTTTCTTCTTTTTAACTATCGCGGCAGCAGCCACAGCACCGGCGCCCAGCGCAGCAGCACCGGCGATAGCGCCGATCTGGAGCGCAAGCTTCGACGGACCTTTTTCAGGCTCGCCGGTCGCGACAGTTCCGGTGGTATCGTAGCAGAACTTGAACCGGCCGCCGGGGGCAACGTCTCCGGACACGTAGAATTCCATAATGTCTCCGGAGAAACTGCTGTATTCTGTACGTCCGTCGCCGTTCTCAACGCCATTGTCGTCAATATCATGAACGTTGTCCGTCCACGCGAAATTCACGGTATATTCGCCGCCGTCGATCCCCAGATCCGCCTTTCGGATCTTCACGGTCATAAAGCGCCCGTCAACCTCGTACTCGCAGTCGGCCACTTTTTCGGAGGCGTATCCGTCCCCCGTAAACTTTTCCAGCACGACCGTTTGAGCAGAAGCCGGAGACTTATTAACGACGTAATTGAACGTGTTCCAGCCGTTATTGTCAGGCACACAGTCGATAAGCAGATTCATCCAGAGCTTGT
>JAGCTF010000116.1 GCA_017963755.1 Clostridia bacterium | reverse complement strand
TGCCTTATGCGGGCAGCGATTGCTTTTGAATACGCGTCAAATTTATCATCGAGATAGTACACGACGAGCGCCAGATCGGCTCCGGTCGCGGCCGAAAACAGGTCGAGGTAATCGACCGCGTCTTCATATCCTGCGTCAATGCAGTACGGCAGCGCTCCGGTGTCGTCGGGCTTCACGAGATTATGCGCGGGGAGTACCCACGAGGCTTCGTCGCAGATCATCCACACGAGGTCAATGATCTGTTTCATGAACCTGCCGCTTCCTTCGACCATCTCCGCCGTGAAAAGCGTCATAAGATCGCGCCGCCGCTCGAAATATATATTTTCATACGTTATCCTGTCGCCGTCTTCGCGGAAGCGAATATAATCCGACGCGAGAAGTGAAGTATATTTCTTGCCGCAGAGCTTTTCGGCGCCGCTGATCAGGCTTTCTTTATACGCGCTCTGAACAAAAAGACCATCCGGAACGCCTTCCCCGCGTCCTGTGAACGGCACAAAAGCCGAAAACGGCAGTACCTTACCGGCTGCCGTTATCCCCTTCTCTCTGAACAATTTTCTTCCCATATCATTCAGTCCCTTTTTTCTTCCTTTTCTTCAGGATCAGTATCACTACGAACACCACTAAAGCCAGTGCAACGACGCCGAGAACTATCCCGACTATAAGCATAATATTTACACCTTCAGGCGTTTCCGTATCTTCGTCAGCAAAATCGCCTACGTCAACGACGCACCCTTCCACGTACCGTCCGTCAGCGGTGCGAGCCGTAATTATAGCACTTCCGTAACCGGAAGCGGTAACGTGGCCGGACTGATCGACTGCGGCAACGGACTCGTCGGACGTTGACCACGTGAGCACTTCGGACGCGTCAACGTTTTTGCGTATCACTTTGATATCCGTTTCGCTCTCCGGGCGCAGCTTGTACGCCGCTTTTTCAAAACTGATCTCATGCCGGAACGAGCCTTCATATAATTGCTTTACCAATTCTTCGCCCGCTTCGGAATGCAGTATCATCAATTCGTCAAACGCTCCGTCGGTCATAAACGAACCGCCCGGAAGCGAGCCCAGAACGAGCGGGAACGTTTTTCTGTCAATATCTCTTGCGAGCCTTACCCGTCCTTCTTTCTCGCCGTTGATCCAGCAGTTAAAGTTCTGGCCGTCATACGTGAAGCACATATGAATCCATTCGCCCATATAATTATTCAGATTGACCCCGAACGAACTGTCGCAGATATCCGGACAATACAGTTTCAGATCACCTTCGTTCGCATATATTTCAAAGTGGCCGGGAACTTTTTGTCCTTTGCAGAGCAGTACCCTGAAGCCGCTGAAATTTTTACCGCCTTTAAACCAGAACGAAATGACCGTATCTTTGAATACGACGTCGGACTCTGTCAGAATGATATTCCCTTTAACAGGGCGTATCGCTTTTCCTGAATCGGTCGCGTAACCTTCAACGTATTCGGCATCTGCTGCGTTCCCCGGAACTGAATGATACCCCGAAGCGTCTTCGATCACATCGGCTTCATCATCAAACGGCCAGTAACCCGTCACCGTATTGTCAAGTCTGAACAAGGTCCGAAGAGAACGGTTCATGTTTGCCGTATCATCTTTCACGCCTATCACTGTAAGAGTCTTGCCCGCAAAATCTCCGTTATAACCCGAGATCGCGAGGTCAACGCTGTACCCGTCTTCCCCGGGTGTCGCAGATGTTACGGTGCCGCCCGCATTAAGCAGATAATAAGCCGTATTCGATGCCGATTCCGGATCCACCTTGCGGCTGAACCGTACTGTTATTTTATCCGGTCCGGTGATCTCGATCCGTTTTGCGTACGGGGCAATATTATCGGCTTTGGTTTTCGCGGAAACGGTCTTACTTTTATCGGAGCGGTTCATTCCGTTGTCAACGGCGATCAGGTCCAGATCGTATTCGGACAATTCGGACAGTCCTTCTACCACGTACGTGTTCGCCGTTCCCTTTACAAGTGCGTAAAGATTTCCGTTCAGGTATAATTCGTAATAGCGGATCGCGGATTTCGCGTCCGGCTTATCCCAGCTGAGCGTGATAGTGTCAAAAGTGTCAGATGCCGCCTTCAGGTTTTTAGGCGCTTTGGGCGCCGAAGTATCGGCCTTATCTTTGAAATTGAATCCGCCGAATCCGCTGATAAGCGACGCGTCGTTTACGCTAACGGTGTACGATTCACCGGGCTCGAGCCAGAAATAATTGTCCGAAGGCCTGAACGAATCCGATGCACTTCCGGGATCGATATTGACCGCGATCGCCGGAATATCGCTGTTGTTTTTGAAAGTAACAGTATTACCGTTTGCTGCGGCGTCAACGTCTGCCGCAGGGATCGCGAAGAGGCAGCCGGGGTCTTTTCCGGCATTCATGAATATGTACGTCCTGCCTTCCGCTTTTCCGTCTTTGTAGAGCGTGGTGACAATAAACAGCGGCGCGTGGTCTGTCTGTGCTGCGCTCAGTGTGAACTCCCCTGCCTGCCCGGTCATGTCGACCGAACCGCTTCCTGAATAACGCGATTCTTTTACAACGTTGAGCCGTTCGTCATACGCTTTTACAACGACCTCCCAGTTTGAATTTCGAAGCGCGTCCGCGTCGTCGAGGACGTGTACAGGGAAAGAAACTGATCTGTCAGTTTTATTATACGTATCGTAACGGTCCATTCTGAGCGCGGCCGTAAGCGGAGCGTACGCATCCTGAAGGAACCAGTATGCCAGCTTAGGAGCGCCGTAATAATCGACAACGCTCCATGAAGCGCCCGGATACACGTCGTTGAATTTATAGAACATTACCATCGACTGGTTCGGGAAATTGATACGTGAATTGAGTGCCGCGGGATAATCCGCCATCATCTGTGCGATCTGGCTTCCGGTTATAAGGCTCTTAAGATCCGTTACTTCGACGAACTGTGAAGCGTAATGAATGAAAGTGTCTATATCGTAGCCGTAAGGCGTAGGATTCCAGCCTTTCATACCGTTGAAAGTGGCGGTGTGATAAGCTATGGTTCCCTTCTGGTCGATCGGCCACTGATCCATCTCTTTTTGTGTGGCAAACTTTGCGACAGACTCATAGTTCATCATTGAATCGAGTCCGTATTCGTGCAGATTATTCGTTGTCGCGTAGTAAACTTCGGCGTAGTGTTCCGGAGTTTCGCCGCCCCAGTGGATATGGTCATGGGTTATACCGTATGCTCCGACACCGCCGTCCTGGCGCCAGAAATCTCTTGTCCCGTCGTACTGGTAAGTCAGTGTTCCGATCTTGTTCATGACCTTATCGGAAACAGGTGCTTCTCCTTCATTTCCGCCGCCGTAAACGAGCAGGCTCGCGCGGTTGCGGATGCGTTTGGTATTCAGGATAACGGTCTCGTAAAGTACGTCGGAAGGCTGCGTTTTCTGGCTGTCCCAGCAGCAGGGCCATTCCTGGTATACGCACAGTCCGTATTCGTCGCACAGGTCGTAGAAATCATCCGTCTCGCACATTCCGCCGCCCCAGGAACGGAATACGTTGAGGCCCTGATCTTTGGCGCGTGAGAGGATCCTGTCATAGTCTGCTCTCGTGAAATTCATTACCGCGTCGATCGTACACCAGTCCGCGCCTTTCAGGAACAGAGCTTTTCCGTTGAAAACGGCGGTGCGGTTATACATATTCGCGGCTTCTTTTCGGCCGGTAGCAACCATTTTAAGCGTGCGCACGCCGAACGTCGTGACGTCGTAAGAGCGGCCGCCGGAATCGTCAACGAAAAGCGTCTCCATCGTGTACAGATTCTGTTCTCCGTACCCGTTCGGCCACCAGAGTTTGAATTCAGGGAGGTCAAATCGAAGCCGCACGTTGCGGTCCCCGCCTTTTTCCGCATCAGAAAGCCGGTATTCGAACGAATAAGAATTGCCGCTGAAATTTTTGGGAGAGATCGTGCAGAATATTGTCCCGCCTATCTTCGTGCTCTGCCCGGTGACGTCTGAAATGTCAACGCTCAGATCCATCGTGCCGGTCTCGTGTGAAACGGTCGTTATGAACGGATGATCGAGTACAGCATCAGACCTGTCTTCGATGCTCACCGAATTCCAGATGCCTATCGGCGGGAGATCCGCGTAATGCCACGCGTAAGAGCAGTTAAACACTACTGTTTTGGTATAATCGATGACCGGGAGGAGGTGGACCGACAGATCGTTCGCGCCTTTTTTCACTACGCTGCTGACGTCAATATACGGGCCTCCGAACATGCCCTGGTGCGTACCGATTTTTTCGCCGTTAAGGAACACTTCCATCCTGTCGGCAACGCCTTCAAAGCACAGGTACACGTTATTCCCGCTGCCCTCGTAATTGAAGCTTTTGTAATAATACCATTCCTTCTGTCCGAGCGCCTTCGCAGCCGCGTCATTCGTGCCCACCGTTGGATCATCGATAACGCCCGCCTTATACAGCGCGCCGCTCAGGCTGGAAGGAACGGATACTTTATATGCTTTTGAAAGATCATTCTCGCCTTTTTCGGCTAAAAGCCAGTCGCTTCCGTCCAGCAGAAGTTTGTAGCCTGACGAAGCTCCGGCGCCGCGGGCCTGGTTCGATCCGTTCGAGAGCGTGATGATCTCCGGCTGCCTGTCCATAGGTGAAGCGGTCTTCATATAGTTTTGCCGCTCCGCATCCGCCATGCTCTTTGCAAATGAGATCACCGTACCCAATAACAGAACGATGCAAATCGATATTGCCAATGCCGTTATGATCTTCCCGCGTCGCTTCATGATACACTCTCCGTAATCGTTTGATCAATTATAGCACAGATCGTCTGCGCAATCACCCGGTTTGTATTATTTCTTTTGTTTCGTATTATTTTTTCTTTTTCTTTGCGATCAGTATCGCCGCTATAACGGCGGCAACGATGACGATTCCGGAAATGACCGCAATGATCACGCCGGGGTTCGTACCGCCGCGTTTGTCATCGGTCTCTTTTCCGCTTTCTGTTGCCTTGCCCGGTATTGGTGTTTTAACGTCTTCGCCTGCATCTTCCGTCGGAGCTGCAGTAACTTCAGGCTCGTCGCTCTGAGTGGGAGCGGGAGTATTTGTGATCTCGGGCGTGCTGACAGGCTTCTCGGTCGGTCTAGTGTATCCTTCCGGATAATTATCTTCTACGAGTTTGATGACGTCTTCGTGCGCTCCGGCAGGATCGGAATAGAGTTTTTTAATAAGTTCATCGCTGAAAGCATAATCCGCAAGCACGATCTCATCGTACTCTCCCGCGCAGGACAGCGTGCGGTCGTTAAGTCCGGCGATCGAAAGTATGTCGTCTGCGCTTCCGAGTCCGCGCATATTGATCGTGCGTTTAGCAGAATAGACCACTTCTCCGTTAAGGAAAACGCGGAAAGTATCACCGCTGTTGACCGCGGCGATATGATTGTATACGTCACGCTCTACCGGAGCGATTTTTTCAACGTTCCAGCCGTTGCCCGTGCCGTAAAACGCCAGCTCTCCCTGATCACCGTCAACTGTATAATACAGTTCAAAATGGTGGCTCGTCTCTTTTAACGCGATCGCCAGCGGTACGGTATACGTGCCGTGAGAGTTCTCCTCCCATTTCACCCACATAGATACGGTAAAATCGGTGAGGTCAATATTACCCGGCAGCGTATCACTCAGGAGCGTAGCTTCGGTATAGAGCGCTTTCCCTGCCTTTCCGTCAACGAATCCGTCAGAAGAGTCGTCGCTGTCCATTTCAATTGCGTAGTGCGAGTAGTCTTTCGTATCGCCTTCAAAAGGCCAGAAAAAGACCATTTTGCCATTATTAACGTCAGGGGGCGCAGTCGGCGCGGCGGTCGGCTGAGTGATCTCCTCCATAGTGTCAGGTACTATCTCTTTAGATCCGTCTGACCATGCCTTTAAAGCAGCTACGTCATCATATGATGCTTTCACGTCTGCCGCGGTCATAGGATAGTTTGCAT
>JAGCTF010000115.1 GCA_017963755.1 Clostridia bacterium | reverse complement strand
CTCAAAAAAGTGAAAAAAGTATTTTTTGAGTGACTCAACAAACAATAATTTTGTTTATTTTAGAAGGCGGGGGCGCAAAGGTTTTACTCACGAGGCGAAGGAGACAGTGCCGGCCCGGCGCCGTCTCCCGGCGGGAGATTGGCGCAAAACACCGCCTGGATTTCAGTTTTTGATTTTCAGGCGGTGTTTTCAGAGTGAAGGCGCCGCTTCCCGGCGAAAAACGAACGCAAAACACCGCCTGAATCGCAGTTTTTGATTTTCAGGCGGTGTTTGCAGAGTGAGGGCGCCGCTTCCCGGCGAAAAATGAGCAATAGAAGAAGCAGGCGGCGCAAGGGTGTGATTTACCCGGAGCAGTCCGGAACATGACACAGTCAAAACACATTTTCACGGAAACAGGAAAAGAGCCGTTGCGAGGGCTGAGAGTATAATTTTAGCAGGCGGAGGATCCGGTAAGAAAAAAGGGCGTATCGGTACGGCCGCTTCTAATCTTACGTTCACTTAAATAACCGATCCGTAAAAAGCGATCACAAAGCTCTCTTCTTCATGAAAACGACCGCAGCGCCCATAGCGAGAACAGCGATAACCGCGGACATTGCCATGGTAACGTCGCCTGTCTGAGGTACGGTCTCAGGCTTGGTAGCAGGCTGTGGAACCCGACGAGTCTCAAATATGGAATCCAGGCGATCAATGAAATCGCCGCCTGTCACCTTCCAGCCCTCTCCCGTCTTTGTAAAAACAAACGTTAGCAATGCGTTCTCAAAGCCGCGTTCACTGAACTGTTTTTGAGTAGACTCTGTAAGCAGATTAAAAATCACAAGTTTTTCCGCTGCGTTTTTACCGTCGCGCACCGTATAGTCGAAAGACGATATGGACCGGTAAATATCGGGGCCGACGCTGCATGGGGCATATTCTCTGAAATACAGATCGCCGTCATGCTCGATCGCGTTCTGACCCGCCAGAAGCAGTGATGCCACTTCATCCGAACAGAAATCTGCCAGAAACGTCTCAAAAACACTCCGGTCCTCCAGCCCGTAATACGCGCGCAGGTATTTGACCCTTCCGGCTTCGATACGTTTAGGCTCCAGGTAGCGCTGCAGCGGAATGTCATCCAGCGGATCGTAAGAACTGAACAATAGGTACACGTCGTCGGCGAGCGCACGAACTGCGTTCCGGACCAGTTCTTCACTCAGCTCGTCCCGGTTGTCCGGGGCCTGTGCGTCGAGGATCACCGAAGACCAGTCCGCAGAGCAGATCTTCCAGCGGCCCGGTACATTGCCGTCGCGGGCGATGCCGTTTGCGTTGTCCGCCTCATACGTCAGCGTAAGCCGTATTTCGTGGGTCTCAAACAACATCGAATCCACGCCCATATCAAAATCCGCGGCTATGACAGCATTGCCGCCGTTATTGCTCAGAATTCGCACGTTCCCGTACGTATCCGGCCTTTCTTTCAGGATATAATTAAATTGGTGAGCCATGCAGGTGGTGTAATTCACCTCGTGCACCCTCGCCGTTACGCTGTCAATAAACTCCAGCCGCGGCTCGTAAAACTCCGCCGTCATATGGTTTTTGTAAAAGGTCCGGATAGCATCCCATTCCGCATCGGAGTAAACGTAAAACCGCATTTGCCCGTCCGTATAATCTCCAAAATCTTTGGGGTAGCGGCTGTTATATGTGTGCCAGAGCAGATCTTTTTCGCTTTGAGAAAAACCATTCTGCGCAAGGTATTCCGGGTCAACCGTAAGTCCGTCCTTGGGTTCGTAATAATCTTTCCAGCAGCCGTTGTCCTGCATCGACTCGATCTTGTGGAACGCCCGGAACAGTTCAGCGGCAACTTCCTCGGACAGTTCTCTGTTTTCAGCTGCCGCAATTTCAAGCGGTGCGCACAAAACGACTAAAATGACCAGTGTTAATTGCAATGCGGCCAATTTTAAAAAGGTGTCAATGTGTAAGTATTTGCGTCTCATGTTGCTCACCCCAAAGAGTAGTAAACATCTGGTTGCCCCCCAAGAACTTGATAATCCTTGAGTATGTTAATTTGAAAAAAGCATCTTAAAAAGATGAGACAGCCCGGTAGTGATGAAAAGAGTACAGAAAATCTTTTCTGATCGATTTTTGGCACTTTGCGGGTTGGCTGTCATGAAGTTTATCACACAACGGTTTTGGTGGAATCCTACATATAATAATGGTCAAAACCCAGAAAATGAGACACCCTGATTCATTTTTCGGAGCCTGTCCAGTAATAAACACGCTCTACAAGTGTATGTATTTCATGAAGCAACGCTATATCTTCTTCGGTCAGCCAGCCCCTGTCATAGGCAACGTGTAATTCACACTCTTCTCCATCTTTAATAACATAAAATCTGCATTCGGATGCATGGAAAAATCTGTGGCCGCAGATCGTCATTTCATATTCAGCCTGCATCTGGCTTGGAACAAACCATACGCTCACGCCGTTGAATACTCCGTAGCTCGTTATATTCTCTGAGGCATAACCGTCTTCACCGTCAAAATAACGGATGCGTTCACGGGAAATGTTGTGGGACTCTTCAAAGGCAGTTCTTTCGGCTTCGGTCAATAATTTATAACTTTCAGTTACAAGTTCATTAAGTCTGTTTATTTCTTTCTCGGAAGCTGATGGTCTATAAACCATTAGCGTTAACGTGTGTATTTCATACAATTTTGCAATATCTTCTTCGGTCAGCCAGCCTTCGCTATAGGCTATATTAATTTCGCATTCATCTCCGTCTTTAAAAGCCTTTATTTCGCAACCTGTATAATAATAAAACGTGTGCCCGCAGACGGTATTTTCATACTCATCCATCGTATCGTCAGGAAGAAGCCAGACACTTATACCGCTGAATACACCATAACTAGTAGCAGAACGAGCAGCATATCCGTCCTTGTCATCGAAATAACGAAAATGCATCGTATCGTGCAATTTTTCAAAAGCAGACCGCTCGGTTTCTGTCAGCAATTTATAACTCTCTGATACAAGTTCATCAAGTCTGTCTTCGCGCGCAGGTCTCGGCGTAGATACTGGATGATTCGGTTTATGCGTATCAGGAACCGTCGTAAAACCAGATTCTGTCGGAGCGGAAATGAGCGGCTCAGCTGTAGGCGTTAGTGTCGATTCGACAACCGGCAAAAGAGTGGGGGTTTCGTCTTTGGGCGCCAACGATCCTATTTTATCTGTTTTTTTGCTTGCAATGCCGTTATTGTTTGATTTACAGGCGGCACAATAAACACAGATCAAAAATCCCAAAAAGAAACAGATTACTTTTTTCATTATAATTCACTCCTCTCTGGGTAATGAAGGATGTGTTGTAGTAGCACCGCATTTGTTGCAGGTGTATTTCGTATGTAGGGCATTAGGAATCCAAATATGAAGACTTAAAGTTGTTCTTTGAAGACCACAAATTGAGCAAAGGGTTTTATGGTAATATGCGCTTCCGTAATCCACATAGGTTGTGAAGGAATGTATGCTGTGTAAAGCGTTATATGCGTTCAGTCGGCAGCCGGTAACGCATTTATCACTGAGCAATGAGCAACTGTCTCCGTTGTTTAAAATTGAATTTTTTATTTCAGCTGTTGTGAGGTTTGGATGACATGATTTAATTAGCGCAGCAACACCAGTTACATAAGGTGTTGCTATAGATGTCCCACTTTTTGTATGGTATCCTGTGGAAAAATGATGACTGTTTTCTTCACATATTACCGGACTGCAAATAGATAGCGGGTAAGTGCTTAAAACATCTTGACCCGGAGCGAAAATATCAACGGATAATGCTCCATAGTTGCTACTACTAGCAACATTATCATTACAGTCACTATTGCCAACTGCTATTATATTGGAGCATGGGAAACACGCCGGATACGTGGGATTAGAGTCAATATCCCTTCCTTGGTTTCCTGCGGCACATACAACCAAACCAGAATAATTATCAATTGCGGTTTTAAGTGCATTATTATTACTTGTAGTAAGACTCAGATTCAAAATAGGTATTGACATACTTTCAGCATAATCTATTGCTGAAATCACGTAGGAACTGCTACCATTGCCATCGCTGTCAAACACTTTTAACGAAACCAATTTCACATTCCAGCATACTCCGCATACGCCCGAGTTATTGTTTCCGGCTGCACCTATTATTCCGGCTACATGCGTTCCATGTCCAAATAGATCCGTCGGGCTTGTTTCCGATACTCCTGTACCGGTTAAAAATGACATACACCACTCGGTTTTAATTTTACCGTTAAACTCAGGGTGGGTACCTTCAATACCCGAATCAACCACACCAACATAAACAGAAGAAGACCCTGTTTCTTCATCCCATGCGGACGGGAGATTGATTTTCTCATGTCCCCACTGGTGGTCATAAAAAGTATCGTTTGGAGTCGTATCACAAGGAGTAATAGTAAAATCCGGTTCAGCACATAAAACATGCTCATTTGTATTAAGCCTTGCTATGGCATCAATAACAGTATTACCTTGGTTCGGATTTTTAAGTTCTAAACATAATATCTTGTTATAAGAAACATTCGTATTTCCCTTTTGAATAGATTCTTTTGCATTTCTTTCTGTCTCAGGCGTTAAATTGATGATACTTTCGCAATCCACCTCAGGAAAATCATCGTTGCAATAGGTCTTAAAATCAAGGCTTGATTCTCTATCAAGTACAACAAGAACCCTTCTGTCTGAAAACTCATATTCGATTTCGGTTGCAACCGGCTCCGGTTCTTCTGTACCGGATACAACTTTGAACTGTGACATTATAAACGCGAATAAAAAGAAAATTCCAAAGGATGTCAAAAAAAGCCGTCTAACAAAATGCATCTTGCATAACCTCCTAATAACTAATAAAGAAAGATGCATATAATTCCCGCTACAGCATAGCGCCCATCGTCTAATATTTTATTATAATGCAGGTAATGAGTCAAGTACATAGGGCCCTATATTGCTCCTTAAGCCCCGGAAAATGCTTGTCCAGCGCCGCGTAATAATACTCCCGGTCACCGTCGCGCAGGGTCAATCCCATTCCGAAATCTATCACGCCCTTGACTCCCACGCGCACGCACTCGTTCAGGATGGCGGAAACATTCTCTTTCGTATCATTTATAAAGGGCAATATCGGCGTGATCCACACGATCGTCGGTATCCCCCGCTCACGCATCGCCTCAAGCACTTCGATCCGCTGCTTCGTATTGCACACATTCGGCTCCAGAATGCTGCACAATTTGTCGTCGTAGATGGTAAGGGTCATCTGCACCACACATTTTGTGGAGCGGTTGATCTCATCCAGTATATCGATGTCCCGCAGGATCCGGTCCGACTTCGTCTGGATCGCCACGCCGAAACCGTTGTCCCGGATGATCTCCAAACACTTCCTGGTAAGCCCGAGCTGCTCCTCACAATGCATGTACGGGTCCGACATTGCCCCGGTACCGATCATACACTTCCGACGCTTCGACCTCAGCGCCTGCTCCAGCAGTTCCGGAGCGTTGCGCTTGACCTCCACGTCCTCGAAAGGATGGGAAAACTGGTAACAATTGCTTCTGCTGTCGAAATAGATACAGCCGTGGGTGCAGCCCCGGTAAATGTTCATGCCCAGGCGGCCACCGCTTCCGGTCAATATTCCTTTCGCGTCAACAAAATGCATTTTTCGCTGCTCTCCTGCTCGCGCTCACTTTTTCGGCAATACTTTCATGATTTTTTCGATCAGCTCGGTCTCAAGCTTGGGCAATTCCTCCGGCAATTCAGTTTGGGCGCCTTGCTTGAGTTCTTCGTAGACCTCAGAAAAATACATTTCGTCCTGTCGATCCGACGAGGACAGAAACAGCGTGTACGCCGGACTTTCGCTGTCAATATACCGGAACGCTTCCAAACTGACCGAAAAAGGCTCGCTGATACTTTGCTTTTTTTCTTTGTAACCACAGGTGATTTTGCGCTCATCACCGATAAATTCCGTGGAAAGAGTGCGAGATTTAACGATCTTCCCCTCGACCATCTGGTCAGTATCTCTATATTTATATCCGTCATCAACAGATGTAAATTTTGTCGTTTCCAGTGTTTCAGTCATATGCTGGCGGATCGCGCTCACGTCGGTCAATACATTATTGACAAACGCTTTCCCGTTCGCAGACTCAACCTTATATTTAAGATCCGTATAATTCGTTGCCTCCTGCCCGGCATCGTTTTTCCCGAACTCTATTCTAATATACAGGTCCGAGCCGTCGGAAATAATAAACACTTCATAGCTCACGGTATCATCCAGTTTAGAGCGGAAATTGACCACTGCACAATTGCTATCGGAACCCTCGAGCCCGAACAAATAATACGCAACATTATTGCAGTCGGAAAAATAACTGGCGAAAATCAATCGTCCGTACATGCCGGTCTCGCCCGAACCCGCAACGGCATAGCTGCTTCTGAGGTCAATATCGCCTATCGCCTCCAGCCACCTTGCCCTCTGATATTCTACATTGTGAGATTTACATGAGGTACACGCCAGGAGCGTCAATACCGCCACCAGCAAAATGATGATTCGTCTAAATATCATTTAAAGCGCCCCCTTACAACAATTGGCAAAACCATTATATCTGCGATCCCGCTGCTTCCGTGGATATTATAACATATTATTTGCGGATCCGCCACTGGACAATTGACAACGCTTCTCTAATTAATGTATTATTCCACATACCCTATTTCGACCGCCGCCGCGCCCGGCAAGGATGATTTTCATGGACGACAATACATTGGAGCAGGAACTTAACAAGACCCTTTCGCATAAAGAAAAGAACCATCTGCTATATCTGAAGCAGAAAGCCCTTCTGGACACTTTTCTGGAGCACGGCGCGATCTCCCGGAAACAGTACGAGAAGAGCCTGAACGATCTGACCGTAAAAATGGGTGAAAACCACGAATAACAATAGCAAAAGGAGGAACCAACGGTGAAAAACAGAAATATAAAAATAATACTTGTTGCGGCATTGACCCTCGCGGCAGCGCTGCTCCTTTCGGGCTGTCTGGGCAACATTTTCAACATGTACGAAAACCAGAAAAATGAAAATATTGACCCCGTGATCACCGTTGACGCCGCCGGCCTCGCCACCTGGAAATGCAGCAAAAACGCCATGTACGAATTCCAGATAAACGACGGCGAAATATTGACGCCGGAATTTAATTATCCCGAATCATACAGCTACCCCATCCCCTACGCCGGAGATGTGCTGCGTGTCCGGGCGGTCCCGCGAATGTACGGCGAGGAAGCTCACGAATGGGTCGAAGTCACATACGAACCGGATGAAAAATACGATTTCGCGTCAATGAAGCTCAGCTACTGGCTGCGGGTCCAGCTGATCAAACTGTACGACCTGGCGCCGGGCACTTACGAATTCGAGCTCACGCCGGATGACGGCATCGACACGCTGATCGACAGCTTCATCAAATTGAGCGACGGCAATATCGTGTACCAGGAGACCGACCGGATCCGTTTCGGCAGCCCCAGTAACTACCGGGCGATCAATTTCAAGGAGCGCAAGGGCATTCGGGTCTTCGCCAATTATGATAACCAGGAGACAACGGATTATTTCGTTTCTGACCTTTCCGCCACTCCGGAGCGATTTTTTGAAGACTTCACCGACGACTACGACTACTCCTATTTTATGATCTGTGAGAGCGGTCTGGATTACCTGTGCAGAAGCCTTGATTCAAGTCCCGCAAAAAAAGTATCCGACATGACCTGGATGAATATTGACGCGTTTTTCACGGCCAAAGGCATCAATCTGCTGAAAAAAGATGAGATCTCGGATAAGCGGCAGGATTACGAGCTGGAGCTTTACATTAAACACGGCGACACCATCGATAAGGACATGCTGAATGCGAAATACGTGAGCAACCTCCGGGAAAAGATCTGCGACTGCTTCAACGTGTTCTCCTCCGACATGGCTTTCTGGAAAATATTCCGTTCGAATTCCAGCGGCGTGTACATTAACAGGGAGCACGGCATATACACCGACTTCACGCTGGTGGTGGAATTTGACGACGTCAGCATGGAAAAAGCGATTCTCATTGACGAGTCGATCAAAGCCGCGCTGGGCGGTGCTTTGCACATTGACCCGGACAATGAAAAGATCGATTTCAGCAGTTACGTGATCGAGATGCTGGGTACCTACCCCTGCTACACCAAGGGCAATGACGTGCATCACGATGTGGTGCGGTTTGAGTACAGCGGTGTGGATGAAGGCACTTCCGGCCGGGTCTACATCGAGGTGGAGTTTTTCACGGACGTGTTTTACGATCCCCCGGGCGAGCGTATCGTGCTGACGGACGGTATCTATTTTTATGACGGAGAAAGTGTGTATAAAGAGTATGATAATCCTGAAAAATAATAACAAAATTCGTGTTTTTACTGTTATCCTTGCTGCCGTTGTTTTGATGGTAGTTATCTTCAGCAGCTGCCAGAAGGATGCTGCTCCGGCTTCGGACAATGCAGCCACCGCGGCTTCGTTGACGACGACCACGCCGACTGCTCCGTCTGCCGCTCCCGCCACTGAGCTGAGTGACTGGGACCGGGCAACGCTTACCTGGGTACCGACCACTTTGCTTGATTTTGAACTGCGGGTGAAGCCGGGCGTTTATTACGAAATGACGCCTGGTGATGATCACGATTACAGTTTTTTGGCGGATGACGGCATTACTGTCAATGTCCATATCCAGGGCCTTGATTACGAAAAGTATTTTGAGCAACTGCTGGCATTTTACCGGAGCAAGCACCCCGAAAAGCTGCTGGTCAATTATTCCACCCAGGCCGTTATCGTGGTTTACGATTCCACCCGCACCGAGATATGCACCAAGCTAGACAACGAAAATTGCCTCACGACCACCGGCCCCAGCATAGAATCTATCTCCTCCCTTTTCTCCAACGTCATGATACGCGTCGAGGGCAATGACTACGTCCCATTCGTCCTGGATGAGGGGTTTGTGGAGGCTTAGGTCTCGTTTTGCCGCTGTCAATCGAAAATACATTGCCATCGCCGACACGGGCAAGATAATATAGAATAATTAAAACCCACCAAATCATGAAAAGCGATGATTTGGTATGTCTCGGGCTCCGTCTCTGACCCGAAAATGAGCGTGCCCCGCCTGAAAAGACATACCAAACTTGAATCCACGGTTTTTTGGTATGTCTCAGGCTCTGTCTCTGACCTGAAAATGAGCGAGCGCCGCCCGAAAAGACATACCAAACTTGAATCCACGGTTTTTTGGTATGTCTCATGCTCTGTCTTCAACCCGAAAATGAGCGAGCGCCGCCTGAAAAGACATACCAAATTTGAATCCACGGATTTTTGGTATGTCTTGGGCTCCGTCTAAGGCTCGAAAATGAGATTATGTGTCCGTAAATACTTCAGTCGCGATCCCGAAGAATGTCCGCGAGGTTCTCGGCAACGAAACCGGCTTTATCAGCAAAGATGATGTGGCAAATTAGATAACCGCTTCGCGCCGGAAGGAGAACCAGATCAAATCATAAAATCATAGATGAACCGAATTTACAGATAATAATCCACACCGTCTTTCTAAGAAAGCAACATAATAATCTTATCGATTACATCAGGAGTAAGACACTTACGATCTTTTGTATGAATTACTTGGTCAATATCATCTATCCCGTGCAGAATACACTCGCTTTCAACAGGACTGTTGTCTTGAAGCAAATAAACATACCCTTTGACCCACACCTTGACGCTTTGCGATCGCAAATAGTTAGCAAGAATATCGATCTGTCTCCTAACCTGCCTGATCGGGTTTTTGACTGATCCCTCATAAGTGTTGCCAGCATCAGTGGTCTTATACTTCTGCCATTCAAAAACTTCTTCATTGCCAATAATATATCCGCTGTAATTCTTTACTTCAATGATATAAACGCCAAATTGATTTACAATAACATTATCCAATTCTGCTGGTCTGCCCTCAAATTCAACATTAACATTCGTGAATAAATAATCGCCGTCTCTCAAAACCGACTCGATTGCGCTTGTGGCAATTTCCTCTCCACGGATACCGGCGCGCTTATATCCCGGCATAAAGATACGGTCAATGAACCCGCTCCCGTCATTGTTTTTATTGTTGTTATCCGTACCAGATTTTTCAGAATAATATATAACAACGGCAATCAAAAATACCGCCACTATTATTCCAAGCACGATATAAACCACAATTTAAGCTCCTCTCAAAAATTCTATTTAACTATCAACTCTTTACAGGCAAATCAAAAAGTGAAAGTGCATAATTGATTTTGCCTTTTATTTCTTTTATAAAGTTTTCTTCGCCCATTTCTCCTATTTCTTCGTACGTCCATTCTGGTTCAAAAATCAGTTCGGGGACAACATAGACATCATTAACTTTCCCTTCTAAATATGTTGCTATATCATTATAATCGTTAATTAAACCTTCTCTTTTCATTTTCTCATATAATAATAAAGCCGCTTTAGGATTCTTTCCGTCTGTTCTTTTTATCAAGTTCACGTTTTCTTTCCAATATTTGACGTACTCATAAATACTCCTTTTGTCGACTTCGTCATTAATATACGATTGGGAAATATTTCTTCCTCTACCAGAATACATTAAGTGAAATGACTTCTTTGCTTTCAGGTTATCAGGAATTAATTTAAACCGTTCAGAATCAATTACTGGATACATTTTTTTTGCAGAACTCGTCTTGGATGCGAAAGCGAGAGAGATGAATACTTTCTCTTTTCTAAAAACCAAATTTATTTCACTTAGAAAAGGATAATTAACACTAAGCCTCCAAGTATCATTTGATCTTTGATCGACATATGGTTTACTCGTTTTGCTTTTCTCTTTTGTTTTTTTCATTTTATAATCATATGAATCTTTTATTTTTTCGAGAATATCTTTTCCAAAATGTATGGTCAAAAGATGGCGTAATCCTTCTTCTGCATTACAAGATTCTTCAAAATTAACAGGTTTGCAATAACCCAGTATAGTCATGTATTCAATAAAACTGTCTGTCATATAAGTTTTAATTTCTTTTAGAGATTCTGTAATATCCTCATATTTTTTAAAGATCAAAGCATATTTTTTGTCTTCTTGTTCATATATTTCGAGACTTTTTTCAATATGGTTATTAAGCTGATATGGATCTAGATCGTATTTTTTATTTTCCATTGCTATAGCATAAATAGCATCCGACTTATTTTTAATAATCATTAATCCATCGGGGATAGAATTGTTGTAGTGGACCTTTTTTATCTCCGAAAGTTGATACTTGACTTTTTTTGAACGCATCTCAGCAGGCAAATTAGGTTCATTTTTTTTATAATATTCTTCGATATTCTCTTTCAGTTTATCATAGTCTTTCGTGTCACCTCCTTCAAATCCCCATGACTTTCCCGTTCGACTAAAAGCAAATAACTTTCTGTTTTCTATTGGTATAGATAAAATGGTTTTCTTTATAGTCTCATTTGTCGATTTCCATTGTAAATAATAATCGCAACTAAAGGTTTCGGGCAAATCGTAAATATCAAACAGTTTTTCACACAATTCCTTAATATTTTTACAAGGCAATGAATCAAACGTGTTTATAAGAGCTTTGGTAATATTATTTTCAAGATGCTCACCATCGTTATCCCTGCCATTTGAAGCATAGTTAATAAAAACATTGAGATGTCTGTCTCTGAAACCCGAACACTTCATTTGTCATGAGTCCCTTCCTTTAATGCATCGCGCCAGGCATCTTCATCAAACCACCGGCTATTAGCGTTGCTTGTCGACGAAACGGATCTAACATCAACACTAACTTTCGCAAATTCTTGTTTTTGTTCCTCGTAGAGTTTTTCGAAAGCTGTTTGCGCCTTTTCCCCTGCCACAAGAACCCTCTTAATTGTCCCATGTTCGGCAAGAAAACGTCCAATAAGATTATAATCACAGTCACTACCCCGGATTCTGCTATCCTTGCTTCCGGTGGCAGCAACACTATGATACACATCCCAAAATGCAATGTGATGCTTTCTTAACAACTCATTCTTTTGCTCTTGATTTTCGGGGATGTTCTCTCCATATATTTTAGCAAGTACGCTCCAAATTCTGTTTTTCTTATCGAAATAGTATTCTCGAGCCTCAAGAGAACTTGACCCAGGAAAAGAACCAAGAATCAATATTTCTGGATTCTCAAAATATTTGGCCGGTAGCCCTTCGACTTCTTTTTCAAGCAACTTAATCGCTTCCGCATATTTCTTGACCCTCGCCAGTGCCTTGTCATCAACGACATTTAACCTGGTCAGGTCGCTGTTGTGCCTCAAATCGGCCAGTTTGACTGCTGTGGCGAGCGGATTGCCCTTGATCCTGGCCACGTAATCCATATACGGCTCGGATTTATCGTGGGTCAGCAATTTCAACGCAGACAAAACTTCTTCTGAGAAGCCCTCTGCCCGCAGATCCTCAAAGGTCATGTCCGTGTCTTCGACCACGTCATATAGCAGGGCGACAATGACCTCATCCTCGGTTTTCATCTGCTCGGCAACGTGGAACGGATGGTACACGTACGGTGCTCCGCTTTTATCTGTTTTATTCTTATGAGCATTGAAAGAAATATCTAAAGCCCTTTTGGTCATTTCCGTGTAAATCATTTTGTCCTCCCGCTTATATCATACTCATTCATTTTTAGAAAGCACAGCTAACGACTCGATGGTTTATTTCTGCCTTGATGCTGCCGTTATCAAACTCAACAAGAAGAAAGGCGTCTGTTTCATCTTCCTCGTAAAACAATAGCGCTAATGAATCGGTAGTGTTTTGAATGGATAACATAGACGGTTTTCCTGATCCATCATCATAATAACGATAAACTGCTTTGATTTTTTCAAGGTGGATTTCATAGGTTTTACCGTTTTTGTTGAATCTCAAATTGCAGTTGTTATTAGCTTTGATAGGATCACCAATTATAGGACCACTTTCAATATTCTTGATATCCAGTATGCCGTGCGAATCCGGCTCCTCGAATATTTTAGCGAGTTCTTTTTTGTACGGTGATGATTTCCATTCTGAATAAAGAGCTATAGCGTCCATAGTTAACCTCCTTGATAATTGTTATATTTCTCCGCCGCTTTCCGCAGGTTCTCCGCCACCTTGTCGCGTACCGACGCAGGCGACAGAACGGTGACGTAAGCGGCATATTGCATTGCCCAGAACACCATCGCCGTAGGGCTCGAGCGAACCGTTGCCAACAGCTTGTCGCCATCATTGCGGAACCGCACGTCCTTGCCGAACCAATCCACCACCTGGTCAACGACGCCTTCGTCGATCTCCAGCTCGATAAGTTCGGGCTTGTCCGAAAACATATACGGCAGCGCGGTGGTCAATTCGTTGTAGTCGATGCCTCGCTCATACCCCTCGAGTTTTCGAAGCGGAATCAACGGCCGCTCTGACAAACGGATGTCGGTGATGCGATCAACGCGCAGGAACGACATATGGCCCCAATATGCGTTATACGCCATCAAATAATAGCGCTGGTTGTGCAGGATCAGCTGGTACGGCGACACCCGCTGAAATGACGACTTGTGAAGTTTCTTGTCCGTGCCGTAGTGGTTGTAATCGCACTCGATCATTTTGCCCGCCCCGATCGCCTCGTCGATGATCTCGATGTTGTAAAACAGCTGGCGCTGCTGCGTTTTGTCCCACTGGTCAACGGTATGGATGTATTTCACGCGCTTTTTGAAATGCCTGCTGGTCAGGCCGCACAGCCGGTCGATCAGGCTCTTCGAGTCCCGGGCGGAAATGTGCTTGCTCGCCAGGATCGAATCGATCATCAGCCGAAGTTCGTTGTCGTCAAACACCCGCTCGCACAGGTAACTGCCGCGCCGATCGGAGGCAATATCAAACCCGGCTTCTTCCAGCAGCGCCAGGTTGCGGCCAACGGCTTTTCTTTCGAGTTCGATGCCATAGTCGCGCTGGAGGATCCGGGCAATATCTTCCTGCTTCAGCGGGTGGTCAACGTCGCTTTCCCTCTCCAATATCTGCATTATTCGTATCAAAGCCAGCTTTTTCGGTTCCTGATCTGCCATGTGAGATGCCCCTTTGTGCATGTTCAGCGTACGCGGAACGCTGTTATTATAAGCAGAGTTTAACATAAAAGAGGAATCCTTACAATATCATGTTTTTTTACATACATCCATTAACCCAACTACTTATCGCATTTTCCAATATACGGTAGGAGTAAGCGAATAAATTCCAACCCCCAGTTTCGCTACAGATATGGATATAGTTCTCAGTACACAATTGAATTGAAAGTATTGATCTGTTTCCGTGTTTCTTTTTTATTAAAATCCACTCTTTTTTTATGTCATTAACTGATTGACTGATACGTGAATATTTAAAGTCAAGTTCTTTGCTCAAAGATACAATAATATGTTCGATCAAGTTCGCATCAAGATATATCGCAACATCTTTCAATTTTCCAGAGGGTGTATGGAACTTTTCGCTCATTACCTGACATAACTCTGAAACTGCAGCATTATAATCACCATGACAATCATTCAAAAGATCAGTGATCCAACGGTCAAGTTCCTTATGAAAAATGTCGCGTGCTGCAATAAATGTTCTTCGAGGTTTTTGCAATATATCAGGGTCCATTATTATTTCCTTTTTTGCTTGTCCAACTCGCGATTCAGATCTTTTTCAAGTTGCGAAAGCTTGCGCTGTATGTCGCTGATCTTGCGCCGGTAATCATTGACCCGGCGGATGTATGGCTCGGCAAGTTTACGCTGCTGCATTGCCTGCCGCTCATAGTTCTCAGCCTGGCGCACGTAACTGTCCATTGAACGCTGCTCCGACGCGATTTTCTTCTCGTTATCCTGGATCTCCTTGCGAAGCTGATCCATCTGCCTTGAAATGCTGTTAATGTCCATAATTTTATCCTCCTCTGCCCCACTTCCGGGGCAAATAAAGTATAACAAAAGCTGCGTACCAAATCTGGTACACAGCTCAAGACCACATATAATTATGCCATTCTCATTTTTGTTGGGGTACACACCCTGTTATCATAGATAATTCAAGTTTTTCATTTTTATCTATGACAAAAAGAACAGATTTATGGCTAAAAGCATCGGCAGCGTCATAGAAAAAATCCAAATTTAATAATTTACTATGATTTCACAGATAACGCGAGAAGGTGAAATCCACCTTCATATGGAGTCCGTCGTCGGATACCGAAACTACGTCAACTGCGCCAGCAGCTGCTTCTGCACCTGCTGTCATAACAGCCAGCCCGGTGATCCCGGTCAAAAATATTGCCAGCGCGATAACGAAAGAAATGATTTTTTCATAATTATCCCCCGCTTCGTCACTCCACGACCATGATCTTCACCTCGTACGAGAATTCGCCGCAAGTGACGGTGACAACGGTCTCCCCCGGTCTGCGGGCGGTCACGATACCGTTCGTAGCGATCTGAACCACATTGTCCGCCGAACTGCTGTAAGATATATCGTACACGTAGCTGTGACCGTCCCAGAAACGGGCTGAATCGCCCTGGTGGTTGAACAGTTCCATCCAGTTGCGGTCCTCGAAGCGGGCCAGCGAACGCAGCTGCAGCTTATCCCTCCGCGACGATATCGACATCACTACCGTACCGTCCTTTTCGATTTTTACCGGGCCGTCACAGGGCCATATCAGCGCCGTGCCGAACTCTACGAGCTTCGGGTTTTCCAGCTCGATGGGGGCTCCGTCGGGCAATATCGTGACTTTGAACCGGTGTTTCGCTCCTTTATAATGCGCCGTCACGTACGTCTCCCCGACTTTTTTCGGCACGCAGTTGAGCTTGTCGAAGCCTATGACAGAGGTGTCGTAATCGGTGAAATAATACTCCTCATCTGGCTCTACGTTGATGTTCGTGTATGCCACGTCAAACCAGAACAGTTCGATCTTGAACGGGCCGGCGGACAATATCCTTTCATAGTGCTGGTTGCTGCGGGTCGTTATCCCCATCACCCACACGTCCCGGTCAATTCGCTCCTGAGGAAGTTTCAGGTTTTCATTGCCCGCGTCCGAATCGTCGATCGCATCGCCCAGCGTGATGGTGAAAGGCTGGAGCCGGGTGTTCCATCTGCCCCAGGCATTGTCCGTACCCCCGTAGGCGTAGGCCAGAAACTGGGGATCTTTCAGGTTGATATGGCCGTTGGGCCTGCCCATAAGCCCCGCGTTGTGAGCACAGCTGTACACGTTAGTTTTCAGCAGATTCGTTTTATAGAAGGTGAATCCGTCATTCGATTCCCAGAACTGGAGGCCGCTGTCCGGATTCATGCGGGAAGCCACGGTGATCGCTATAAATTTACCATAATCTTCCACGTATTTGACGTCCGGCGAATCGGTATTCGGGCTGGTTTCGCGCTCCATCGCTATGCCTTTATACTGAAGCGTAAGGGGCCAGTTTTCGTCCGTCGCGTCCGCGATCGCCACCCTGGTAGTCTGGGAACTTGGCGTGGTCCAGGTGTAATAGACGTACAGCGTGCCGTTCAGTTCGACGAAAGAAGGCTCGCCGGCACCGAATCCAGCCGCGTCATCCGTATAATAGATCACCGGAGCCGGACTGCCGCCCCAGCCGGAACCGTCCCACTTCTCGTAAGGGCCGTCCGGATGCTTTGCCCGGGCTACGAACACGTTATTCGCTACACCGCCCGAAAAGACCGTTGACGTGTATCCGATATAGTAATAACCGCTGAAATATATCACCCCGGGGTCGCACACCGACGGGTAGTCCATCGCGTCCGCCGTGGGCTCCAGCACAACCTTATCGTTGCTCCAGATATTGCCCCCGTCCGTGGAATTTTTATATGTGAAATAATCCCACAGCCCGGCGGCGCCGGGAGACGCGAACCAGGCGTCCATGCTGCCGTCGCTGTTATAAAACATAGACGGGCCGTAGCGGTAGCCGTAATTCGAGCCTGTGCTGTTGGCGTGGATATCGATGCCGGTGCCTGTGATCGACACGTTCATGAATTTCGAAGGATCCGCTTTCACGTCTTTATATTCCTCCCAATCTGTAAACTCGACAGCCGGAGAACGGTACGTTTCATCGTAATCCGCGCCGCCGTGGTCAACTTTACCGCACCCGCCGGTCAATATCATTACCGCAAGGAGCAGCGCAGCGATGATCGCAGCCGGTTTATTCTTCAGGTCTTTCATTTTTTCTTTTTCTTCAGCACCAGTGCGACAATGACGACAACGACGATCGCTGCAGCAACGCCTACGACGACCCAGATCCAGGCCTTGTTAGACGAATCGTCGGTTTTATCCTTAGGATCGGTATTGTCCGCCGGTTTATCCGTGGCCGCCTGCTCGGTGGGAGCGGCTTCAGTTGCCTTCGGCTCTTCCGTAGGATGCTCCGGCGCTTCGGTAGGCTGGGTCTCCGCGGTAGGCTCGGCGGTAGGAGTTTTCTGCTCGGAGGGCAGTCCGTCGGGATACTCGGTGTATATCGCTTTCGTGACCTTCATCTCCGTCCAGGCAGTCTCTATACCGATGCAGCCCTCGTGTGCCTCCGGGCTGAAGTAGTCAACCGCCAGTTCAACACCGTTGACCTTATACACGATCTCCTCAAACGAAGCGGCATACTCTATCACAACGTTGAGATGGATCGGAACCTCGTCAAGTCCCTCAGGCAGTTCCATCTCGCTGTTTCCTACAATAAACACTCCGTCCCGGGTCTTCGGCATTATTGTCACTCCGCCTTTCAGATAGAGCCGGTTTTTCACTGCTTCGTCGATCACGTCATCCTCTTCCGGCACTCCAAGGCTAAACGTATAATACAGCCAGGCCTCGCTCCAGACGTAATCGTTGTTCACCACAGATAAGATGTCAACGTCGAATTCCATTGTGAACGACACGGTGCCGTCAACATATTTGTCCGATCTTACGAATACGGTGTTGCTGGTATCTCCCGTATACAGTCCGTCGTCGCGGACCTGAAAAGTATTGCCGTCGTACGTTATTCCCTTCCAGTTGAGGTTCGTTTCAAAACCTGCGGCTTCCTGCGCTTCTTCGGCGCTCCCGATCAGGGGCAGGAATACCATTGCCAGGCAAAGGAGAATTGCGGTAAGTTTTTTCATGATGTTATTCCTCCTGTTTACGTCTACGCGTTTTGCGAATTATTCTGTGTAAAATTGCGTGAATAAGTGTTGACCGCGATCAGCGCGAACCTCGAATCTTCTTTGCAAAGCTCGATGGCTATCTTGCGAAGGACGCGGCTGTCGTCGCAAGGAATGACCAGATGATTGACCGATTCGAGATACATTTCCACCGAGCTGCAGTCCACCGGCACGTGGACCGTGTCTTTTGCGTAATTCCGGAACAGAGAACCAATGGTTTTTCCGCTCTCCAGCATTGTGCGGGTCTCTTTTCCGTCGTCGTAGCTAAGCGTAATGTATCCGATCAAGGCTCCCGTCAGGCGAACGTCCACATCCCCCTGGTACAGCAGCGATATGGCACCGACGGCCCGGTCAACCTCCAGTTCCACTTTTTTCGGATATATCCCGGGGGCAATGCGGCGGGTGTATGTTTCGCTTTTTCCGTTGTCCAGGCGGCATACCCGTACGTATCCTTCTTCGTTCCGTACGATACTGTAATCGCAGCGGGTGATTGCGCGGCAGGTATCGCCGGACAACCGCATTTTTAGCGTTGCCCAGGAGCGCCACGGAGCGTCGCCGGTAATGTTTACGGTATTTAGATGAGCGTCCAGCTCGACAGGCTGCCCCGCAAAGTCAATAAACGATGTATTGACCGCCCGCAGCTGTCCTTCCTCTGCTCCGTTCTCCGAAGTGAGCCGGTAATTTACAATATACGCTGGAAGCAGCAGCCGCACGGGCAGCGTGAATATGCACGCGAATTGTCCGGCCTCGTCCGCCGCCAGTTTCCGCTGGAATTTGTACCCGCCTATTTTGAACTCGGCCTGGTATGCATAGCGGGGATCGATCTGTCCGCTTATGGTCATTTCCCGGTCAAAGATCTTGGCTTCGGATTCGGTGAACGGCGGCAATATTTCTACCGGCTGGTCTATGTAGCAGTCGCCCGCTGCCACCAGCACGTGATGGCGCCCCGGCGTCGTAAAACTCTCCGCCTGGCCGGGCGCGGCGTCGTTGACGGCGAGGGCTTCTCCCGGGCGGCGGTAGATCACCGGCAGTTCGTCCGGGATCTGATGAATTTGTTCAAGTTTAAGTTCCCATACCAGCTTATCCTGCGCCGGTACGGCCGCGGTTATGCGCTTTTTACCCAGCAGCGGCTCAGACGTAAATTCCAGCGGTGCTCCGTTGCAGTACAGTGTTACGGTGTTGCCTCCGGGCACGCAGATGCTGAATTCCACCTGTTTCCATTCGTTCTGTGCCGCAAATTCAACGCGAGCCGTTCTGGTCAATTCATACCTGTCGTTCTCACACACGCAGTTGACGCCCAGACAGTCGATGGCGATTCGCTTAGAGGGCAGCCGAGCAGGAGCAAAGCGCAGGACATTGCCGCCGGACTTCTTCTGAAGCCCGAGCAGGCCTTCCACCACCGCCAGCGGGAAAACCGCAGCGGGATTGCCGAAACCGTAATTCGCTTCTCCCCTGCCTTCAAAACTGAACCGCTCCGGAGCACTGCCGGGAGACTCGGTATTGACCGAATACGCCAGCCCGCAGGACCGCAGGAGCCCCCAGCTCAGCTGGTCGAATCCCATTTTGAACAGAGCCAGTGCCGTTTCGGCGACGCCAACGGACTGGACCATATCCTGGGCGAAAAGCGAGGGCAGCAGATCTCCTACTTTTACCAGCGGAAGCCCCGTGTCCGGGCTGTCATATATAAGCGTGTCCCGAAGGTGAAGCAGACAAAGCAGGCCGCGGACGTTGTCAATATCTCCGTACAGCGACGGGAACACCAGGTCTGTGTAATAATGCGCGTGATCCGCGTCGTTAGCCGCGTCGATCTGACATACAAAGCAGTCCTCGCTCCACAGTTTTCCTAAAGCGCCGAAAGTCCGCTCCGCATGCTCTTCGTAAAAGTCTGCCTCCGCAACTTTTCCCGCTTTTCTGAGCAGTTTCGCCAGCAGCCGGAAGCCTGAAGCTATCATTATGGACGGCGACGTGCCGTACCCGGGAATCGTCAAGTGGTCCGCCTGGTACATAAACGAGTTGCAGCCCGGATGCCAGCCGTACAGCCCAGTGCCTTCTGGATCGCAGTGAGCTATCATCGACAAGTTGTTTTTATGGATATTATCGAAAACATCTTCCAGCAGTTTCAGGCCTTTTTCGCCCACGCCGTCGATATACCGGTACAGCTGGTACAAATAATATGGCATCCCGTCGAATTTTCGCACGAATTCGCCCGAATCATCCCGCTCGACCTGATCCGGATTACCCAGGGGCGTGGTGGCATTGTAGCCCGCCTCGATCTGTCCGAAAAATCCGAGCGCACCGGCGGCTCTGTCGTTGTCGCCCAGGGCAAGAGCGGCAGAGATCTGATAATTGTTCGTCCAGTAGCAGCGCCAGAACTGGTTGCATTCCAGCCACGCCGGCGTCCAGTAAACGTAATCCAGTTCCTGCACGCTGTTGTGGAAGCCGTTGTCCAGGTACGGATCTCCGCTGTCAAGTTTCACCCGGAACAGCCTGCGTTTCGCCTCCGTTTCCGCATTCGCGATTGCCCCGCACAATCCATCGAGAGACGTGTTTGCCCAGGCCGGGTCAATTTCCTTGTCCTGCGCCGGGATCAGTACCTCCGCCGCAAAAATATTGTCCGGGCCCAGCATAAACCTGGCATTGACAGTATCGTTCAGCACTTCCGCTTCGATATCACCGCACCAGAGTGTCAATTGCGCCTGCCGATCCAGTCCGTCTTCGGTTTTTATGTGGAACCTGGGTGCAGCCGCAAACGGTATCTTCGTTACGGTTTCCGGTATCGGGCTGCAATCGGGCCGCAGCCAGGTCGCGTCAAGATTCCGGTTCGTGAGCCTCGGATTTCCAACGTTCAACGAAAGATCTGCTTTTTCCGGTGCTTCCAGCCTGACCGCCATGCTGTTTCCGCCCAGCAGGCAGGCCTCCATCCGGACTGGTTTTGTGTCGTTTTTATCGATCAAAATATCCCACCGGACGCCGCCGGGAAAATATTCAGTATGAACTTTCGCCGCTTTGGTGAAGGGTATGGTCCGGCCTTCCCTTTCGATCGAGAAACCAAATTCCCCTAAGCAGAGCATAGGGACTTCCAGCCTGTCTTCCCTGTGAAACGTGCCGAAGCCCAGCACCGGCAGATCTCCGCCGAAAAGCACGGTCTCCTCACAACGCATGCCCCGGTTCATATACCGCTCGTATTGACGCACGGAACGGCGGCCCATATTGTCCTCGTCCACATATAGTGCCGAAGCATCCCCCGGAGCAAAATCCGTATATATTGTCACCCCGTCAGACCCTAAACGGTACGGCGAAGGAAACTCGCTCTCCGACGTATGCTGCTTCCTCGAACGCATGGGTTCCGCGCCGGTCAGGTGGGAAATATCGCGATATTCAGGGATATTGACGTCATCGAACAGCCCCTCCGGTATCTGGGAAGTCCAGCCTTTTTCGTCAAAAGCGGGTGTGTCGAGTCCCAGGGCATACAGCACGATCGCCGCCAGGTCGCGGACGTTCATCTCTCCGATATTCCCCTGTTTTACCCCCGGCCCGGCTGCGGCAAATGTCACGTATTTTTCCGCGTCCGACCAGCCCCCGTGGCTCGCTCCGGAACCGTTAAATGGTGTCCCGCCGTGATCCGCGATCACCATAAACAGTGTGTCGTCAATGATCCCGGCGCTCTTTACAGCTTCGTATATATCGTTTACCATCGAATCCACCGCGTGGATCTGGTTAAGATGTCCCTCCGAACCGTACCCGAAATGATGGCCGGCGCCGTCAACGCTGTCGATCTGGCAGAACAGGAACAGAGGCTTCCGCTCTTTAATGAAATCGCATATCTTCACCGTAAGGTCAATATCTTTCCCGGTGGCGTGGTGCACGCCCAGGTCGCTTTCGACTATGCCGAAAGTTATGGAATTCCATTCACAGAACGAACCCAGGACCGCATCGGGAATTGCCCCCCTGATACGCCGGAAAACTGTGGGAAACTGGGCATCCACCGGATACGGTCTGTTCGATACTATCTCGTTTTTCAGTTTGTGGACTTCTGGACCGACGCCCAGCAGCATTGACCCCCAGCATTCGGCGCTGATGGTGGGATTTGACGCGAGGGCTCTGTACGTGACTGCTCCGCGGGCAAATATCCTGTCGAAGCTAGGCGTATCGGCGTCTTTTATAAACGCTCCGGCGCCATCGATCCCGATTACTATTACGTGTTTGTATTTTTCCATGTTCTCCCTCCGGATCCGTGCTTTATCCCGGGACGTTCGCTGCATATGTCCTGTTGATTTTAACATATTTCCGCCGGTTTTTAAATATACTATTCCGCTGTATAGATGGATTATTCCAACTTTTGATCTGCAAAGAAAAAGCAAAATAATTCACGATTTTTTATTGCCAGCCGCCCCGCTCAGGTGGTATAATGCAGGTGAAAAAACTACCGGAGGTTATGGACGTCTGAACCGCAACAAACAAAATCAACTTGCCGCCAGTCGAACCGAATCATTAATAATCACCAATTAAGCGTTTACCCCGCAAAACGAAAAAAAGTGGTTGACAACTTCTTTTGAAAGTTGTATTATACGCGTCGTGCTTGTAAAAAGCACCCCGACCCATTAGCTCAGTAGGTAGAGCACCTGGCTTTTAATCAGGGTGTCCGGAGTTCGAGCCTCCGATGGGTCACGTTTGAAGGCTGCGTCGATTCGGTCGGCGCAGCTTTTGCTTTATCTGCGCCCCGATCAAGATTCCCTGACCTTTTCACCCAAAAACCATTGACCACATCAACAAAAATCCCGTTGACATTTTCAGCAAAAACCTCGTGACTTTTTCCTCGATTTTTGCTAACATATAGGCAGCAACATGAGGAGATGATCTGAGTGAGAAAAACAGCATTGTTATTGACGCCGATCCTGCTTATCCTGTTCGCGCTGCTCCTGGGAGCATGCACGGTACCGGGCAGCGATCCGGGCGCAACAGAAGGAAAAAAGACAGGCGCCGTTGACCCCGGCGAGACACCGACCGACGCGCCGGAGATCACACCCGCTCCGACGGAATTGCCGTGGAAAGTTGACGAAAAAGGCAGGCGCCTTGCCGGCTCCGATTCCGGCCTGACGCGCGACGGTACGCCTAAAAAATACTTTACGATCAGTTTCGACGACGGCATCACGCAGGACAGGCGCATAATCGAGATATACAACAAGTATAATTTCAGAGGCACGTTCTTCATCAACACCGGCCTGTTCGGAGCGAACTGGACGTGGGTCGGACAGACGCTCGGAGATCCTTCCCTCTCCCACCTGCGCTGGACGAAGGCGGAGATCAGCACCGGCATTTATGACGGTCAGGACGTCGCTTCCCACACGCTGAATCACCCGTCGCTCAAAAACTACACCAAAACGCAGGTCATGAACGAGATCGACAAGGATATTGACAATATCTACGAAATCACCGGCATCTGCCCCGTGGGCATGGCGTGGCCCGGCGGCGATACGGAATACACGAAAACGACGATGGAGATCGCGAGGGACAATACTTCAGCCAAGTTTGCCCGCGCGACTACGTCTACGAACCGTTTCAATCTGCCGAAATCCTGGCTTAAATGGCAGCCCACGTGCGGCATAACTGACAGTTCCTTGCTGAAGATCGCGGAGAGTTTCCTTAAGAAGGAGGCCGAATCCGATATGCTGTTCTACGTCTGGGGTCACGGCTACGAACTCGATTTTTACAATAAATGGGACACGCTCGATCAGCTTATAAAGATGATGACTGAGGCGGATGACGTGATCTGCGTAACCAACTCCGAATTCTACTGGCTGTTTGCTGATGAGATACCGCCCATTAAATGAAGCGCGCGGAGGGGAAAATGTTAAGAAAAACAAGTGAAAAAAGTACAAGAGTCCTGACTGCCGTACTGGCGCTGCTGCTCGTATTTGCACTTTTATCCGCCGGCTGCGCGAAGAGGCAGATCGCCGCGATCACACCGGCGGACAACGGCACAATATCGGCGGCTAACGACGTTGTTCACGAATTTTGCAGCGGGTATAAGCCGGGCGATTCCGAAGAGCTGCGCGATTTTTCCGATATGTATTATCCTGCGGGGATCGACCTCACCTGGAATTATAATTTCGCGGGCGATTCAGTTAAAGGCAGCGGCGAGGAAGGCGGGAGCGGGAACGATCCAAAGTACGCACTGGTATATATCTCGCGCACCAAAGACTTGTCCGAAGCCGAAACGTACGTGACTGCAGGAAACTCCGTACATATTGACGACCTGCTGGTGAATACGGATTACTACTGGCAGGTACGCGCCGTTTTCGCAGATAAAACGGTATTGTCCGACATATTTAAACTCCACACCGCACACGAATTCCGCACGTTCGCGATACCGAGCGTTTCAAATACCAGAGACCTCGGCGGATACAGCGTGAAGGGCGGTAAAACTGTAAAACAGGGCATGATATTCCGCGGCGCAAACGTTGACGGCGCAAATTCCGCGGCAAAGAAGATAATGCTCGAGGAGCTCGGGATACGCACAGACCTTGACCTGCGCGCTCCGGGCGAAGGCAAAGCCGGCGGCAAGTTCTCCCCTCTCGGAGAAGAAGTGAATTATATAAATATCAGCGCTCCTCTTTATGGCGGCATTAAGGACGAGGATAAGCAGGAGGCGCTTGCGGAAGAGATCCGGGTATTTACGAAGCCCGAAAACTATCCCGTGTACTTCCACTGCGCGATCGGCCGCGACCGCACGGGAACACTCGCCATGCTGCTGCTCGGGCTTTTAGGCGTGCCGGAAGATATGATCCGCCGCGACTATGAGATGTCGTTCCTCTCTTACTCGGGAAGCGCTGATAAAACTCCGGTCGAGACGATGCTCTCCTCCAACTTCGACCCTACGGTCAATTATCTCAAGACCTTGAGCGGAAAGACGTTTAAGGACAACGTGAGCAGCTTCCTTAAATCCATCGGCATTACCGACGCGGAGCTTGACGCGATCCGGTCAATAATGCTCGAATGAGCGTGGAGGTGACGTGATATGAAAAATGCAAAATTACTATTAACACTGACAGCGATCACTCTTTCGTGCTTACTCGTCCTCTCCGGCGTCCTGTCGCCAAACGTTACCGCCGCGACAGCGCAGCTGCCCGAATTCAACCTTGCCGACAGCGCAGATCCCGCGCGCGGCTCGGCGTACCCCGAATCGTCGGCCAGAGTGATCTCCGCGGCCCAGGCGCCCGCAGGTGCTGACGGAAACGTCATAGAGCTCTTCGGCACGGAAGGCGCGGGAGTGCTTATGGACTATTCCGCATACGATATTTCGTGCTACGGTATCCGTTCGATCACAGTAAAAGTATATATCCCCGGCGACGTAAAAGCGCTGAATCTGACCGTTGACAACGGAGAGACGCACGTGGGCAGGTATTCTGCGGCCGGATACGAGAAGAACAAGTGGTCCGAGTTCTCTTTCTACGACGAAGGGATCAATTTCGTCAGCGGCCACGATATGCCCGATCTGGCGAACGAAAAAGGCCGGCTGGCGCAGTTCTCACTGAATTTCACCCGCAGCGTTCCGGCGGTTCCGGAAGGTTCCGAGCCTCCCGCCCCGGAGCCGATATATATTGACTCGATCTCGATAGTACTTAAAGAAGGCATTGCCGGCGATCCGTCTCTTACTTATAAAGGCTCTGACACGATCGACCAGACGGCCGAAAAGCCGCTCGAACTCAAAGAATTCGAAGCATACGACGCTTTTGAAGAGCGCGAGCTTGCCGTAACACAGCGCTGGGACGGAGCGAGCGGGATCGACGACAAAGGCTATGCAATTGAAGGCGGTCCGTACACGCTCGTGCTGGAGGCTGAAAATTCGTTCGGGAACAAGGCCGAAAAGCGCATTACGGTGATCGTCAGGCCGCGGGACAACGAAGCTCCGGTCATTGCCGCTTCTACCGACGTCATTTACGTGCGCACGGGCACTTACGGCTCGATGAACATTTCGGCGACGGACAATGAAGATGACGTTAAGGTCGTGAACATGTGGAGCAAAGGCGCGCTCGATGATAAGGGCCGCCTGCTTCCCGGAGAGCACGAGCTTAAGCTGCACTCAGCGGATGACACGGGCAACGTCGCCGAGCACGTTATCAAAGTTATTGTCGCCGATTCACCCGAGCACGACCCGGAGCAGCTCCCCGTCACGCGCGACGAATCGAAGATAAATTTCGGACTGCCCGTCTGGGCGGTGATCCTTATTATTGCCGCCGCACTGATATTGTGCGCCGCGATATTCGTCATTATCGTCCGAAGCAAGAAAAAAGTTGAAACCAGATCCACATCAGCGGAGGAATAATCATGAAAAAAATATTGTTACTGAACGGAAGCCCGGAGATCGACGGATGCATCGCAGAGGGCCTGAAGGAAATGATCGGAATATTCAAGAGCGCCGGTTTTGAGACGGAGCTCGTACAGGTAGGATCTGCCGAATTAAGAGGCTGCATTTCGTGCGGCACGTGTACGGAAACCGGAAAATGCATTTTCGACGATCTGGTAAATGAAACGGCGCCCAAGTTTGAAGCTGCGGACGGGCTCGTGATCGGAAGCCCGGTATACTACGCCTCACCGAACGGCACCCTGCTGTCGTTCCTTGACCGCCTGTTCTTCAGCACCGGTTTTTCGAAGCATATGAAAGTCGGAGCTGCGGTCGTAAGCTGCCGCAGAGGCGGAAATTCCGCCACGTTCGACGCACTCAATAAATATTTTACGATCAGCGGCATGCCGGTGGCGTCAAGCACTTACTGGAATATGATCCACGGCTTTACCGCGGATGACGTCAGAAAAGATTTGGAAGGGCTCCAGACGCTCAGAAACCTCGCCCGGAATATGGTGTTCATGGTCAATGCGATCGGTGACGCGAAGGAGAAATACGGGCTGCCGGAAGTTGAAAATTCGGAATTCACGTGCTTCCATGACGGAAAGTGAAGCGCTGGTCAGAATAATTAATTTGCATCCGTTTTTATCCTCTACTGACATAACTCCGGTACGGGTTATGAGTATAGTGTACGGGATCAAAACGGATGCGTTGTTAATTTTTGCTATTTTATTGCTGCTTTCTTGATTAATACAATGGTTTTTGTCGATTTGTGTCGATTTTTGACGCTTTTTGTCAGTTTTTGTCGGCTTTTGTCGATATATTTTCCTTAAATTATTCCAAATTAAATGATAGAATTAGCAGGCACGTCGGTACTCGGGATGCTTCGATACCCCTTGCGGTGGCGGTTCCCTCAGGCAGTTGATTATTTGATTGCTGAGAGGGTCGGTCTTTTTTGATATCCCTCTCAATCTGGAAGGATGGGAGGTGGGACGATATGGTAACACATACTGAGCTTTATGCTCTGATCTCGGTACTTGTATCGCTGGTCAGTCTCGTCGTATACGTCTTTCGAGGCGGAAAACGGCATTAAAAAAGACTAATCGCCTGATCCAACGGCAACGAGTCGGGCGATTAGTCTGATCACAATGCCTGAGGGAACCGCTTATCGGCGTGCCTCTTTGCAACTGTTATTCTATCACAAACCTGATAACCGGTCAATAAAAAAGATTACTTCCGATTATTGATTCAACGATTCTTTATCGATTTTTCTCTTCTTCGCTCTGTGCCTCTTCCCCTGCCTCTGCCGGTGCGGGAGCCGGCTTCCAATTCTTGATTCCTACCACGGCGTCAACGGGTAGCGCGAATGCTATTCCGTGCCCGGGCGTGTCAAGTCCGCACGTCGAATAGAGCGAGTGCAATATGTCGTTTCGTATTTCTGCAGGAACAAGTATCATCACGATCTCCTTCTGCGGAGACACCGAGATCCCGAATACTTTTTCCGCTTCAACGTTCGCGGTCCCGCGCGCGCGAAGCACCGTTCCGCCCCTCGCCCCTGCGCGTCTCGCGGCCTCCATGACGACTTCACTGAAGCCTTCGTTCACAATGCAAAATATTACTTCATGTTCAAAATCCATCATAAAAACCTCTGTGTCTCTCTTTTATCTGCCAGGAATCTGTACGCGAGCACGCCTACGACGCTGCTCATCGGAACGGTAAAAGCGATCCCTTTTCCGTCCTTTATGGTATTAAACCGCTTGGCAAGCGTATCTAAAAGCTCCTGCGCGCGTTCTTCACGGATCACGCTGAGGATCGTGCTCTTCCGGTCGTCCGCAAGCCCTATAATGTCAAGCATCTCGTTCTGCGCAGTGCCTTTCGATGAAACGAAGCACTGGATATTGGCCCCGAAACTCTGTATAAGATCGGCGTAATATTCGGATTTTACTCTGTTCACGACGGTGATCAGGAGTTTCAGTTTGTCCGGCGATTTTACCGGTTCCGGACGCTGTTTAATTTCACTCATGCTGCACCTCCCGAAACTTACATAAATTCGATGATCTGTTCATCATCAGCAGAAAGAATTCTGGCCATTGCCCGCTTATTCTTTACGCGCTCGGCGGTGATCGCCCTGAAACCGAGCAGCTGGATCGTAATAAGCGGAGTCATTGCCACCATTGCCACCACGCCGAACGCATCGATCGGTATTTTACCCACGCCCTGAAGCATACTGCACGCACCTATCGCAAAGGGCAATATAAAGCTTGACGTCAGCGGGCCGCTGGCAACGCCGCCGGAGTCGAATGCGATCGCAGTGTACATTCCGGGGACAAGCAGTGACAGTCCGAGCGATATTATATATCCCGGTATCAGGTAGTAGAGGATGCTGAAGTCGAAAATGATGCGTATGATCGAAAGCGCTATCGAAACACCGACGCCGACAGAAAGCGCGATCATCATTGACCTCCCGCTGACGCTGCCGCCGGTGACGTTTTCGACCTGTTTATTAAGCACGTGTATAGCCGGTTCTGCAAGTACCGTGACCATTCCTGTTAAGAACCCGAAGCCCACGAGCACCGCCGGATGTACTTTCTGGGAAAGCTGCGTGCCGAGTTTGAACCCGACCGGCATGAATCCGATCTTCACGGCTGTCATAAAAATAACGAGCCCTACGAACGTATAGAGTATTCCGTACACGATCTGGAACAGTTTTTTTGCGGGCAGCTTCAGCAGCGTGAACTGAAGTATGAAGAATATGCCGGCTATGAGCACGAGCGCAATGGCAACCTCTCCCACGGTCTCGAGGAGCGTATGGACAAGATTTGCACCGATTTTTGATTCGACGGAATAGTCAGGGAGAGTGTAATTTACCTTTCCCTTCGAAGTGAGTCCGATGGCAACGACGGCCAGTACCGGTCCTACGGAGCAGAACGCGATCGATCCGAAATTGTTCTCCGCGCTCTTGCTGTGTCCTACGGACGAAGCGATACCGATGCCCAGCGCCATTATGAATGGCACGGTTATCGGGCCGGTGGTGACGCCGCCCGAATCGAAAGCGAGCGCCGCGAAATCATTGCCCTCGCGCAGAATAAGGACGGCAACGAGTGCAAAGAGCAGCAGATAGAAGAACATCAGATATTGCGGGAGAGGCTTGTTCTTTACCGTCCTGATTATTGACAGCAGCAGAAACAGTCCCACGCCTACGCCTACGACACCTATCAGCACGTAGTTTTTAACCATGTCCGAGACCTGGCCTGCCAGTACCGACAGATCCGGTTCGGCGATAGTTATCATCACGCCCATGACGAAGCAAACGATGAGCAGGAGCGCAGGTTTGCCGGATTTTGAAAGGCCCGAACCGACGTGCTCGCCCATCGGCGACATTGCAAGATCCGCGCCGAGGTTGAACAGTCCGATCCCGATGACAAGCATCACCGACGAGATAATGAACGCGGTGATCTCAGCGGCGCTGAGGTCAACTAACGGCGTGAAGCATATGATGAGCACTATCAGCATCACGGGCAATACTGACAGTGCGGCTTCTTTTATTTTAAGGGCAAGGATCTTCAAGGAAGGGCCTCCGGAATACTAGTGGCAAGTGGCAAATGGCAAGTGGCAAGTGATAAGTGATAAGTGGCAAGTGGCAAGTGGATAGTGGCAAGTGGCAAGTTGGCTAACAGAATGAT
>JAGCTF010000114.1 GCA_017963755.1 Clostridia bacterium | reverse complement strand
TGCCCCTGCTGCGGACGTCCCGCCAAACGTGAGACCGATACGATGCCTCAGTGGGCCGGATCCTCATGGTATTTCATCAGATATACCGATCCGGACTGCGACTACGCGATAGCATCCGAAGAAGCAATGAAATACTGGCTTCCCGTCGACTGGTACAACGGCGGCATGGAGCATACTACGCTCCACCTGCTGTACTCAAGATTCTGGCACAGATTCCTCTATGACATCGGCGCGGTGCCCTGCCCCGAGCCTTACGTTAAACGCACGTCTCACGGCATGATCCTCGGCGAAAACGGCGAAAAAATGTCCAAATCGAGGGGCAACGTCATCAACCCCGACGATATCGTCAAGGAGATCGGCGCGGATGCGTTCCGCCTGTACGAAATGTTTATGGGCGCGTTCGATCAGGCTATTCCGTGGTCAACTAACGGCGCGAGAGGCTGTTTCAGATTCCTTGAGCGCGTATGGAAACTGCAGGATATGGTAACGGACGGCGAAGCTGAATCCGAGCCTCTGCGCGCGGTGCTTCACGAAACGATCAAAAAAGTATCCGACGACTACGAGCGCATGAAATTCAACACTGCGATCGCGGCCATGATGAGCCTGGTCAACGAGATTTATTCCAAAGGTTCGCTCTCACGCGGAGATCTTAAGGTACTGCTGAAACTGCTGAACCCCGTTGCCCCGCACATCACCGAAGAAATATGGCAGCGGCTGGCATTGTCCGGGAAGATGGTATACGAAGAAACCTGGCCCGAATTTGACGAAGCAGCGACGGTAAAGGCCGAAATAGAGCTTGCAGTGCAGATCTGCGGAAAGCTCAAAGGCCGCATAACCGTTCCCGCCGACGCGGATGCGAAAACGACTGAAGCGATAGCACTTTCGGACGAAAAAGTTATTGCCGCCATCGACGGAAGAACTGTTAAGAAGGTCATCGTGGTCCCCGGAAGGATCGTAAATATTGTCGTCTGACGCGTTTAAAAGGCGGAAAACGGACTGCGCGTGAACGCTTTTTGGCTGTCAACGGAGTTAAGATATGAAAGATTTTATTACGGAATTCGGCAATTTTTTTAACAAGAGCGGGACAATGAATACGGTCGTGTGGTTCAGTGTCCTTATGCTCGCGTGCATCATCTGCGCTCTTTGCAAGAGAAAAGAGCTTGCGGGAGTGATTGCGGCAGGCAGCGTATGTTTGTTCATATCTTTTTCTCCGCTCAGCCTCGGGATACAGGCCATAATATTCGCCGCGATAATTACGGTGTGGCTTTTCGTATGCACGGCGCGCCGCCCGGAAGCTAAAAACGGGACAGATAATACAGAAGAATCAGAAGAGGAAAAACAGAAAAATGGATGAGAAACTGATCGTTGCCGGGCTGATAGCAGGCGCCGATGAAAAAATCGATATAGAAACCGTACTTTCCGGACTTGCTACGCCTCCCGACAGAAAGATGGGGGACATTGCGTTTCCGTGCTTTAAACTCGCAAAAGTAATGAGAAAAGCGCCGCCGCTTATTGCCGACGAACTGCTGAAAAAGATAGAAGAAAACACGCTTCCGGACGTGATAGATAAAGTTGTCTCCGTAGGAGGGTATCTGAATTTCTACCTTGACCGCAGCGCCATTTCGAAAGCTGCCGTAGACGAGATCTCGCGCCTGGGCGAAGCGTACGGCAGATCTGACGAGGGAGGCGGCAGAACGGTACTTGTGGAATTTTCATCGCCTAATATCGCGAAGCCGTTCCATATCGGGCACCTCGTTTCAACCGCACTCGGCCATTCGATCGCGCGTATTTACGACTTTCTCGGGTACAACACCGTCAGGATCAATCACCTAGGCGACTGGGGTACGCAGTTCGGGAAACTGATCACCGCGTTCAGGCTCTGGGGCGACGAAGAAACGATCATGAAAGACCCGATCAACGAACTGCTCAAGATCTACGTGCGTTTTCACGAGGAAGCCGAGAAAGACCCGTCGCTTGAAGACGACGCGAGGGCGAACTTCAGGGCACTTGAAAACGGAGACCCTGAGATCACGAAACTGTGGAAACTGTTCGTTGACGCCAGTCTCAAAGAGTTCAACAGAATGTACACGCTGCTCGGCGTTAATTTCGACTCATTCGCCGGAGAAAGTTTTTACACGGACAAGATGCCGGAAGTTGTCGACATAATGCGCGAAAAAGGCATACTTGAAGAGAGCGATGGGGCAATGGTCGTACGCTACGACGACGAATCGATGCCGCCGTGCATCATTCTGAAGTCGGACGGGACAACGATCTACGCGACGCGCGATATTGCCGCCGCCCTTTACCGCAAAAGGCACTACGATTTTTACAAAAACGTATACGTCGTGGGAACTCCTCAGACGCTTCACTTCAAACAGGTATTCGGCGCACTTAAAAAGATGGGATTCGAATGGGCTGACGACTGCGTTCACGTCGGCTTCGGCTACGTGCGTTTCCCCGATAAGGCCATGTCGACAAGGCACGGAGACGTCGTTCTGCTCGAAGACGTTCTGAACGAAGCGATTGCCAAGACTAAAGATATAATAACGCAGAGCCCCACGAGCAAAGATCTGGACAACGCAGATCTTGTGGCTGAGAAGGTCGGTATCGGCGCCGTGCTTTACACGTTCCTGAAAAGCAGCCGCGAGCGCGATATAATCTTCACCTGGAAAGACATACTCGATTTCGAAGGCGAATCTGGGCCGTACGTTCAGTACGCGTACGCAAGGGGGCGCAGCGTACTCTCTAAGGCTGACGAACTCGGGATCGATTACGAAAACGGCGACGGAAGCCTGCTCACTTCAGATGAAGAATATGCGCTTATAAGGATGCTTACGAAACTCCAGGACACGGTGCGCGAGGCAGGGGAGCGTTTCGAACCGAGCATCGTGACGCGTTACGTGACGGACCTTGCCCAGCAGTTCAACAAATTCTACAACACCTGCTCCGTAATGAAGGCGGAGGACGAACTAAGAAAAGCGAGACTGAAATTGACCGCATGCACCGCGCTGTGCATAAAAACGGCGCTCAGACTGATAGGCGTTGACGTCGTAGAAAAAATGTGACGGAGATTGCATAATATTGAAGACTGACGGGTTTTTACAGAAACTGAAAAACGTATTCTGCGATAAGCCGGGAGACGTTATCCCTACCGGATACGTTGGCGCGCTCGACGGAATACGTTTTTTAGCTATACTCACGGTCGCGCACTTTCATCTCTGGCAGCAGTCCTGGCTCACCATCAATATACAGACCCCGTGGCTTGCCAAATTCGGGATCCCGAATATATCACTTGACTGGATACAGCGCTACGGATCGTTTTTTGTAGATATGATGATCCTCCTGACCGGCTTCTGCCTGTTTCTGCCATATGCGAGGTATATGGTGGAAGGCGAGAAAAAGCCGGGCCTGCCCGACCGGCACGAAGTGAGGAATTTCTTTATTAAACGCGTAGCGCGCATAGTGCCTTCATACTACTTCTGCACGCTTATCTATCTGATATTCATCATAATCCCGTCCAAAAACTATGCCTCCGCAGGTGCTTTCTTCAAAGACGAATCGCTGATGCGGCAGCTGTTTGCGAACCTGACGTTTACCCAGAACCTCACCGCGGAGACATACATTTCCACGCCGTTTAACGGCGCGCTGTGGACGGTGGCAGTGGAGATGCAGTTTTACCTGATATTCCCGTTCCTCGCGTTCTGCTTCCGCAAAAAGCCGATGCTTACGTACTTCGTAACGGTAGGAATATCCTACTATTACGTTCAGTTTAAAGTGATGCCGATGGACGACGGGGAATTCAGATGGCACCTTAATCAGATGCCCGCATTGCTGAGCGTCTTTGCCACGGGAATGCTCGGAGCGCTGATATTCGCGTCGCTGGCAAACAATATGAAGCGGCAGCGCTTTACAGGTGCCGGATTTACGGTCATTGCCGTTGCGTCGTTCATGGCAGTACGCTTTATCCTGAAAAAGGGTCCGGGGTCAATGAACAACCTTCGCTGGCAGCTTACCAGCCGCTTCATTCTCTCGATATTCTACCTCCTGATCTGCCTCGGAGTCATTTTCTCCGTAAAATGGTTCCGCAAGATATTTGACAACAAAGCGATGCATTTCCTTGCCGGGATCTCGTATAACTTATACATCTGGCATCAGATGATCGCAGTTCAGCTGAAAACGCATAAAATTCCTTACTGGGAAGGCGATACGATGCCTAACATAGCGGGGAACCGTCCCTGGATGTACAAATATACACTCTACGCAGTCTTAGCCGCATTTGCCGCGGCGATCGCAGCAACTTATCTTATTGAGAAACCGTTTGCGAAGCTAATAAACAAGCTTACCCGCATCCGGCGAAAAGAATACTGAGCCTTAGAGGCGCTTAGCGTACGCGCTGTTTCAAGCGCTTAACGGGACCTGCCCGGGCGAAGGCTTGATTTTTTGCGCTCTTTTAAAGGGCACGGGAGGTATTGCTGTGATTTTCAATATGGATCCGGCGCAAACCGCCGCCGTAATGCACGACGAAGGGCCGGCACTCGTACTTGCGGGGCCTGGCAGCGGAAAAACTACAGTGATCACGAACAGGGCGGTAAGGCTAGCCGCAAATAAATGCGAGCCGTCAAGGCTTTTATGCGTCACTTTCACGAACGCGGCTGCGGAGGAAATGCGGCAGCGCTATCTGAAACTTGCGGAGTCAACAATCCCGGATTTTGCCCCGGATGCTTCCGATATCCCTGTATTTTATACGGTCCACGCTTTCTGCAACAATATAATTTCGGAATACGAGAAGCGCACAGGCGTACGCTACGTCAGGATCGAAGGAGAGGATTCTCCGCGCAATTCGATCTTTGAACGTATTTACAAGAAGTATAACGGGAGCGTCCCGGATGAGGCGATGCTTGAGCGGATAAAAGGCTATTTAAGGCGCGAAAAGGAAGGAACGGGCCGCAGCGGTGAAGAAATACAGAAGGCCCCGTCGGGGAAGAACCAGATAAGGCGGTTTTCGGATATTGTCCGCGAATACACGCGTGTAAAGAAGGAGAACGGTTATATCGACTTCGACGACATGGTGCTGATGAGCCTCGAACTTTTGACCGTGAACGAAGAAATACGCGGATGGGCGCGGGGTCTTTTTGATTATATACAGGTCGACGAGGCGCAGGATCTTTCCCGGGCGCAATACGAAGTGCTGCGCATGATCGCCGGAAACGCGAATATATTTATTGTCGCCGACGACGACCAGAGCATTTACGGCTTTCGCGGCGCCGAACCGCAGTGTCTGTTCGATTTCGCCGCGGAATATCCTGACGCTGCGCGGTACGAACTTACGCGGAATTTCAGATCTACTCCGGAGATAGTGAAGGCCTCAGCCGCACTTGTCAGCGTCAATAAAAAGCGCTTTTTTAAGGATCTTTATACGACCGTGGACAATTCCCCAGGCAGTTTCTGCACGGTTTTTCCGCACGATGCTAAGTCGCAGGCAATGTTATGCGCGCAGGAGGCGCTGGCGTCGATCACTGCGGGCGAAAGTCTGGCCGTTTTGTACAGAAACGGAGTTTCGTCGCTGCCAGTAAGAGCAGCGCTTACGGCTAACGGAATAAAATATGCCACGTCAGGTAACTGCCCCCGCGCCTGGGAGCAGCTCACGGTACGTGACGGTTTTAACGAATTACTGAAAGCAGAGCGCAAGTCCAGGCTGATCGTGCCGGATCCATCCGCCACGTTTCGCAGGATACTTAGAGAAGGCTTTGCGGAACTGATGGAGGAGCAATGCCGATTAGAAGGGCACGACCGCAAGACCGTTTCCGTATCGATGGATTTCCTAGGTCTCGTGACGGACAATTCAGTTTCGTACGATGCGGCGGTCAGGTTTCTCGATTCAGTCGAGCGCGCCGATAATCTATCCCGCACTTCCGGGGACAATCTTTTGCCTTCAGTTATGCTTTCTACGATCCATTCTGCCAAAGGGCTCGAGTACGACCGCGTCATCGTGATCGACGTGCTCGAAGGGGAGATGCCCGGAAGCGAGGCAGCTGGGGACGCGGTCGAGGAAGAACGCCGCCTACTGTACGTGGCAATGACGCGTGCGAGGCGCAAGCTGATCATTTCCTGCCCCCTGAGGCGCGGCATGCGCGGCGAAGAAGAAAGCCGGTTCGTGAGGGAGCTGGATCCTGCCGGCGACGGGTCGGTTTCGCCTGAAATCGAACTCGCACATTGACAACCGGCTTTTTTGCAATGTATAATCCAACCATCAAAATGATTGTCCGAACGGAGGGTGATTTGAATGAAATATACGTCTTCTGAAGTAGCCAAACTGCTGCGCAGACTGAACGAAGAGCACGAGACATTGACGTCGAACGAAGATTCGGCAGGCACTTTCGTTGTCGCATCGGGCGAGGATGAAGAGAGCCTCAGGCCGGAATATGATTATAAAGAGACACAGCTCAAGCTCGAGGATATAGAACGCAAAATTTTGATAATCAAACATGCGCTCAACGTCTTCAACGCATCGAATAAGCTGCCGGGGTACAATATCACGGTCGATCAGGCGCTGATCAGAATGCCGCAGCTTACGCGCAAAAAAGACAGGCTGGACAATATGCGCAGGAGACTGCCGAAAACGCGCGAAAACGGAATGCGCTCCGGAAGCATAATCGACTACCGTCTTACGAACTATGATCCGAAGCAGGCACAGCTCGACTTCGAAAAAACGTCAGAAGAACTTGCCGCGCTGCAGAACGCGCTCGATCTGTTCAACACTACCGTGACGTTCGAGATAGACATCTGAGCGCCGGAAAAGCATTGCCGCCCCCTGATCGGGCGGCATCCGTCAGCCCCCCGGCAAACTTTTATTTACTTTGGAACTGTTTGTGATCGATGTTACTGTTTCGCGTTATTCCTTTTATTTATCTGTTTGAGTTTGTGTTCAATGTTGAAAAAGGAGAAGCGTTTCTGGAAATCACACGGTGCGGTGCTGAAAAAACTTTATGTGCGGCGGAAGTACGGTTATATGCTGCACTTTTAGTGATTTGATTATTAATATTTTATAAAAAACGGATCGTGCGCTTCGAAAATGCGCCATTTCTAAATAAAAGATCCGGACGGAGGATTTACTTATGAAAATACTTATGCTTGGAAACAGTTACACTTTCTTTAACGATATGCCTGTAAAGCTGGCTGAGCTTACAGGGGCTGAAGTCGTCGGAAATCTGCGCGGCGGCGCCTGCCTGTGGCAGCAGCTCGATCCGAACGACGACCTCAGCAAAAAATGTGCTGCGCTGCTTGCTCAGAAAGACTGGGATTACATCGTGCTCCAGGAGCACAGCCGTGGCACATTTGAATTCCCGAAAGAGTTTTTCGATGCTTCGAGGAAGCTTTGCATGATCGCGCGCGAGATGGGCGCGACGCCTGTATTTTATTGCACCTGGGCGTATCAGCGCGGCGGCAAACTAATAACTGACATGAAACTTGACCACGACGAAATGTTCAGGAAAATAAACGCGGCGTACCATAAGGCGGCAGAGGACAATAACGCACTTATTGCCGACGTCGGTGCGCGCTTCTACACCGATGAAGATCCTGACAGCCTGTTCCACCCGGACGGCTCGCACCCGAACGATAAAGGCTCAGCGCTGGCGGCGTCGATCATTGCCGACGTTATACTCAAAAATGAAAAAAGCAAACAGAAGTGAGTCCGGATCGAAGCCGTGAATCCGGTCAGAAATACGTTGACGAAAGGAAAAAGAAAGCATATGAAGGACGGCAAAAAATTACAGACAGGTGAGACAATATGCGGATTCCGCGTCGTGCGCGTGCGTGAAAGCAAAGAAACGGGCGGGACGTTTATAGAATTCGAACATGAAAAGACAGGCGCCGAGCTGGCTTTCTGTGACAATAACGAGGAGAATAAACTGTTCTGCGTCGCGTTTAAAACGCTTCCGGAAGACAGCACCGGTGTGTTCCACATCCTTGAGCATTCCGTGCTGTGCGGGTCTGGTAAATTCCCTGTAAAAGAACCGTTTGTCGAGCTTCTGAAAAGTTCTATGAACACTTTCCTGAACGCCATGACGTATCAGGATAAGACGGTCTATCCCGTATCGAGCCGAAACGAGAAAGACTTCCTGAATCTCACTGAAGTGTACCTCGACGCGGTATTCGATCCGGCGATCCTCACGAATCCCAATATTTTCTACCAGGAAGGGCGCCATATCGAGCAGGACGAAGACGGTGAACTTTCGTACAAAGGCGTTGTGTTCAACGAAATGAAAGGGGCACTTTCGGACGTTGACGACCTGATGTCGGAGACGATCATTTCGCTGCTTTTCCCGGGTTCTCCGTACGGCGTGAATTCCGGCGGCGACCCGGAGCATATTCCGGAGCTCACGTACGAAAAGTTCATTGACACGTATAAAAAATACTACCATCCGTCGAATTCGAGGATCTATATCGACGGCGCCGTGCCGCTCGAAAAGACGCTCGGGCTCATTGACAGTTACCTTTCGCGCTTTGACCGCGGCGAAAAAATACCCGATCCGGCATACTCAAAAAGCGAGAGCCGCAGCGCGACGATCAAATACGAACTGTCCGAAACGGAGCCGATCGAGAACAGGGGAATACTTGCCCTGAGCCGCATCATCGGCACGTGGGAGGATAAGTTGAAGTGCATGGCCGCGGGCGTTGTCTCGGAAGTGCTGCTCGGGAGCAATTCTTCGCCGCTGAAAAGCAGGGTGCTCGAATCGGGCCTCGCGCAGGATATCTGGATGTACACGGACAGCATCGAACTTCAGCCGTACACGTACATATCGTGCCGGAACGTCGTTGACGGCAAGGCAGAGGAGCTTAAGAAACTGATCTGCGACGCGGCGATCGAGATCGCGGAGGAAGGCATTGACCGCGACCTTCTTCAGGCGTCAATATCGAGATACGAGTTCAGAATCCGCGAGCAGGAGGAGCCCAGGGCGCTGAGACGCGCATTGTCCGGACTGACCGGCTGGCTCCACGGCGGAGATCCGCTCAGGTATATGGAATACGACGAGGACTTTGCAGCCCTGAGAAAGATGATGGACGAAGGCGGCTTTGAGGAACTCGTTAAAGAAATGTTTGACGGCGGACCGGGGCTGGTCAGTTTGCTGGCGCTTCCGGATTACGGCGAGGGAGACAGGTTAAGAGCCGAGGAGAACGAAAGGCTCGGGGCGGTCGCAAAAAGCTGGACGGATAAAGACCGCGAGGAGAACCGGAAGCTCAACGAAAAGCTTTCTGCATGGCAGCAGACGCCCGACAGTCAGGAGGCGATCGCGACTATTCCCGTGCTCGATCTTTCAGAAGTTGATACTGAACCGTTTATAATTCCCACGCAGGAGCGCGACTATAACGGAGTGACGGTGCTTGATCACCAGATCCCCTCCAACGGCATTTACTACGCCAATCTGTATTTCAATATATCGGATCTTACGCTGGAAGAACTGACCGTGCTCTCGAGAGCGGACCAGTACTACGGGACGCTGGCTACTGAAAAATACGACGCGCTTACGCTTCGCAAAGAGATTATTAAGAAG
>JAGCTF010000113.1 GCA_017963755.1 Clostridia bacterium | reverse complement strand
TCCAACGGTTGACTTTTGTTTGCCAATAGTATCCGCAATAGCCTTTTGTGTTGCTCCGCTTCGAATTCCAAACTCTATAATTTTACGTTCCTCATGAGTGAGGTGTTTGTTTTTGTTACTTTCAGCCATCTTAATTCGCACCTTTCCCAGGCTGCCGGCAACACAATAATTTTCTCTATTTGCAAGATTAATTTCAACTCGAATTTGATGCACGACTGAATTCTACTCGCCACCCTTTGGAGTAGACGTTAACTTTTCACTTCAGCGTTCAGAAATAACAGATGAGCCGGTCAGTTTTCCGGTTGCCATTATCAATGAATAATGGTACAATAAAAAGAGTGGTGGGAGCGGATGGCTTTGGCTTTCCTTCTGCCAGGACAATAGCGGAAGAGGCTGATTCTGATGGCATATAAATGGAGAGACTACGTGAATAAAGTATACGGCTGCTGGCTCGGAAAGTGCATCTGCGGCACTATAGGCGCGCCGTACGAAGGCTATAAGGGCAGGATGGACGTCGATTTTACGCCAGAACTGTTTGCCGAAATGCTGCCTAACGACGATCTCGACCTGCAGGTGCTCTGGCTGGACGTCATAGAGCAGATCGGTCCGGATTTCTCTTCACTCGATCTCGCCAAAGCATTCTATGAAAAGTATCCTCCGTCACCGGGAGAATATGCGATATTCAAAAAGAACTTTGAACTCGGGCTCAAGCCGCCGTTTACTGGCAAATTCAACAATCCTTTCTACCACGACGGAATGGGCTGCCCGATACGCTCGGAGATATGGGCGTGCCTTGCCCCGTGGAATCCAAAACTCGCAATGCAGCTCGCGGCAAAAGACGGCTGCCTTGACCACGACGGAGAATCGATCATCGCCGAACAGTTTCTGGCGGCAATGGAGTCGATGGCTTTCAACGAAAAGATCTCCTTAAAAGAGCTTATCATAAAATCGCTCGCGTTTATCAGCGATAAGTCCAGATTTTACCAGCTCGTAGGCGACGTGATGCAATGGTGCGAAGATTACGGGGATATTGACGCCGTATTCAGCCGCGTTCAGAGGGATTACGGGCACTGCGACTGTACGAACATGTTCCAGAATATGTCGATCGTTGTCGCCGCGCTCCTGCTCGGGAAAGATGACCTTACCACGACGACTATGATGGCGCTTAACTGCGGATTTGACACCGACTGCACGTGCGCGACCGTCGGAGCGCTCATGGGTATCAGGCTCGGAGGCGATGCGATCCTGCAGAAATATTCTATCGGGGACCAGATATACAAACTCGGCGCCGAAATAGAGAGACGCTCGTATTACGTAAAAGACCTGGCGGACGACGTTGCCGCAGCCGCGACGATGTTTGCCGACCGCAACTCTAAATTCGACATTCGCGACGTACCTGAGGATCTCCCCAAAGAGCCTTCTGCGCCGAAGAACCGTTTCCCGGTAAAAGTACTGTTCACGTATGCCGACGGCAAACCTACCGTACGTCCCGGCGATTCGAAGCTTATAAGGGTCAAACTTATGCCTTCTCACAAACTTCATGAAGGCGGCGTCGTGACCGTAACTCCTCCCGAGGGCTTTACGGTAAAGCCGGAGTCTCAAAAATTCAAATTCGGACTTATGAAGCCCGAACTTACCTTTACCGTAAGCGTTTCAAAAGATATTCCGGTGCTGATGGAGAAAAATCTGCTTAAAGTAAACGTGGCGCTTAAAGGAGGGGAATCGCACGATTTCTTCTTCGGATTTATAGGAGAACAGATCTGGAAAGTATTCGGACCGTTCTGGGAAAACGTCACGTACGTAAAGCCTCCGAAAGCGGGAGAAAGCTATTACGCCGGACTTGGTCCTTCTGCGAACGAGGACGAGGCACTTACGAAGATAAGGCAGTTCCACATCAATATGAAAGCGGACTGGGAAAAAGACTACCTGGAGGATCAGCTGCTCGGCGACGCGGTACTTCCCGAAAAACTGCTTCAGGACCCGAAATACCAGGGCTTCGTGGCATATATCTCACAGGACCGTTTCTGCTTCGAAGACTTTATGAAGAATACGATGCCCTGCGTAGTGTATATGGTCAGAAATCTGTTCGTCCCGGAGGACACCGTGGCGAATATACAGATAGGGCATTCGGATTCGTTCAAAATGTGGATAGACGGAAACCTGATCGCGTACAGCGACGAACGTGAGCACTGGACGCCCGAGAATTTCCACAGAAAGAACATACATTTAAAGAGGGGGAACAACCGCATCGTGCTCAAGCTCGCACGTACTTCCGGCGTGACTGACTTCAGTATTTCGTTTACAAAAGGCGGCCCGTGTACTTCCCACTTTACAGAATTCGGCAGTTCGACAAGTGTTTAAATTTGTTTAAATTAGATTGAAGGAGGATATCAGGATGGATATCAAAGCAAAGATCAACGAAATCGTAGAAAAAGTAAAAAATGACAAAGACGTTGCCGCGAATTTCGCGAAAGACCCGGTAAAAACGGTAGAAGGGCTCGTAGGCGTTGACCTTCCCGACGATCAGGTCAAGATGATCACTGATCAGGTACAGAATAAACTCGCCGGAAAGGCTGACGGTTTAGGCGGCATCGTTTCTAAAGTGAAGGGTTTGTTCGGCTGACATGGACGATTCTGATGACGGAGGCCCGGAAGGGCATAAAGCAGTAATTATAATAAATAACGGCGGGCACGGCTTGCGGAGGTGCGCGGGATGATCGAAGGAATTATTATCGCGTTCTGTCTGCTGTGTTCCGCTTTTTTCTCTGCTTCAGAAACGGCTTATTCTACGCTGAGCAGGAGCAGGCTGAAGCTTATGAAGGACAACGGTAAGCGCGGAGCGGGACTCGCTCTTAAGCTTTCCGAGAACTTCGACAGCCTTCTCTCTACGATACTTGTAGGGAACAATATCGTCAATATCGCGCTCGCGTCGGTAAGTACTATTTTGTTCGTGAGGCTGATCGGAGGAGCGGGACCGTCCGTTTCGACCGCCGTGATAACTGTAGCGGTGCTGATCTTCGGCGAAGTCACCCCGAAAAGTATCGCAAAGGACTATCCCGAACGGTTTGCCGTATTTGCGGCACCGGCACTCAGCGCTCTTACTGTCATATTCAAACCCGTGAATTTTCTGTTCGGAAAATGGAAGCAGCTCATCGCGAAACTGTTCGGCTCGAAAGGAACGAACAAATTGACTCCGGAAGAGCTGGTGCTGATACTCGAAGAAGTGGAAAAAGAAGGGACTATTGACCGCGAAGAAGGGAGGCTGCTCGTGAACGCTCTCGAATTCTCGGACAATACCGCGGAAGACGTATTGACCCACCGCACCGAAATGGAAGCGGTAGGGCTCGACTGGGACAAGCAGCGCATCGCCGAAGTGTTTGTCCGGAGCGGCTATTCGAGGCTGCCGGTGTTCAGCGAAGACCTTGACCATATCGTCGGCATACTCCATCACAAAGACTTCTTCACGCCGTCCGGTCTCAGCGAAAAATCCGTAGGCGAGCTGATGACACCTCCCGTTTTCGCAAACGCTGGGGAGAAAATCGATGACGTTTTAAAGCTCATGAAGAAGCATAAAACGCACATCTGCATAGTCGTTGACGAATACGGCGGGACTTCCGGGCTGGTTACGATGGAAGATATTCTGGAAGAACTAGTCGGCGAAATATGGGACGAGCACGATCAGGAGAAGACCGGGATCGCCGAAGCCGGGGACAATGAATTTATCGTCGACGGCCTCACGAATCTTGATGAATTTTCGGAGAGATTCGGGCTCGAGATCGAGTCGGACAACGTGTCCGTAGGCGGCTGGGTGATGGAGAAACTCGAGAGGATCCCCGAACCCGGCGAAAGCTTCACGTACGAAAAACTGAAAGTCGAAGTGCTGTCAACGGACGGGCGCCGCGCTTCATCAATTAAGGTTTCTTTTTTAGAACAATAGTGATATAATAATAACACAAAATCTTTTGGAGGCGTTTTTTATGAAAACCAAAGCAGTAAGAATGTACGGCAAGGAAGACCTCAGACTTGAAGAATTTGAGCTTCCCGAGATCAAGAAAGATGAAATACTTGCGCACATCATATCCGACAGCGTATGTATGTCCACATATAAAGCAATGGAGCAGGGCACCGCGCACAAGCGTGTTCCTTCCGATATAGCCGAAAAACCCGTCATCGTAGGTCACGAATTCTGCGGTGAGATCGTTAAAGTAGGTAAAAAATGGGCCGGTAAATTCAAACCCGGTCAGAAGTTCTCCATTCAGCCTGCACTGAACTACAAAGGCTCGATGGCCGCTCCCGGTTATTCTTATCAGTATATCGGCGGAGACGCTACATACGTTATCATCCCTAACGAAGTTATGGAGATGAACTGCCTGCTCGATTATGAGGGCGAAGCGTTCTTCTACGGAAGCGTAGCGGAGCCGATGTCCTGCATAGTCGGTACGTACCACGCTATGTACCACACCACCGCCGGAAAATACACCCATAAGATGGGCATCGTTAAAGGCGGAAATATGGCGATCCTCGCAGGCGTAGGACCTATGGGAATAGGCGCCATCGACTACGCAATACATTGCCGCCGCCGCCCCGGACTGCTCGTCGTCACCGATATCGACCAGGCGAGACTTGACCGCGCAGCGTCGATCTACACCGTCGAAGAAGCGGCTAAACACGGCGTTAAACTCGTTTACGTTAACACCGCCACCACGCCCGACGCTGAGGCATATATTATGGGTCTCACGGGCGGCAAGGGTTATGACGACGTTATGGTCTTCGCACCCGTAAGAACGGTCGTTGAGATGGGCGACAGATTGCTCGGAAAAGACGGCTGCCTCAACTTCTTCGCCGGACCTAAGTCTGCTCCGTTCATGGCTGAATTCAACTTCTACAACGTGCATTACAACAGCTCGCACCTCGTAGGCACCAGCGGCGGAAACACCGACGATATGATCGAATCTCTTAAGATGATGAGCGACGGAAGACTTAATACTGCCTCAATGATCACGCACATCGGCGGCCTCAATGCAGTTGTCGACACCGTTATGAATCTCCCGAAGATCCCCGGCGGAAAGAAACTGATCTATACGAACATCGACCTTCCGCTTACTGCTATCTCCGACTTTGCCGAACTCGGAAAGAAGGACAAACTCTTCAAAGACCTTGACGAGATCTGCGCGCGCCATAACTACCTGTGGAACGCCGAAGCCGAGAAATACCTTCTCGCAAATGCCAAAGCGATCTGAGAAGACCTGCGCTGAAGGCTGTTTATTCTGACTGGAGGATGAAATATGGAAATACTGGCATTTGACTACGGCGCAAGCAGCGGCAGAGCGATACTCGGAAAGTTTGACGGTAAGAAGCTGTCTCTTGAAGAGATGCACCGTTTCTCAAGCGATCCGGTGATGATGAGAAATACTTTTACCTGGGACTTCCTTCGTCTTTTCCACGAGATGAAGACCGGGATACTCAAGACGTATAACGCGGGGCATAAAAACCTTGCCGGTATGGGCGTCGATACGTGGGGCGTCGATTTCGGACTGCTTTCCGCGAAAGGCGATCTGCTCGGAAACCCCGTACATTACAGAGACAGCCGTACCGACGGAATGATCGATGCGGCAACGGCCAGCGTTCCGGCGCGCGAGATCTACGGCTACACAGGCATTCAGTTCCAGAAGTTCAATACGTTGTTCCAGCTGCTCGCGATGGCAAGGAACGATGATCCGCTTCTTAAGGATGCGGATACGATGCTGTTCGTGCCAGACCTGTTCAACTACTTCCTTACAGGCGAGAAATTCTGCGAATATACGATAACCAGTACGTCGATGCTGTACGATCCGGTCGCACAGGACTGGGCGTACGATATGATCAGGAAAGTCGACAGCAGGATCAATCCTTCGATCTTCCCGAAAGTTATTGACGCGGGTACGAAGATCGGAAACATAAGCGCTTCGATCTGCTCCGAACTCGGCGTGAATCCGATCCCCGTAATTGCCGTCGCGGAACATGATACCGGATCCGCGGTCGTTTCCGTTCCTTTCAGGGATAAGAAGGCCGCTTACTTAAGTTCCGGAACCTGGTCGCTGCTCGGCGTCGAGATCGATAAGCCGATCATCAACGACACTACGTACGAACTCAATTACACCAACGAGGGCGGCATTAACAGAAGCGTAAGGCTGCTGAAAAATATCATGGGCCTCTGGATCAACCAGGAGTGCCGCAGATACTGGCAGAAGAAAGGCGAGAACTTCACGTTCGACGAGCTCGAGGAAGGCGCGCTTCAGGCGAAGCCGTTCCAGTCCATAATCGACGTTGACGCGCCAGATTTCTTTGAGCCGTACAATATGCCCGTTAAAGTTCAGGATTATTGTGCGCGCACAGGCCAGAAGGTACCCGAGACCAAAGGCGAGATCGTGCGCTGCGTGATGGAGAGCCTTGCCCTTAAATACAGGCAGGCGATCGAAGGACTTGAGAAGATCGTCGGATATAAGATCCCGTCCCTTCACATAGTTGGCGGCGGCTGCAAGGAAAAGACGCTCTGCAGATTTACCGCAAGCGCTATAAACCGTCCCGTATACGCAGGACCAATCGAAGCAACTGCCATCGGAAACCTTTCCACACAGCTTATTTCGCTCGGAGAAGTCGGTTCTCTGGATCAGGCGAGGGAAGTCGTCGCGAATTCTTTCCCGCTGGACGTATATCTTCCTCAGAATCCTGCCGACTGGGAGCTCGCATACGAAAAATTACTTTCACTGCAGTTGTAATTTGGCAAAGAATATAGTATAATCACTTTCGAAGCCTTGAAAGGAAAGAGGTCAGAGTATGAAAACAACCAACATCAGACTTTCCGCGATCTTTAGAGCAACGCTCCTTGCTCTGGCAATAGTGCTCTGCATCGGCGTGTTCGGCTGCGCAAAAGCTCCTATACAGTACGGCGAAGTTGACCAGACAAAGACAGAAGAAGATCTTAACATTCGCGGAACGATCAAATTCACGGTTAATAACGAAAGCGGCACGGCTGACGAAGCAATGGCTCCCCGCAACGTTGTTAACAAGTTTATGGAAAAATATACTTCTACCAAAGTTGTTTACGAGGAAGCAAACAGAACGACGTATCCCGCAAGAATTTCCGCAGGCGATATCGGTGACGTGTTCTGGGTAGACGGAATCGACGCGAATAACTATCAGCAGAACCATAACGCGCTGATGCCTCTCGACGCATATTTCAAACCTCTCAATATCGACATGGGTGATATTTACACCGGTGCTCTCGATATCGGTAAGATCGGCGGCAGACAGTATATGATCCCCAGAAAGATCGGCGAACAGATCCTTATCTACAACCAGACTATGCTCCAGGCGGCAGGTATCGATTTTGATAATACTGTTGCTACTTCATGGGAAGATTTCAAAAATATCTGCAAACAGCTTACTGTTATTGAAGACGGTAAGATCCAGCAGTCCGGTGCCGCTTTCAAGATCTGGTGGCATCCTATCTGGCAGATGTTCTTCCGCGGTTTCGGCGGTGAATGGATAAACAGCAAAGAGCACACCGTTACCATTACTGACAGCAACGAAGTTATGCAGGGTGTGAACGAGCTCGTCGCGGCTGTTCAGGAAGGCTGGCTCTATCCTGAGGATATGACCGGTAACATCAACGCTATCTCCTATGCGATACCTGACGGCGACAGCAATATCTCCGGCGTATGCTTCAAGACGTTCGGCGCTATGACCTGGCTTACCAGACTCGGAAACGCTTACGACCGCCTTAAGATCGACTGGGATTTCTGCCCGTTCCCGGCATTCCCGACCCACACTGTTTCCACAGGTGCTACAGGATACGTCGTATATAACAGAACTACCAACCCTGATACCGCTGCAGCGTTCGCACTGTTCTTCCTTACTCCGGAAGGCCAGACCGCTTACCACAGCCAGAAGGGCGGAAACGTTCCCGTACTGAAATCTCTTGCAGATGAAGATTTCTGGAAAGGCGTAGGCACTCCCTGGGAAGATAAGAACTATATGGCATTCGTTTCTTATACAGATAAGACGAAACCCTCCGACATCGCAGCTCAGGCTCCGATGGAGATCGCCGAGATCTTCTCCAATAACAACATGATCAACACGTTTGCAAGGATCTTTAACGGTCAGGCCGACGCTCAGACCGCTTTCGAAAAGATGCAGACCCAGGCTAATGAAAAGTGGAAGACGATCCTTTCCTGATCATATGCCGCTAAAATACTGATCAGAACAGATCCATAAGGATCGCTGCAATAGTATGAACTCTGAAACCCGGAAAAACTCCGGGTTTCAGTTTTATTATATTGAAAAACAGCGGCGTGTGTGGTAGAATCAATCCGAAGAAAGGAGTGCCGGTTTTAAAATGAAATTGTTCTCTGGAAAGAAAGTTATTATGAAGATCGCATTAGTGACGGTACTGATCTTTATCGTTACCGGGCTTATCGGCTGCACCGAAAAACCGATCCAGTACGGTTACGTAGATCAGGAATCGACTATAGAAGAGCTTAATATTAAAGGAACTATAAAGTTTACGGTTAATAACGAAAGCGGCACTGAAGCTGAATCTATGGCTCCCAGGGGCGTAGTGAACGCTTTTATGCAGGCTTTTCCGAATACGAAAGTTCAGTATGAAGAAGCGAGCAGATCGACTTATCCCACGCGCATCTCGGCGGGGGATATAGGAGACGTGTTCTGGTGCGATTCGAACGATACGGTGAACTACCACAGCGTACATAACGCGCTCATGCCGCTCGACTCATACATCAAACCTATGAATATTGACCTCGGCGACGTTTATACCGGCGCAATTGACGCCGGAAAGATCGACGGAAGGTTATACATGGTTCCGAGAAAGATCGGTATCTCCGTGCTGATCTACAACTGCGACATAATTCAGGCGGCGGGCGTTGATTTTGACAACACAGTTGCGTACGACTGGGAAGATTTCAAAGCGCTCTGCAAACAACTCACGATCGAGGAAAACGGTCAGATCATTCAGGTCGGAGCGTCGATGAAACTCGGCTGGGCGCCTGTCTGGCAGATGTTCATGCGCGGCTACGGCGGAAAATGGATCGATAATAAGGAGCACAGAGTTTCGATCACCGACAGCACGGAAGTAATGGCGGGAATAAACGAGATGGTCAATGCAGTTCAGGAAGGCTGGCTCTATCCGGAGGACCTTATGGGCAGCATCAGCGGATCTTTGAAGGATAAGTTTTCCAAGATACCCGACGGTGACTCAAACGTTTCATCTGCCTGCTTCAAAACGTTCAATAATATGACGTGGCTCACCAGACTCGGAACGGCGTACGACAGGATGAAGATAGACTGGAACTTCTGCCCGTTCCCGGCTTTCCCGACTCACAACGTTTCTACCGACGCCACCGGTTACGTCGTCTATAACCGTACGACGAATCCCGATACTGCCGCTGCTTTTGCGCTGTTCTTCCTTACCGAAGCCGGACAGCACGCGTACCACAGCCAGACTGGAAGCAGCGTTCCGCTTCTGAAGACCCTCGCGGACGAAACGTTCTGGTACGGGCCGGGAACCGAATGGACCGATAAAAATTACAAAGTGTTCGTATCATACACCGATTGTACGCAGCCTTGCTTCGTATCGACACAGGCACCGCGAGAAGTTGCCGACATAATCACTTCCAATATACCCGGCGCGCTCGGACGCATATTCTCCGGAAGCGTTGACGTCCAGACGGCACTTGAAAAAATACAGACACAGGCCAATGAAAAATGGCTGACGATCCTTACATGATCGGGAGAACTTAAAAATGAGCGATATGTTTTTGCATAAATGTCCAAACTGCAACGGCACCCTTGAGTTCAATATCGAGAGCGGAATGGTGACGTGCAGCTTCTGCGGCAGTAAGTTTGACGTCGAATCTCTGAAGACGGAGAACGGCATCAATAACGGCGTGAAACCGGAAACTGATAACGCGCAGAATGCCGCCCAGCCTTCTGGAACGGAGGGCATTCCCGGGGCTCCGCAGAAGCCGAAGGAGAAAGCGCCAAAGGAATTCAGCTGGAAGGAATATAAAAAGCACCTTAAGAACGAGTCGCTGGAGGGGACGAAGTCATATCTCTGCCAGACGTGCGGAGCTGAAGTTGTCCTGGACGCGATAACGGCTTCTTCACAGTGCCCTTACTGCGGGAACTTCCTGATATTGACCGAAAACGTTACCGCCGGGCTTAAGCCTAACGGAATAATACCGTTTAAGATACTGCCGGACGGATTGCCCGCGGCGGTAAGAAAATTCTACAGCGGTAAAAAACTGCTTCCGTTCCATTTCTTCGACGATAACAAGCTAGGAAAGATCCGCGGCATATACGTTCCTTTCTGGCTCTACAGCTGCAGCATGAAGGGCGGAATGACACTTAAGGGCAATAAAGTAAATTCGTACGTCAGCGGTCAATACCGCTATACCGAGACTTCTTCGTACTCTCTCGAGAGGGACGCCGAAATGAGCTTCGACCGGATACCTGTTGACGCGAGCCTCAAGATGCCCAACGACCTGATGGATTCGATAGAACCGTTTGATTACAGCCAGCTGACCGAATTCAACAGCGGCTACCTCACGGGTTTCGTTTCCGACCGGTTTGACTCGGATCCGGACGAAAATCTTCCGCGCGTTTCGGAGCGGATCAACAACAGCGTAGTTTCTTTGATGAAAAACAGTGTGACAGATTATTCGAGCGTGGAAGTTTCGGATAACAGAATGGCAATGGCCGATTCTTCCGTTAAATACGTTATGCTTCCGGTATATCTTTTTGACTGCAAATACGCCGGAATAGAGTATCATTACGCGGCAAACGGCCAGACCGGAAAAGTTGTCGGAGAACTTCCGGTAAGCAAAGGCAAAAAGTGGCTGTATTTCGGAATACCTTTCCTTATTGTTTCGGCGCTGGTGTTCCTGTTCTTAAGATTCTTTATCGGAGGGTGATCATGAAAAAATATATAAGATCGTTTATGATCACATTACTTGTATTGCTTACGCTGACAGGAGCGGTATCCGTTTGCGGATATTACGGCGAAACCGTCTCGGGATATCCTTCATGGTGGATAGACGGGTTCGGATCTTCGGACGTGTATCACAACGATCCGGCAGAACCGAGAGTCGTTGACGGCGCGGATATTTTTACGGCGCAGGAGGAAGCGGAACTTTCACGCAAACTCGCCGAAATGAAAGAAAAACACCAGGTGGATCTCGTCATTGTCACCGACAATAACGATTATGGTCTCGGCCTCGACAGGTACGCCACAAGTTTCTACGACATGAAGGGCTACGGCTACGGAAGCGATTACAGCGGCGTAGTAATGTTTATATCGATGGAACCGGGTGACAGAGGCTGGTGGTGCGGCGGCACGGGCAAGGCCGAAAAGTATTTTACCGAGGAAAACGTGAACCATATGGACGACGACATGGAACCGTATATGGTGAACGGAAGGTACGGCGACGGAGTAGAGAAATATTTCTCCGATCTGGATACGCTGCTTACGAAGGGCAGATTCCCGCTTTCGGCTAAAAGGGCAATAGCATTTTCTGTCGTGTCAATGATAATAGGCGCTATCATCGGATTCATATTCCTCGGAAAGGCCTCGGCGTCAATGCGCGCCGTGGCTCCGGCGGTGCAGGCATCGCAGTATCTGATCCCGGATTCGTTCAAGGTCAACGGCGCGAATGACGTATTTTTGAACACGAGCGTCACGAAAACGTTCATTGAAAGCTCTTCATCTTCGCGCTCCGGAGGAGGTTCTTCGTTCGGAAGTCATACGTCTTCGGGAGGGCACAGCTTCAGCGGAGGAGGCAGAAGATTCTGAGCATAGCCGGGTCAATAGCCGGGTAAATAAACGGATCGAATAAAAGAACAGCGGGCGGGGTCGTTTTCAGATCCCGCCCGCTTTTTTAGAGCGCCTGTGTGCGCTTACGATTTTTAAATGTTTAATGATCATTCAAACGAAACGGAATATTCGCTCACGTCAAGTACCGTCTCGCCGTCGATCTGAAGCGGCGAAGGCTCGTTGAACTTCACGGTAATATTATGACCGGTGATCACGGAAACCTTTTTCTCGTGCTTGATATGCTCGCCCTTGAAGATCGAAGGGAATATGATCAGGGTGCCTATGCGGCTCCTGCCGTGCATAACAACGAGTGAAACGGTTTTATCTCCGGAAAGTCTGTCCTGGGCAGGCGCCGCGTTCATACCGCCGCCGTAGAAGCGGCCGATCATGGTAGGCGCGATCCACACGTTTTTAAAAGAATACGCTTTCCCGTCAACGGTGATCTGGGCGACCTTGGATTTGAAATGGAAAAGAAGCCCTTTAATTGCGATAGAAGTATAGTTCACAGGCTTATCGCTCTTCGCCTTCATCTCGTCACCGACCTGGCAGCAGTAGCCGTCAATGCCGTAACCGACGCCGTTAATGAACTTGCAGCTCTTGCCCTTCACCGTGACCGTAGGGAGCGACTTCAGATACTTGCTGATCTCGGCGGGACCCTTTGTGAAATCGAGCTCGACGTCTCTCGCAAAATCATTGCCCGTGCCGGCGGGGAAGTAATAGATCTCGCGCTCACCAATAAACGCGCCCGCTTCATTGACGAAACGGTTTAAAGTGCCGTCTCCGCCGCAGATGACGAGTTTCGAGTCGTCAGGCAGTTCTTTGAAAAACTCCTCGTATCCTCCGATAGCGGTGATATCTCTGATATCAACTTCGCCCTTCTCCTTGATCAGCGTTTCAAGCGTTTTAACAGCCTCGGAGGCAACGCCTGAAAGTTTGTTGTAAAGTACCGTATACTTTTCCATCCAGATCAGTTCCTTTCAAATATTATCGTATTATTTGATGTGCGCGGGATCGTTGTCCTGCGCGAATTTCGTATCGTGTGTGTTCATAAGCTGGTCGAAGCTGATGCCGTACGTGCGGGCAATGTCCAGCGCGAAGCTTTTTCCCTGAGGAGGCATCGGCAGGATAAGGTAAGTACGCTTCGAACCGGCATATTTTTTACGGCCTTCGTCGGTAAGCACTTCCATCTCGGTCGTTTCATCGACGCCGGCAACGAGGCTCACGAGGTCGCTTAAGGCAGGCTCTTTGTTCAGCTCCGGAATATTCTCCGCAAGTTCGTGTATGTGCGTCGCGAAAACGCAGCGGGCTCCGACCTTGCGCAGATATTTCATTATCTCTTCCGCGATGAAAAGGCATTCCTGATGGCTCGTGCTTGAGAGCGACTCGTTCATCAGGATCATACTGTATTTCGTAAGGCGAGGCAGGATCTGCTCGAGCCTTATACACTCTTCGCCCAGACGGCCTTCGCTGATCGAATTCTTCTCAAGCTCCGGGAAATGCGTATAAATATTATCGACCGGGCTTATGCGACCTTCCGAACCGGGGATCGCGAAACCGGCCTGGAACAGCAGCTGCGTGATACCGACCGCACGGGTGAAAGTAGTTTTACCGCCCTGGTTCGCACCGGTCAGAATGAATATGCGGCCTGCCTTATCCGACATTTCCGCCGTATTCGTAACGACGACGTTTGAAAGCTCGGATAATCCGATATCGCTTTGGATCCTGATCGCAAAACTCGCGTCGTAGATATCTTTCACGTAGAAAATGCGCTCGTCCTTGGGCGCCGGAGTGGGGAAGCACACCGGAAGGCCGGTTTTTATAAGATTGCGCGCGAGCCTGCTGCCTCCGATGAAATAATACACTTCCGGAATAAGGTCAAACAGGAACTGCGTCTCGATATATTCGAAGCGGGCAAGCACAGTAGCCAGATGCTTGAACGTATCTCCCATGACGCTCTCGAGGTCTCGCATGATAGCGATGTCAAGAGTGTTCGCACGGTTATCTTTCAGTATCGAATAGAACGAACCGAGGCCGAAATAAGTTTCGTCATTCCTCTGGCGGCCCAGGATGGAAGTCACGAGCGCCTTGTTCCTGAACGGCTTGGGCTCTATCGAGAGCAGCACCGCCTCGACGGGGCGCAGTTCATTATCGAGATTCACGCCGATGGTTACGGAAGTCATAGTCTGTATCTTTTCGGAAAGCGCCGGAAGTTCGTGGCGCAGATCCTTGAAATTATCGCTTTCGTAAATGCCGCGGATCATTTCGCGCAGGCGCTTTACGCCGTCCGAAAGGAAATCGCGGTCAGGAGAGCAGAACAGCGAATGCAGGATATCGACGCACTGCATATAGACCTGCAGCATATCGATCCTCCAGGCGATGCGGCGCATATCGTCATCGTGAGAAATATTCGCCTTCTCCATTTTGCGGAGGTTGTTCGTAAGAGGGAGCAGGGAAGTGTCAAATGATTCTTCAAGTTCGGGATAGTCCATGAAATCCTGAAGGATATCCTGCCTGTATTTAATGACTTCCGCGTCCGGGATCATGTCGAGCATACGGGCGCGTATATACCCGCGGCTGTCGTTCCTTATCTGCATGCCGTCAAGTATCATGTCCATATTCATATCGCGCTCTAAAAGCTCCTGATTGAAAAGCTTTACGCGGCCGCTCTTTACTTCGCGCTCTAACTCGCGCCCTTTTTCGTAATCCGGCCAGAGCAGACTGAAGGCAAATTTTTCGTCCATAAGCTTACCTCGCTTCATTTTAAGTTAGGTAGATTATATCATTTCCGGCGCAAATTGACAACTGCGCTTTAAAGTGGTATTATCACTTTGTCGAAAAGTATAGAGAAAGGCTGCGCGAAAAACGCAACAGCGTTGTGCGCACGGCCTGCGAAAATCATTTATAATCAGTTTTGAGGGAGTGACCGGACAATGATCCATAAGAATATGGTTGCGCTGATCCTTGCGGGAGGCCAGGGAAGCCGGCTTGGGGCAATGACGAAGAAAACGGCGAAGCCTGCCGTACGCTTCGGCGGAAAATACCGCATAATCGATTTTGCGCTGAGTAACTGCTCGAACTCGGGCATAGACACTGTGGGAATATTGACCCAGTACAAGCCGCAGCAGTTATCGACGCACATCGGAATAGGCACGCCCTGGGATCTTGACCGCGTTCACGGAGGCGTTACGATATTGCCGCCGTATATGAGCGAGGCGGGAGGCGACTGGTACCGCGGTACCGCGAACGCAGTGTATCAGAACATTACGTTCCTTGACCAGTTCAATCCCACGTACGTATTGATATTGTCCGGCGACCATATCTACAAAATGGACTACAGAAAAATGCTTGACGCACATACAGCCGCGGGAGCTAAAGCCACGATCGCGGTGATAGACGTGCCGCTCGAGGAAGCGTCGCGTTTCGGAATAATGAATACCGACGGGACGGGCAGGATAACCAGCTTTGAAGAAAAGCCGAAAGAACCCAAAAGTACGCTGGCGTCTATGGGTATTTACATTTTCACGTATGCAGACCTAAAAAAGTATCTGAAAGCAGACGCTCTCGACGAAAATTCGGACAATGATTTCGGGAAAAATATTATCCCCGCCATGCTCGGTGCGGGTGAAAAAATGATCGCGTACAGATTTGACGGCTACTGGAAAGACGTCGGAACGGTCGAAAGCTACTGGGAGGCGAACATGGACCTTCTGAAGGCGGACAACGACGTTAAACTGTTCCAGAACGACTGGAAACTATATACTGTTACCGGATCGATACCTTCTCAATATATCGGACCCGACGCGATCCTCAAAGACAGCCTCATCTCCGAAGGCTGCGTGATCATGGGAGAGGTGGATCATTCCGTCATCTTCCCGGGAGTTACGATAGGGGCGAACAGCCGCGTCGTAGACTCCATCGTTATGGAAGGCTGCACGATCGAAGAAAACGTTATAGTCAATAAAAGCATTCTGCTCGAAGGCGTGACGGTTAAAGCGAGCAACGCCGTAGGCGACGGCAGGGAGATCGCGGTCATAGAAGAAGGCCGTGTCCTGTCCGGCGGCGGATTTATGAAATGAGGTGCCTGAGATGAAAGATTATATGGCAATACTTAACCTGGCCGAAAGCGAAAACGACATCAGAGCGCTCACAACGAACCGCCCCATTGCCTCCATACCCATCGGAAGCAGGTACAGAGTAATAGATTTCATGCTTTCAAATCTCGTAAACGCAGGGATAGGGAACGTGGGTATCTTTTCAGACAGCAACTCCCGCTCGCTTGCCGACCACCTCGGGACCGGAAAACCGTGGGATCTGGGCAGAAAAAACGACGGCCTTTTCCTGTTCAACCACGGCCTTTGCAACCTGATGTATACCGATTCCAAACTGATAAAAAACAATATGGAATACATATACAGAAGCAAAAGCACTGAAGTTATACTGTGCTCATCGTATATGATCTGCAATATGGATATCAGTGACGTCATCGAAGCGCACGAAGCATCAGGCGCGGATATAATCGTAGTCTACACGCACACGAAGAATGCCGACAAGGAATTTTCAAACTGCTTTACGCTGGATATAGATCCTGAGACCGGAGATCTGCGCGGCGCGGGAAAGAACATAGGCGTCGGTCCGGAGGCGGACGTGTGCATGGAAATTTTCCTTATGACGAAGGATAAACTGACTGATTTCGTATATAAGAGCACTTCTCTCACTTCTCTTACGAATTTTTATAATCTTATATTCGACCAGATCGGAAATCTACGCTTCAATACGTATAAATTTGACGGATACGTTTCATGCATCAATACGGTGTCTTCATACTTTAAGAGCAATATGGATATGCTCGACATCGACGTAAGCAACGACCTCTTCAGATCCGCCGAACGACCTATATTCACGAAGATAAAGGACGAGCCTCCGACGCTGTACGTTAAAGGCTGCAGTACGTCAAATTCACTGATCGCAGACGGGTGCGTCATAAAAGGGAAGGTAAAAGACTCGGTGCTCGGGAGATACGTTGACATCGAAGAAGGCGCGGTCGTGGAGAACAGCATCATACTGCAGAACGTGCGCATACATAAAAATGCGAGATTGTCCCATGTTATTATTGACAAAAACGTGGATATAGACGAAAATACGGAACTGAGAGGGAACGAATTTTTCCCTCTCGTAATTGAGAAAAAGAACCTGCTCAGATAGAATATGAATGCCTGCCGCATCTGCGGAGCGCTTTCAGTCCGGAGTACGGTTCCGCTATGACGCGCATAACTGAATTGCGTGGAATATGCCTTTCCGGGCATGAAAGGAACATTTGTAATGAAAGTATTGTTTGTAACCACCGAAGTAAAGCCTTTTAGCAAAACCGGAGGACTTGCCGACGTTTCGTTCGAGCTGCCCTGCGCTTTGAAAGCGGCGGGAGTAGACGTAAGGATCATAACACCTAAATATGGCGATATACCTGAAGAGTATAAATCGAAAATGATACCGCTGTCGACGTTCGGCGTGACGGTAGGCTGGCGTAATCAGTACTGCGGACTTCAGTACCTCCTGTACAAAGATATACCTGTATATTTTATTGACAACGAATACTATTTCAAACGCCCCGGCTGCTACGGTTTCTACGATGACGGTGAGAGATTCGCGTATTTCTGCAGAGCCGTGATGGAATCCGTTGTCCATATGAACGATTTCTATCCGGATATTATCCATTGCAACGACTGGCAGACCGGGATCATACCGGTCTATCTCAGAGACGTTTATTATGAGCGGCCCGAGTTTAAGAGAGCTGCGGCGGTATTCACGATCCATAATCTTAAATATCAGGGCGTGTACGCGCCTTCAGTACTTGAGGATCTTCTTGGCCTTAATTACGGCTATTATAATGACGAAAAACTAAAATTCCGCGACGGCATATCGTTTATGAAGGCCGGTATCGTTTTCGCAGATAAGATCGTGACCGTTTCCGAAACTTACGCGAAGGAAATAACCACTCCGTATTACGGCGAGGGTCTCGACGGACTTTTAGCCGCAAAATCGTTCAAACTCCTCGGGATCACGAACGGCATCGACTACGCGCATAACAGCCCTGAAACCGATAAAAATCTGTTCCTGAACTACGACGTTGACACGAGAGAAAAGAAGGTCGAGAACAAACTTGCCCTCCAAAAAGAGCTCGGGCTTCCGCAGAACAGGAACGTGCCGATGATAGCGATGGTCACGCGAATGGTAAAAGAAAAAGGGCTTGACCTCGTTACGCGCGTCATGGAAGATATTCTTAAAAACAATATTCAGTTCGTGATACTCGGGACCGGCGAAAGAGATTATATGGATTTCTTCGAATATTACGGTTCCGCATACCCCGGAAAGATCGCAGCGTGCACACGTTTCGACAGCGCTCTGGCTTCGCGCATTTACGCGGGAGCAGATCTGTTCCTGATGCCGTCAATGTTCGAACCCTGCGGCCTTTCGCAGATCATCGCGATGCGCTACGGCACGATCCCGGTAGTACGCGAAACGGGCGGTTTAAAAGATACTGTGAACCCGTACAACAAATATACGGGAGAGGGCAACGGCTTTTCGTTTGCTAACTTTAACGCGCACGAGATGCTTTACACCTTAAAAACCGCGCTCAAATGTTATGAAAACAAAGAGATCTGGGATAGTCTTGTCATAAAGGCGATGAATACGCGCATCGACTGGAAGACGCAGTCCGATAAATATATTGCCGTATATAACGAGCTGGCCATCTGACGGCCGTATTTAAAGCACCCGCCCGTATACTGTACCCCGGCATCTGATCCGGCGCTCAGCCTGAATCCTACTATTTTCCGCAACGATATGGAGGCATTATGTTGCTTAATAAGGATACTTTTATCCGTGACTATAAAAACAAGATCGTAACTATGTTCAGAGAACGCTTCGAAGAAGCTTCGCTGGAAGAAAAATATCTGGCACTCGGTTCGCTTATAAGAGATTATATGGCTCCGGACTGGCTGTATACCGAAATGAAGGACAGTTCCGAGAAAAAGAAGCATATCTATTACTTCTCGATGGAATTCCTTATCGGCCGCCTGCTTGACTCCGCACTCATTAACCTGGGGATAAGGGATCTGGTACGCGAAGGACTCGAAGAACTCGGAATGGAATTGCCCGTGCTCGAAGAAGAGGAGCCTGACGCCGGACTCGGAAACGGGGGACTCGGAAGACTTGCCGCCTGCTTCATCGACTCGATGGCTTCGCTCGACATCGCAGGAACCGGTATCGGCATACGCTACAGGTACGGCCTTTTCCGCCAGCTCATAGAGAACGGCTACCAGGTCGAGACGCCGGACAACTGGCTGAAGATACCGAACGTCTGGGAGATCCGTAAAGCGGAAGACGCGCGCATCGTCAAATTCGGCGGAAACGTTAATATGAACTGGGGCCTGGACGGCAGACTGTACGTTGAGCTTACAGACTACGAACCTGTGCTGGCCGTTCCGTACGATATTCCCGTGCCCGGATACAGTTCGAACCGTGTAAATACGCTTCGCCTCTGGAGCGCCGAAACAGAGAACTCGGGATTTGACTTCCGCGAATTCAGTAAAGGCGACTACGACAGGGCAGTGGAGAATATAACGACGGCGCATTCCATTTCCAACGTTCTCTATCCGGACGATTCTACTCCGCGAGGAAAGCTTCTAAGACTCAAGCAGGAGTATTTCTTCACGAGCGCCGGACTTCAGGACATACTCGGAAGATATTTGAAAGGCGGCGGAGATATCAGAGAGTTTCACCGCTATAACGCCGTTCAGATCAACGATACGCATCCGGCGCTGGCAATACCTGAACTTATGCGTCTGCTCATAGATGAGCACGGGCTTTCGTGGGACGAGGCGTGGACGATTACTACTGCGACGTTCGGTTATACGAATCATACGATACTTGCGGAGGCGCTCGAGAAGTGGAATCTCGATATGTTCAAGAAGCTGCTCCCGAGGATCTATATGATCACGGAGGAAATAAACAGACGCTTCGTTGCCGCACTTTCGCAGACTAAAGGGTACGGTTTCGACCGCATCTCAAAAATGTCAATAATTGCCGACGGGACGGTAAAGATGGCGCACCTTGCGATCGTCGGAAGCCACAGCGTGAACGGCGTTGCCCGCCTGCATTCGGATATTCTTAAGAACAAAGAACTGAAAGATTTCAGCGAGTTTTATCCGGGAAAATTCAATAACAAGACGAACGGCATAACTCACAGGCGCTGGCTGATCGGGGCAAATCCGGAGCTCGCCGTGCTGATCGATTCGGTGATCGGTCCCGAGTGGCGCACGGAACCGAACAAACTTACAGAACTCGAAAAATATATTGACAGCGGATTCGCAAAAGATGCCGCTGTGATAAAGCGCGCGAACAAAGTCCGCATGGCGGATTATATAAAGAAAACGACCGAGATCGCCGTTGACCCCGAATCGATATTCGACGTGCAGGTGAAAAGGCTTCACATGTATAAGCGCCAGTTGCTTAACATTTTCGGTGTGATGGATATGTACCGCCGGATCAAGGAAGGCGAAGCGGGAGATATGTGCCCGCGTACAGTCATTTTCTCGGCCAAAGCGTTTCCGGGGTACGGGCTTGCTAAAAACACGATAAAGCTTATTTGTACCGTCGCGGACAGGATCAATTCGGATACTTCGATAGGCGGAATACTGAAAGTCGTTTTCCTTCCGAATTACGACGTGAGCCTTGCGGAGAAACTGATCCCCGCGGGAGATATTTCCGAGCAGATATCGACCGCGTCCAAGGAAGCGTCAGGAACCGGTAATATGAAATTCATGATGAACGGCGCTGTTACGCTCGCGACGCTGGACGGGGCGAACGTGGAGATACTCGAGGCGGTAGGCGACGATAATATCATTCTCTTCGGAATGACATCCGATGAAGTTATTGGCATAGAGCAGCACGGCGGATACGATTCTTCGGCTCAGATAAGAAGCGATTCCAGGCTCGCGAAGATAATTGACCAGGTACGCGACGGTTACTTCGGATTCGCGGGAAAGAATGAATTCGTGCCTGTGCTCGATCATCTCATCAGGGACAATGATCCGTATTTTGTGCTTAAGGATTTTGCTTCGTACGTGAGTGCGCGCGATAAAATCGACGCTATATTCAGGGACAAGGCCAGATTTGACCGTATGTGTGCAATGAATATCGCGAAATCGGGAAGGTTTTCGAGCGATAATACTATCGCTGCGTACGCCGATGATATCTGGAACGTGACTCACAGATGAGAGTTTTTCACGATCCGGCTTCTTCTGAATACAGGTGCCCGGGCGGGGCGGTCGCGACCGGTACCGCGGTTTTTCTGCGCTTCCGTGTTGAAGAATGCGCGGATCCGGCCCGGCTTTCATTAACGTTGACGCGTAAATTCAGGGAAGAAGTGTCGGAGATATCCGTTGAAGGCGCGCCTGAGTGCGGCTCTGCGTACGGCTTCAGGATAGGGGAAGACGTATTGTCCGCGCCGGGCGTATATTTTTACGGCCTCAGGTGCGGGGAAGAAATGACCGGAAATATTGACCGCATCACGGTGTACGAGCCGGGGCTCAAAGCGCCCGGATGGTTCAAAAACGCCGTGATATACCAGATCTTTCCGGACCGTTTCGCTGTTTCCGAAGATCCGCGCGTCGTGCCTAAGGAAAACTCATTTACGTACGCGTCGGTAAACGATAAACCTGAGTATCTTAAGGATGCGGATGGCGAAGTCGTGCGCTGGGATTTCTACGGCGGTAATCTTAAGGGTATCGAGGACAATCTTTCTTACGTTGAAAGTCTGGGCGCCGATACGGTGTACCTTAATCCCGTATTTGAAGCGGCGTCAAATCACAGATACGACACGGGCGATTACGAACATATTGACGGTCTTCTGGGCGGCGACGCTGCTTTTTCAGAACTTGTGCAGGCAATGAACTCGCGAAATATGCGCCTTATTCTTGACGGCGTGTTCAGCCACACGGGACGAAGGAGCAGGTATTTTGAGGCTGCGCAGAGGGGCGAGGCACCTTACGCGGGCTGGTATACTTTCAGGAATGACGGAACGTACGTATGCTGGTGGGACGTCGCCGATCTGCCGTGCGTCAAAGAACTGGAACCTTCTTATCTTGAATATACCGTGACGGGCAGAGACAGTATAGTGCGCAGGTGGCTGAGAGCCGGTGCGTCGGGCTGGAGGCTGGACGTAGCGGACGAACTTCCGGATGAATTCTTAGAAGCGCTTATGAAAGCCGCGACGGAAGAAAAGCCTGACGCCGCCGTTTTCGGAGAAGTCTGGGAAGACGGTACGGATAAGGTGAGCTACGGCATACACCGTTCATATTTTACCAAACGCGAACTTCACTCCCAGACGAACTATCCTTTTCGCGAAAGACTTCTTAAATTTCTTGAAGGCAGCATGAGCGCCGGGCAGATCTCCGGACTGTTCCGGGAAGATTCGATCCATTATCCTCCCGAAGTGTATTATTCGCTCGTCAATATGACCGGTACCCACGACGTTGAGCGCCTATTTACGTACCTGAAGCGGATAACGCGCGGAGACGTCCGCCTTGCCTCCGGGCTGCTTAAAGCATATTCTCTCGTACAGTTCTGTTTCCCGGGAGTACCGCTTATCTATTACGGCGACGAAATCTGTATGGAAGGCGGCACCGATCCGGACAATAGACGGTTTTTTGACTGGAGCAGGGCGGGAGGCGATACGTGCGCATGGTTTTCCGGGCTTTCGGAATTAAGGCGCTCCGAAGAAGCGCTGACGGGCGGGTCAATATCGTTTATTGACGCGGGCGACAATATTTTCGCGTTTTCCCGCGCGGGAAATAACGGGAAATATTTTCTGTGCGCCGTTGACCGCTTCGGAAGAGGCCCGGAATTCATTCTTGACCGGCTCGAAGAGAACAGATCCAATATAAAACCCTCACTTGATTTTCCGGATAATTTTAGATATAATATAGTAAAGCAGGCAGATGGCTATGCGACTTTACTTGAAATTGTATGATTCCGGCCTGTTTTGCGCCAAAGTTACGGAGAGATCGAAATGAGATGCCCATATTGCTCACACACTGAAGACAAAGTAATCGATTCAAGGCCCGCTGATGATTTTTCTGCGGTCAGAAGACGCCGCGAATGTCTTAAATGCGGTTCAAGATTCACGACTTATGAAAAAATCGAAGATATGCAGCTGATGGTCGTAAAGAAAGACGGCAGCCGCCAGCTGTTTGACCGCGATAAGATCACGATGTGCATAATGAAGGCATGCGCCAAACGGCCCGTATCTCTCGAACAGGCAGAAAAGATCGCAGTTGAGGTCGAACAGCAGCTTCTCAATTCGATGAAACGCGAGGTTAGTTCGCATGAAATAGGCGAACTTATTATGACCAGACTTAAAGCGCTCGACGAGGTGGCGTACGTCCGCTTCGCGTCAGTATATAAACAGTTTAAAGACGTCGATTCTTTCATGGATGAACTTAAAAACATGATCGAGGGAAAAGGCCGCTGAAGGCCGGAAAAGCCCGGAGAACTCCGGAAATGTCCGGAAAACTTCGGAAAACTCCGGAACTGTTCCGGAAATACACGAAAATAAAGCGCAAAAAATATTACCAGATATTTCCGGAGAAATACTCCGGAAATATTTGCTTTCTGCGGCACCGGAGTGGTATCTTCGACCCTGCAGCCGACACATGGCTGACTAATTGCCGGAGGTTCGGAAAATGATCACTCGATTTAATTCGGTCTGTTTGAGCGGAGTCACTGGTATGCTGACTTCTGTAGAAACATTTATCACGCCCGGCATCCGTGAGTTCAGTATAATCGGACTCGCGGGAGCATCGGTAAAAGAATCCAAAAACAGGGTATGCGCTGCGATAAAAAACAGCGGCTTTGAACTCCCGAAAGGGAGGATAACCGTAAATCTGGCTCCTTCGGATTTCAGAAAAGAAGGAACGGGATTTGACGTCGCGATAGCGGCGGGTCTTATGTCAGCGTCGGGTATTATCGACGCGGAGGCATTCAATAATTTTGCGCTGATCGGCGAACTGTCTTTAGACGGAATGGTAAAAAACGTCGCGGGCGTATTTTCAATGTGCGTGTTTGCACAGAAGAACGGGATCAATGACGTTGTTATCCCGGAAGGCAACGTTAATGAGGTTTTATGCCTCGATGGGCTGCGGATCTGGCCCATATCACGCCTGGACGATCTGGCTGTCATCTCAAAACGCGAAAAAATGCCGTTAAACGGCTCGCTGAGCGATTTTTGCGCTCAGGACGGGTTTCTTTCCATCGCGGAGATAAAAGGCCATAAAACGGCCAAGAGGGCCGTTGAAATTGCCGCCGCGGGAAAACACAATCTGCTTATGCTCGGCGCAGTAGGCAGCGGGAAGACGATGCTTGCCCACAGCATTCGTTCGATCATGCCTCCACTTGAGAAACAGGACGTGTACGACGTCACTTCTATGTACAGCCTCTGCGGGCTTATCAATGAAGAGCATCCGGTGATTCGCGAACCTCCTTTCCGTGAAGTGCATACCGGGGTAACTAAAACGGCACTGATAGGGGGCGGCAGACCTGTTGTCCCCGGCGAAATATCGCTTTCGCACAGAGGCGTACTGTTTCTCGACGAAGCGACTGAAATTGACCGCGCCGTGATCGATTCGCTAAGGCAGCCGATGGATCTCGGAGAGGTGACCGTTTCAAGAGTTGGTCATATCGAGAAGCTTCCTTCGGATTTTTTGCTCATATGCGCGATGAATCCATGCAGGTGCGGGAATCTCCTTGAAGGACCCGAGAAATGTACCTGTACGCCTAAAATGATAAATCATACTCTCGAAAAAATATCCAGGCCTGTGCTTGACAGGATCGATATCCATATTCCGGTTAAAACGCCCGGTTATGCCGAGATCAGGTCCGACGATTCCGAACCGGCGGAGATGATCAGGAACAGAGTATGTGCTGTGCGCGCGCTTCAGCGTGAAAAAATTGCTTTTAAAGGGTTTAAAGCGCATACTTATTCGCGCCTCGGGAGTGACGAACTAAATAACGTGCTGGAATTTGAAAGCGGCTCGGAAAGACTGCTTATGCGCTCTGCGGAATATCTTTCGCTAAGTATCAGAGCATATAATAAGCTTAAGGCGCTCGCGGGTACGATTGCGGATCTGAACGGTCACGCAAAGGTGACTGAGGGCGATATGGCCGAAGCGGTGCAGTACAGGATGATCGACCGGCGCCTGTTCGGAGAAGGAGGTGCTGCTGAAAATGCTGCGTGAAATCAACGGCACTTCGGTGATGATATGGCTCAGCCTGCTCGGGAAACCGAATTATCTTATATACAGCCTGCTTTTAAAGGAATACGGCTCCGCGGAGGGAATTTACAACGCTTTCCTTGCGGGCAGGAAACCCGAGTCGATACGTGCTTACGAAAATGTATTGACCGCTTTTGCCGATCCGGGCCTTGCCGCGCAGGCGGCCGACATAAGCAATAAGGCGGCGGAGCGAGGGATGAAGACCGTTACTCTGAACGACGGAAATTATCCTTACAAGCTCCGGAATCTGCCTTCCGCCTGCCCGCTGGTGCTGTATTATTACGGTGAAATAAATGAAGAGGATTTCAGCGAAGGCGGCATATCTGTTGCGGTCGTAGGGTCAAGGCATTGCTCGGTTTCGGGAGAGGCGAACGCCGAATCTTTTTCGTACGAGCTTTCAAAAAGAGGCGTCAATATCGTTTCCGGCCTTGCCCGCGGCTGCGACGGTGCCGCCCACACAGGGGCCCTTAAAGCCGGAGGCAGGACAACCGCGGTCCTGGCTTCCGGGGCCGACGTTATCTATCCGCCCGAACACAGGAATATGTATAACCGGATCATCCGGTCCGGCGGCTGTGTCATGTCCGAATCTCCTCCCGGGACCGCTCCGTGCAAGCAGCTCTTTCCTGCGCGCAACAGAATTATTGCCGGCCTCAGTGATGCTGTGATAGTAGTCGAAGCGGCTAAAAAGAGCGGTGCGCTGATAACCGCTGACAGAGCGCTCGAGGCTGACAGGATCGTTTTTGCGATTCCGGGCGACGTGAGAAATCCTATGGCGTACGGGGCCAACGAACTTATCCGTCAGGGTGCGGTCTGTGCGCTCGACGTCGGGATCATCCTCGAAGAACTCGGTATCATAGATGAAAATGCAGTCAAGAGAAAGCCCGGAAACGGCTCCGCGGCGGGGCTGCCTTATCCGCAGAACGCTGTCTATAATGCGATCCTGCACGGCGCTTCGACCGCAGACGAGATCGCCGCTTCGGTACAGATAGATATAAGCGAAGTCGCCGCGGCTTTGACTCTTCTGGAAGTAAGGGGACTCATAAAGAATGTGACGATGGGGATGTTCAGGGCGAGTTAAGAGTTATGAGTTATGAGTTCAGAAGCGTGGGCATTTAAAATCGCGTTTAAAATCTTCTTTACACCTTGAACTTTGAAGTGTATTATAAAAAAGTCAAATTAATATTGGAGTTGTGATCGATGGCTGATTATCTTGTAATTGTAGAATCTCCTTCCAAAGCGAAGAACATAGGACGCTTTCTTGGAAGCAAATATAAAGTTGACGCGTGCGTGGGACATCTGCGCGATCTCCCGGCGACGAAGCTTGCTATAGATATTGACGGCGGATTCGCGCCGCAGTACGTTAACATCCGCGGCAAGGCGGATATTATCAAGATGCTTAAAGATGACGCTGCGGCTGCGAAGAAAGTGCTGATCGCGACGGACCCTGACCGCGAGGGAGAAGCGATCGCCTGGCACCTTGAATACCTGCTCGGAATCGACAACGCATCCGTGTGCCGCGTTACTTTCCACGAGATCACGAAGAACGTCGTGCAGGAATCCGTAAAAGAACCCAGGGCAGTTGACCTGAACCTGGTGGATGCGTATCAGGCGAGAAGAGTGCTTGACCGCCTGGTCGGGTATCAGATAAGCCCGGTGCTGTGGCGCAAGGTTAAGAAAGGCCTTAGCGCAGGCCGCGTGCAGTCGGTCGTGCTCAGGCTGATATGCGACAGGGAAGCCGAGATCGAAGCGTTCGTTCCGAAAGAGTACTGGAGCATCGAGGCAGAGCTTTCAAAGCAGACGGATCCTAAAAAAGATTCGGACAGATTCAAGGCGAGATATTACGGCGGGCTTGACGGAAAGAAAAAGAATATTGCAAATAAAGAAGCGGCGGACAAAGTCCTCGAAGACGTCAGGAACGCTGTTTTTGAAGTCAAGTCGGTTAAGACAACTAAAAAGAAGAAGTCTCCCGCGCCTCCGTTTATTACGAGTACGCTTCAGCAGGAAGCGTCAAGGCGCCTCAATTTTCCGTCTGCCAAGACAATGTCCGTAGTTCAGTCGCTGTATGAAGGCGTTTCCGTCGATGCTTCCGGCGGCACGGGTCTTGTAACGTATATAAGGACAGACTCTACGCGTATTTCGGACGAAGCGCAGGCTGCCGCTGTCGCACATATTAAAGAAGTGTACGGGGACAAATACGTGCCCGGATTCAAACGCGTGTACAAAAATAAGAACGCGGCGCAGGACGCGCATGAAGCGATCCGCCCGACGCATATCGATTTTACGCCAGAAAAGATCAAGTCGAAGCTGACGAACGATCAGTACAGACTTTACAAGCTCATATATGACCGCTTCATAGCGAGCCAGATGGCGGACGCTGTATTCGAAGTGTGCAACGTGGATATCACCGCCGGAAACAGCCTCTTCAAAGCAAGCGGTTCGGTGCCCGTTTTCCCCGGATTTACGAAACTCTACGAAGAACGCCAGGATACGGAGAGCGAAGAAAACGTTAAATTGCCGCCGCTTTCGGAAGGCGAAAAACTTGACCTCGAGCGTGTGACGCCCGAGCAGAAATTCACACAGCCCCCCAGCAGATATACTGAAGCTTCGCTTATAAAAACGCTTACTGAATACGGCGTAGGAAGGCCGAGTACGTATGCGCAGATCATTTCGGTAGTATTCACGCGCGATTACGTCGTAAGAGAGAAAAAACTGCTTGTCCCCACCGAACTCGGAAAGACGGTGAACAAATACCTTAACGGCGCGTTTCCGAATATTGTCGACGTTTCGTTTACGGCCGGTATCGAGGAAGAACTCGATAAGATAGCGCAGGGCGAGAAACAGTGGACCGGAGTTATAAGCGACTTCTACGACGGCTTTTCAAAGGAACTCAAGAATGCGATCGAGGAGACCGACCGTATGAAAGTGCCTGACGAAGTGAGCGACGTCAAATGCGAAAAGTGCGGCAGACTGATGGTTTATAAGCAGGGAAGATTCGGAAGATTTCTGGCCTGCCCCGGCTATCCGGAATGTAAAAATACCAAGAACATCACCGAGAACGTAGGCGTGAACTGCCCCGACTGCGGGAAGCCTCTCGTTTACCATAAGAGCAAGGCGGGTAAAAAATACATAGGCTGCAGCGGTTATCCCGAATGCAAATTTATATCCTGGAACGTACCGACCGGCGAAAAGTGCCCGAAGTGCGGAAAACACCTTGAGTATGCATTCAGCAAGGCAGGCAGGCGGTTCGTAACGTGCAGCAATAAAGAATGCGATTATAAGTCTTACGGCAAAAAGAAGAAGGATGAAACGTAATGGCTGTTTATATCGTCGGCGGCGGATTTGCGGGTTGTGAAGCGGCGTATCAGCTCGCTGCGAGAAACGTGCGCGTTAAGCTGATCGACATGAAACCGGAAAAGTATTCACCGGCTCACGTGAGCGAAAAGCTGTGCGAGCTGGTGTGCAGTAATTCGTTCAAATCATCGGACGTTAATACCGCTTCAGGCCTCCTTAAGGAGGAGATGCGGGTCCTGAATTCACTTGTGCTCAGATGCGCCGATGAAAGCACCGTCCCGGCCGGGGGAGCGCTGGCCGTTGACCGCGAAATATTCGCCGGACTTGTGACCCAATGGCTTCAGAATGAACCGCAAGTGGAAATACTGAGCAGGACGGTGGAAAGCATTGACGAAATCACATCGCTGCCGGACGCGCAGGCGGTGATCATCGCGACCGGGCCTCTTACAGACGAGGCACTTTCAAATGATATTAAAAACAAGCTGGGAGAGGATTCTCTCAGCTTTTTTGATGCCGCAGCGCCGGTGGTTTATAAAGAAAGCGTCGATTTCGGCAAGGCATTTTACGCATCAAGGTACGGCAAAGGCGATTCGGATTATATCAACTGCCCGATGACTGAAGGTGAATACGCCGCGTTCTATAACGAACTGATCAACGCGCAGTGCGCCGAGGTCAAGGATTTCGACAATGACTGCGTATACGAAGGCTGTATGCCTGTAGAAGTCATGGCCAGGCGCGGTTTCGATACTTTGAGATACGGCCCTATGAAGCCCGTAGGTATCACGAGACCGGGCACGAATGAGCGCTATTATGCCGTTGTACAGCTCAGGCGCGACGACAGCGCGGATACGCTTTACAATATAGTCGGGTTCCAGACGAGACTTAAATTCGGGGAGCAGAAGCGCGTTTTCGGAATGATCCCGGGGCTGGAGAACGCCGAATATGCGCGGTACGGCGTAATGCATAAAAACACGTACATAAGATCTCCGGGACTGCTTGACGAGACGTACATGCTGAAGAAAAGCATCCCGGGAGAGGAAGGTCACGTGCCGGTATTTTTCGCGGGACAGATCACGGGCGTCGAAGGCTACATCGAATCGGCTTCATCAGGACTTATTGCCGGCATCAACGCATATTGCATTCTGAACGGCCTCAGGCCTTTCATCCCCGGCGCAGGAACGCAGGTCGGTGCTCTGGGAGCTTATGCTGCCGGCTACGGCGGGGCGGATTTTCAGCCTATGGGGGCGAATTTCGGCATTATGACGCCTGTCCTTCCGGGAGGCTCCTTCAAAATACGTGATAAAAAACGCAAAAAAGAATTGATTTCAAAGAGCGCTTTGGATATACTTAACCATATAAAAACAGATAGGAGTGATTTGTTTTGATTCAGAAGTCTGACAGAAGATTTTTAAACAGCACCTGGATCGCGCTGAATGATAACCAGTGCGAGAAAGAGAAGGCCGAGATCGCTAACGCGTGGTCCGGAGAGAAGCCGTGGGACAGGTACAGCGATATCGACGTAGGAAACGGACTTCCGGTATTCCGGAAGAAATTCGGGACCGCCGCTAAAAAGCCCGTAAAATGCACCGTATACGCAACGGCGCTTGGCTGCTTCGAACTTTTTATGAACGGAAAGCGCGTAGGTAAAAAGAGCGGAAACGGCTATAAATACGACGAACTCAAGCCGGGCTGGACTGACTTCCATAAACGCACACTTTTCTATACATACAACCTTACGCCGTTCCTTTCCGAAGACGGTGTAAACTGCCTGATCGCACCGGTCTCGAACGGCTGGTATCAGGGCAGGATTTCTTTCAACACGTACGGAACGCACAAAGTCGCATTCAACGCGGTGCTCGAGCTCGAATATGAAGACGGCACGAAGCAGACGATCACTACTGACACCGACTGGGACGCAAAGATCACCGGACCGGTAATTGCCGCAGACATCTGGGACGGCGAAGTGTACGACGCTGCAAGAACGTCATTCGAAGAATTGTCACTTCCCGGAAAGAGAACGCAGGGCTGGGAAAAAGTCCAGAAATATGAGAATTTTAACGGCATCGTCACCAGGAACGTCGCGCCTCCGGTAAGGATCAGACGCATAACGATGAAGCCTGTAAAACTTACGCGCTACACCGACGTCGATACTTCTGACGGGACGGATTTCGGTAAAATAATCGTCAGCGCGACCGTTAAAAAGCCAGGCGCTGTGACGCTTAAAAAAGGCGAAAAGTTCATATACGACATGGGTCAGAATATGGTAGGCTGGGTCAATTTCACCGTTTCCGGAAAGAAAGGCACCCGCATCACCACAAGGTACGCCGAAATGCTCAACGACTCCGGCCTTAAGAGCAGGGGCAACGACGGTCCCGAGGGCTCCGTTTACACGGCTAACTACCGCAGTGCGAAAGCGCGCGGAACATATATTTTAAGCGGCGCGGGAGACGAATCGTACCATCCGATGTTCACGTTCTACGGCTTCAGATATATCGAACTCACCGCAGACGCAGACGTCGAGATCAAGGCGCTCAAAGCGGACGTCGTAGGATCCGATAACGTCGAGACCGGCTCGATCGAGACCTCTTCGAAAGACGTTAACAAACTCATTTCCAACATTCTCTGGGGCCAGAGAGGAAATTACCTTACCGTCCCGACCGACTGCCCGCAGCGCGACGAAAGACTCGGCTGGACGGGAGACACGCAGATATTCTGCGGCACCGCCGCTTACAACGCCAACGTGCTCGACTTCTTCCGCAAATGGCTCGTTGACGCCGCAGACAGCCAGAGCGAAGCCGGAGCTTTCTCCGACGTAGTGCCGAGAGTGCGCGTCGTAGGCGAGGGCAACGCGGCGTGGGGAGACGCGCCGGTCATTGCCGCCTATACGATGTACAGGATGTACGGCGACGTTAAGATCGTTAAAGATACTTATCCTTCGCTCGTAAAATATATGAATTATCTTTCGAATTTCGGTCTGAACGGCCCCAACCCCGGCTACGGCGACTGGCTGGCGTACGAACCGACCGATAAGCGTTATATCTGCATCTGCTACTACGCGTACGACGCTCTTATTATGGAGAAACTTTCCGCACTGCTCGGAAAGACCCGCAAAGCCGCTTCGTACCGCAAACTTTACGAGCGGATCAGACGCTATTTCAAGAAAATGTACTTCAAGCGCGGAAAACTTACCGAGACTTCGCAGACCGCTTATCTGCTCGGGCTCAGGTACGGACTTGTTCCGGATTCGTACGTAGAAGAAGCAAAACGCATCCTGGCGAAAAAGATCGTTGACAACGGCTATAAACTCAGCACCGGTTTCGTCGGTACTGGTATTCTTAACGTGTCTCTCAGCGAATTCGGCATGGACAATCTCGCGTACTCGCTGCTGCTCCAGAAGGGCAATCCTTCCTGGCTTTACAGCGTCTATCAGGGTGCGACGACGATCTGGGAGCGCTGGAATTCGTACACGCTTGAAAAAGGTTTCGGCGACGTGGGTATGAACTCTTTCAACCACTACGCCTACGGCTCCGTTCAGGAATGGATGTACAAGTACATGCTCGGCATCGATAACGACGAGGACGATCCCGGCTTCCGCCACATCATTTTAAGACCTACTCCGGACACCAGAACTGCGGAAGAGATGCCCGAAGGGCAGGAGCACATCACGTGGGTGAAAGGACATTACAATTCCGTCGCCGGCGAGATCGCCGCTTCGTGGTCAATGGAAAGTGATGCTTTCGTGTACAACGTTTCTATCCCGCAGGGTGCGTACGCGACGCTCTATCTGCCTGTGTTTGACGAAAATGCGGGCACGATCACGTGCAACGGCACAGTGAGCCCCGTTTCGGATTTCGAGAGGGACGGTTCCAAACTGAAGATCGACCTTGCGTGCGGAAAATACACGTTTGAGGTCATGAGATAAAGTAGCGAGGTATTTTTAATGAAGATCAGGCGCGGTTTAGTATTGCTGATATTACTTGGATTGTGCGCCGCGGTAATGAGCGGATGCGGCGGAGGCCCCGCCGCTCCCTCGCTGACCGTGAAGCCCGGCTCGGAAGACGTTGTCATCACGCCTATCTCCGTGGATATTAAAGAAAGCGGCGATCCGGCCGTTGACCGCACCGGCGGGCCTTCGGTTACTCCCGTTCCGGGAGGTGATACGCAAACGGACGGCCACGCCGGTCCGACCCCCGTTGTCGACCCGACACAACCGCTCGCTGGACTCGTCATATGCGTTGACGCCGGCCACCAGGATACCGGTATCTGTGAAAAAGAAGCCTGTGCTCCGTGGGGACCAGACGCTAATTCCAAGGTCAATAATACCGTTATGAAAGCGAAGGCTACTTCGGGCACTTCGGGTGTAAGCACGAAAAAGCCGGAATATCAGGTGAATCTTGAGATCGCTTTGAAACTCCGCGACGCGCTTGAGGCAAAAGGCGCGACGGTCGTTATGAGCCGCACGGACAATTCCTCCCGGCTTTCGAACCGGGACCGGGCGCTTATGGCAAATGAAAAGAACTGCGTGCTGACGTTCAATATCCACTGCAACGGTTCGGACAATCAATCTGTTTCCGGGATCGAACTTTACGTAAGGGGCGAGGGCGACAATACTTCCGAGTACGCTGCGCGTTCCAAGAACGAGGCTGAGCTGGGGCAGAAACTGCTCGACAAACTGGCTGCCGGTACCGGCGCGAAAAAACGCAGCGTCAATAAGAGCGATTCGTATACAGGTATAAACTGGCGCGACCACACCACGTTCATCATCGAATGCGGCTTTATGAGCAACCCTGAAGAGGACGTGAACCTGAGCACGCCAGAATATCAGGATAAACTTGTCAATGCCATCGTTAAGTTCACGGTCGAGGATTTTAAATGATGAATAATTTTAAATCGGCGCGAAAATGCATCATTATGCGGCTTTGCGCCGTTTTTCTGTCTGTTCTGGTGCTTCTGCAGGCGTCCGGGTGCGGGATCATTGAAGATATTTTGCGCCCGGCAGCTACGGCAGAGAATGCAGGCGGCGCGACGGGAAGCGAACTCGCAACGCCTTCCGAAGCACCTGAACTCAGCCCGTTTCCGGAGCTGACGGAAGCGGAAAAACAGTTCTGGAAGCAGGCGGAAAAACTGCTTGATTACTATGAAGACGTTGCTCTCGGCTCCGAATACGGCGATGCCGACGGGAAAGTGCATAAATGGAAGGAAACGATTAAACTTTACGTTGCCGCATCGACTGAATACGGAAAATACAAGGATTTTTACACAAAATATATTGACCGCCTGAACGCGATCGAAGGATTTCCCGGAATCGTATTTACGGACGATGCAGAAAACGCCTCGCTCACGCTCAAATTTGTCAGCGCGGAAGAACTGAGGGATGAGATCGGAGCCGGAAAGGATCAGGCGTACGGATTTGCGCGCATATCGTGGTATAACAGCAGCGGAGAGATCTTTAAGGGCAATATCTACATCGTGCGCGAGGAGGATTCGTCCGAAGCTGACGTAAAACATACGCTGGTCGAGGAAACTGCGCAGGCAACGGGTCTTATGAATGACTCGTACAGATACGAAAACAGTATATTCTATCAGGGCTATTCAACTGTCGATAAGCTGTCTGAAGAAGACAGGATACTGCTCAGAATGCATTACTCAGAATACCTGCGCGGCGGCATCGACGGGGCACAGGTCAGAGAGATCGTCACAAAGCTTGCCAATTCGTAAGATTTGTGGCAGAATATAAGATTGGAAAACGGCGTGGTGCGAAGTTTATACGTCAACGCGCACGATCATAGACATTCTGAGGGTGGAGACGCCGGGAAGAGTAATTTTTACGAAGGACTAATTTGAATCATGAAAAGAAATATTTTTACGTCTGAATCTGTGACAGAAGGCCATCCCGATAAAATATGCGACGCGATCGCCGACAGGATACTTGACGCGCTGATCGAGCAGGATCCCGGATCCCGCGTGGCGTGCGAAGTTACCGCCGCGACCGGCCAGATAATGATATTCGGCGAGATAACCACCAAAGCGGTGGTAGATTATACAAAAATTGTCCGCGACACTGTGCGTGATATAGGATATACGAGTTCCGAAATGGGCTTCGACGCCGATACGTGCGCCGTGATCAACTGCCTCAACAGGCAGTCGCCCGACATAGCTATGGGCGTAGACGTTGCCCTCGAGACCCGCGACCATACCGAAGCGAGCCTCCAGCTCGGCGCAGGCGACCAGGGTATGATGTTCGGCTACGCGTGCAATGAAACTCCGGAGCTGATGCCGCTACCGATCAGCCTTGCGCACAAGCTTACGCGCAGGCTTACCGAAGTCCGCAAGCAGGGGATACTTCCGTATCTCAGACCTGACGGTAAGGCGCAGGTTTCCGTCGAGTACGACGGGGCAAACAAGCCTCTTCGCATCGATGCGGTGGTCGTTTCGAGCCAGCACAGCGAGGAGGTCGACGTCGGTCAATTACGTTCCGATATCGAGAAGTACGTGATCCGCGACGCGATACCGTCTGAACTGATCGATGACAATACAAAATTCTTTATTAATCCTACCGGGCGCTTCGTTATCGGCGGTCCGTGCGGCGATTCCGGCCTTACCGGGCGGAAACTTATCGTTGATACGTACGGCGGTATGGGCAGGCACGGCGGCGGGAGTTTCTCCGGTAAGGATCATACGAAAGTTGACCGTTCGGCCTGCTATATGGCGAGGCATATTGCCAAGAGTGTCGGGGGCAGCGGCCTTGTTGACAGGGTGGAAGTGCAGATAGCGTACGCGATCGGCGTCGCGCATCCCGTTTCTGTCAGGATCGATACGTTCGGTACTGAAAAGGTAAGTGTGGATTCGATCGAGCGCGCGATACTTGATACTTTCGATCTTCGTCCCGGCGCGATCATAGATTATCTCGATCTTCGCAAGCCTATTTACGCGCTGACGTCAAACTACGGCCACTTCGGCAAGGAAAACTGCGGCCTGAAGTGGGAAGAGGTCAGACAACTGGCAGTTAGTAACTAGCAACGAGCAGTTAGTAACTAGCATCGAGCGCGAACCGAATGATTGCACGATATTGAGTTCAGAGTTAAGGGTTCAGAGTTCAGAGTTAAGAGTTTTGCAACTTGCAACTTATCACTTGCCACTTTCAACTTGCCACTTGCCACTTGCCATTTGCCATTTGCCAGCTGCCAGTTACTAGTTGCCTGTTCTCCTCTTATGCACCGTCGACTTGCTGTTCACGCCGGGACCGATATTGACCGAGACGGCCTCGCCGCCGGGCAGAGGCATCTGGCCTTTTGCCCTTATCAGCGGCGTTTCCAGCGGCTTGAAATCGAAATCCGCGAAACCGGGCCTTACGGGGGTAATTCCGAGCACGTATTTGCCGTAAAGAATGACGGGGATCGCCGACCAGCCGTGACACAGGCTGCCCGCATCGCCGAAAGCCCAGGCACCGTCGATGTGCTCCCAGAAAGACGTTGCCCCGTTATAAAGCATATAGCCCCATTTTTCGGCAACTTCATCGAAAACGTACGTTGCGTATCTGCTTCCGAGTCCCAGAAGCGCCTCATATTTGAAAATCGAATGGCTGAGCGTGACGGGCACGAACCTTTTTGGGCTGCCAGGGACGATCGAATCTGCCTCTTTATCGTATTCTAAAAGTATCGGGCCGCGTTTGCCTGTCAATATTTCGGCGACTCGGTCAACGTATGCGGCCGGAACAGCTCCGGCGTAAAGGGCAAGGGCGTGCGTAAGTTCGCTGTAATGTACTTTGCTGCCGTTGACGATATACGTGGCGTAAGCGTCGCGCTCGCTGTTCCAGAATGTATCGTGGAACGCTGAGACGACAGATTTGTGGAGCATCTCGTACCATGAGAATTGACGCCTGTAATCGTGCTCGTCATCCTGCTCGTGATGTCTGATGAGCCACGCCGAAAGTTTTGCCGCCGCGTCGAGCGCCAGAGCGTAGAACAGGGTGAGGGGAGCGTCGGAATTGTCCTCGCCTGACTTCCTGATACCGGGCATCGCGGAATTGTCCATCAGATCGGACCATTCGTAGAAATTCCACGCGCCCGGAGTGGTAAACGGCCCGAGCCTGTCGGTGCCGCGCGAATGCAGCCAGAACGTGTGAATTATCTTCTCAACTGTCGGGAAAACTTCGGCGGCGAACAGGTAATCTCCGGAATACAGTACGTATTCGTAAAGTTCGACGATCCACATAAGAGAGAAGCACGGGATCCAGACGGATACTTTTGCAGGAGCGCAAAGCTCAAGCTGCCCGTCGGGCCTGAGAGAATGTGAAAGCAGTCTGAGGCTCGCTTTCGGGAAATCGTACTCGCCGAAAGAATAGTAGCCCGCCAGCATCTGGTTCCTCGAATCCATCGAATAGAGCGCCTGCTCGCGCCACGGACAATCTTCGTAATGTTCGTGCATGCAGAGCCTTAGCGTATCTAGGCTTACCTGATATATCTTATTATGGAGCGAGTCGGACGAGCTGAAGCGGCATACGTCAGTGAGCGGGTAGTCGGTATTGAGTATTCCGGCATAGTAGAGCTTGAAATCGAAAGAAGTGACGAATATCTGCACGTAACGCAGCCCCATCCGCTTCGAATAATGCGTAAACTGCTGTCTTCCGCCGCTGCACGTGTAAAGGCCCGAGAAGCATCTGCCGCCAACGAATGATCTTACGCGCAGGTCGATCAGATGTTCTCCGTAACCTATGTAAACTTTAGTGCCGGCCGGTGCGTCAATGTCGATATGGAAATATCCTGCGCTTTCGCGGCCGAGGTCAACGAGTGCGTATATCCCGTGGTAAGGTTTCGTGGCCGGATATCTGAAATGGAAAGGCGTCGTTTCCGCGTCCGTCTGAACTCCTCCGAACGTCAGATCGGCGGTGTATCCGCTGTCGGTTATTTCGTGTGTGTACCTCTGGCTGAGAGAGGCGTGCTGGATCTTCTGCGCTGTGAGAGCGTCGTTTTCGTCGCTCATTATACGGAACAGCCCCTGAGTAACGATTTTAGCGCGCGCAGGAGGCCCTACGATCAATTTTTGTATCGGGCGCGGATAGAGAGGCACCCTCGTGCGTTCGCGCGGTTTTAGGGGGTATTCTGCGAAATACAGGGCCATTCTGGATTCGACGGCGGGGAAGTACGGCCGGAGCACCTGGAGCGCCTGTGCGTTGTATTCGAACGAGTAGCCGAGCTGGCCGGTGACCATTTCCATATTTCCGGAGCGGTAAGCGGGGTTAAGTCTGCCGAGGGTGGCGGCGGAGCTTTCCGCGAGGACCTTTGCGCCGTTATAAACTACGTAGCAGAAGCCTGGTTCGCCGTGGAGGTACGTTGACGAGGAAGTGCCCTGGTAGTAGATGAGAAATCTGAGCGTGTTTTCGCCTTCGCGAAGGTAGTCGGAAATGTTTATTTCGTCGTATACTTTCGCGTCGGGGAAGTCGGCGAACTGGCCGGTGGAAACGAAAACGCTGTTGACCCAGAGTGCGTACTGCGAGTCTGCGCTGATGCGTATCATCATCCGGTCGCCGGGGAAGAAGGCGGCAACGTCATTGTCCGCATCGCCTGCGTTTTTTTTGCCGGCGTCCCGGCGTGCGTCCAAAGGTGCGGTCCCGGGGGATGCGCATTCAAATCTTACGGTGAAGCTGTCGGTGAAATCTCCGTACGTGTTGGGCGTGTTTTCGTCGCTGTTTACGAGCCATATCCATTTCATAAACGCTCACTCCTGATGTTCTTTTGTTTATTTTTTTAGATCCGTAAAGATCCTGCTTTAACTTGGTCAGGATCCGGCTGCGATCCGTTTAAGATCATGCTTTTTCCGGTTAAAATCGGGCCGGGATCCGGCTGAAGTTCTGCTTCGCATCCCGTTCCTTATAACCGGTCTAAGAAGCGTTTGACGCCATCCAGCGCCTTTTTTATGTGATCTGCGGAATACGCGTAAGAAGCGCGAACGAAACCCTCCCCGGAGGCGCCGAAAGCATTGCCCGGGACGAGCGCGATCTTCTCCGTCGAGAGCAGCTTTTCGCAGAATTCGTCAGACGAAAGGCCGGTCGAAGAGATGTTAGGGAAGCAGTAAAAAGCGCCTTCGGGTTCGGTGCATCTGAGTCCGAGGTCGTTGAAGCCTTTTACTATGAGCCTCCGCCTGTAATTGTATTCGCGGCGCATTTCCTCTATGTCGCCGTCTCCCTGTGAGAGCGCTTCGATCGCGGCGTACTGGCTCGCGGTGGGGGCGCACATTATCGCGTACTGGTGAAGCTTCGTAAGCGCGGCGCATACGGGCTCCGGAGCCATGGCGTATCCGAGGCGCCACCCGGTCATTGCGTACGCTTTGGAAAAGCCGCTGACGATCACCGTGCGTTCTTTCATGCCCGGGATCGCCGCGATCGACGTGTGCCTTTCTTCGGTGTACGTCAGTTCTGCGTATTTTTAGTCTGAAATAACGACGACGTCCGTGCCTTTCAGTACGTCTGCGATCTCTTCGAGCTCTTTGCGCGTAAGTATGGAGCCGGTCGGGTTGTTCGGGAACGGCAGCACGAGCAGTTTGGTTTTTTCGGTGATCGCGGCCTTCAGGGCTTTCGCAGTTAATTTAAATCCGTCTTCTTCTTTCAGGTCGATGTAAACGGGCGTCGCGCCGCACAGGCGAGCTAACGGTCCGTAGCATACGAAGCTGGGCTGGGGGACAATTACCTCGTCCCCCGGCTTTATAAACGCGCGCATCGAAAGGTCGATCGCTTCCGATCCTCCGACGGTGATAAGTACGTTCTTTTCGGTATAATCGAGTCCGAAGCGCCGTTTCATATATACGGCCGCCTCGCGGCGCAGTTCCTTAAGCCCGGAGTTCGCCGTATACTGGGTACGGCCTTTTTCGAGCGAGCGAATCCCGGCGTTCCTTATGTGCCACGGCGTAATAAAGTCAGGTTCGCCTATTCCGAGCGAAATGACGCCTTCCATCGTTGAGGCAATATCGAACAGCCTCCGTATGCCTGAAGGCGGCAGGGAGGTGAGGACGTCGTTTAATCGTGTTTCCGGTCTGAATTCTGTCAAAACAGCATCACCTGTCTGTCATCGGTCTGTTTGTTTTCAAACATTATACCGTCTTCTTTGTATTTTTTGAGCACGAAGTGTGTGGCTGTACTTACGACCGCTTCCATCGGGGCAAGTTTTTCGGCCACGAACAATGCGACTTCGTTCAGGTTTTTGCCTTCGATCTGGAGGGCAAGGTCGTACGTTCCGGACATCAGGTATACGCTTTTTACCTGGTCGTACTGATAGAAGCGTTCGGCGATCTGGTCGAATCCGCGCCCGAACTGCGGCGTGACTTTCAGTTCTATGAGTGCGGTGACAAGTTCTTTGGACGTCTTGCGCCAGTTTATCATCACTTTTTTTCCGACAATTATGCCTTCAGCTTTGAAGTGCTCGAGCTTCTGCTCTACTTCCGCTTCCGTTATGCCGAGCATGACGGCAATGTCTTTTGCGCTGAGTTCGCTGTCTTTATCCAAAAGTTCGAGAATTTCGTTGTCCATCGTCATTAACTCCTGAAAGATTTTTTGTCCGGACGGGTCCGGGACGTCTTGCGCCCGCGCCGGTTTGCTGTCCGGTATTCTATTCTAATTTTAACATATCCGGGCGGGTTTGTCACTTTATTATTTAAACAGGCTCTAGTCCCAATTTCGTAATGACTTGCTGTTGATACATAACCGGCTTTCTTGTCCTGCTTTAATTGTCGAACTGTTTCAGGTTCTTAAATGAGGGCGGTTTTAAAGAATTTTTAAGAACAGGGATTCAGGCGGTGTTCTGCACCCATTTTCCGCTGCGAAGCGGCACCCGCGCCAATGATACTGCCGCATTAACATCGCGCGAACCGATCCCGGGAATCGCATAAGACCCGAAATTCGTGTCATCATCCGGTTCGTTCTTGATAGTTACTAGCCCATATGCTAAAATCCATGTTGACAGAGCCGGAGGACCCGCCATATCCTGAACTTCGGTCAGACGGATACTGAACAGGGAAGCAGTATTGCCCGGGAGGAAAAAATGAATAAAAAAATAATCAATCTTGTGAATTTTGTCAGGGGCGTGGAACCCAGAGAACCGGAAAAAGACCTTGTCCTTCCGGTGATCGAGGAGCTGAAAGTGAACAGAAAGTACGGGCTTAAAAGCACTGTGCTGCTGCAGTATGACGCGCTTTTGAGAGATGATATGGTGTCCGTTTTCAGAGACGGTGCGCCGGACTTGGAACTTGGCCTGTGGTTTGAGATGAACCGGCCCCTTACTGAGGCGGTCGGGATAGAGTGGCGCGGAAGGCCCGGGTACGACTGGGACTGGTACGTGAATCCCGGATTCTTACCGGCATATACTTGTGAGCAGCGTGAAAAACTGATCGACGAGGCGTTTCGCAAATTCAAAGAAATATTCGGAGCATTGCCGAAAACGGCAGGGTCGTGGCTGCTGGACGCATACTCGATGGAGTATATGAGCAGGAAGTACGGGCTTGACGCGATGTGCATATGCAGAGAACAGTTTGCGGTAGATGCATATACGCTCTGGGGAGGATACTATACCGGCGGATATTATCCGTCAAGGAAAAACGCTTTATGCCCGGCGTCCTGCCAAGCAAATCAGATTGACACGCCCGTGTTCAGAATGCTCGGACTCGATCCGATCTACGGTTACGACGAGGCCAAATATCCGACGGGAGTCTGGGGCTGCAATACGATGGAGCCGGTATGGACTTCTGGTTCAGACAGGCGGATAATGGAATGGTATATGGACGTTTACTATAATTCTCCGTGTCTGTCATATGCGTATGCGACGACCGGGCAGGAAAACAGCTTCGGCTGGCCTTCAATATGTAAAGGCTACGAACTCCAGGCGGAATTGATCGCAAAAATGGCGGCGGAAGGGAAAGTTTCGTGCGAAACGTTAGGAGAGACCGGCAGGCAATTCAAATCGGCGTACAGCAGTACTCCTTGCAACGCATTGACCGCGCTCTCGGATCGCACGGACAACGGCCTTAAGGCTGTCTGGTATGATTCGCCGAATTACAGGGCGGGGCTCGTGCTTGAACCGGAAGGCAGGCTCTATCTTCGGGACCTTAACATGTTTAATGATGAATATAAGGAACGTTATCTGGAAGAACCTTGCCTGACATGGGACGCGAGATATGACGATCTGCCCGTCGTTGACAATAGACTGTGGTCCGGCGGGGGTGCAGAATCTGCTATGGTTATTTCGAACGCTGTCAACGCAGATAGCTTTACGGTTTCCGAGAGCGGCGACGATACTCTTTGCGTCAGCTTTGCCGCCGGACAACGCGCGATCCAAGCCGATACGCCCGCTGAGCTTATTTTCAGACCTGAAGGAATAGAAGTCCGTGGCATTGACCGGATCGAATACAGACCGGGAAAACCGGAAGCGGGGCAGAAGCTCGAATACGATGAGAATAATAAACTTTTCCGCCTCGAACATTGCGGATTCAGTTACTGCTTCAGAATAAGCGGCGCTGATATAGCGGCAAAACAAGATCAGGGAGAGCTTTACTACGAGATCTGCCGCAGGGAAAACGAGAAGATAGTCGTTTGCTTAAAATAACCGTATAAAAATAGCCGTATCCAAAATAAACGGATAAAAACAATAAAAAATCAAATATCCTCTGACTCTGATTGCTGCGCCGATTCTTCGACGTTTTCTTCAGAAAGAGGATCTTTTTTCTTCTTGCGGCGCCCGAAAATATGGATCCTTGACCAGAAATAGATTATAGTCTGGCCTGGAATTCCAAGAATGAGTATGTACCAGACCGAGACGTTAAACATCTGGAATATGATGCAGATCGCCAGCAGCACAGACCACATCAGAAGGGAAATGATCAGGAAATTCTTTTTGCGTTTGAACCATATGGAATTCAGTACGAGCCACAGAATGAACGTAGCAGGAAGTGCGACTACGAAACATATCAGATTCTTTAATGATGGGGCAGATGCATGCAGTATAACAAAAACGGTCGTAGCGATAAGCCAGATCAGCACTACTAAGATCGCAAGAATAAATTTACGGTTCGAGATACGCCTCCTCAAACTGCTGATCCCGCCGTCCGTTTTTGAAAAGAAACTGCGGTGTTCTTTGGTAAACAAATAATCGACGGAAACGCCGAACATATCCGCGATCTGCTTTAAAACAATAGCGTCGGGAATAGATTCACCGCGTTCCCATTTAGAAATAGCCTTATCGGTATAGTTAAGTTTTTCGGCAAGTTCCGCCTGCGTCATTCCTTTGGAACGGCGCAGATGTGATATATTGTTCGATATTATTTGCTTATATTCTTCCATCTTGATCAAACGGCTCCAAATAATAATAAAAGGCAGTTCCCGGGGCGGTTCAACGCACCGTATAGTTAGTATAGCATTAAAACGGCCTTAAATCAAGCATTTTTGCCGCAGTTTCCGGCAATTATTTCTAACTCTACTGGCGGTTTACATCCGGTAGAACGGTTCTCTACCGGCCGTTTTTTCGGTAGAAAAGCCGTTTTGAACAGTTTATTGAATATTTTAGTTATATTAATTATACTAAATCCTGTAAAAGACCGCCCGACGGTCTTGCGGAGGTTATTATGAGTTCTTATGTTTTATTTACAGATCTTTCATGTGATATCGAGCCGGAACTTTTAAAAGAATGGGGCGTTGAATTTTGCTCCCTTAAGCACTATTTTAACGATGAACCAGAAAAAGAATATACGAATTTGACTTACCCGGTGAAAAAATTTTATGACGAAATGCGAAACGGCAGAGTGTCCAAGACGTCTGCTATCGATATAGGAACTTTTAAGGAAGAATTCAAAAAAATACTTGATACAGGAAAAGACATTCTCTATCTTGCGTTCTCATCCGGGCTCAGCAGTACGTACAATAATTCAGTCGTCGCTGCCGGGCAGCTGGTACCTCTTTACCCGGACAGGAAGATCATGATCTCGGATACGCGTTCCGCTTCAGCCGGAATGGGACTGCTGGTATACCTTACGGCGATGAAAAAACGCGAAGGTGCCACTATGGAAGAAGCGTTCGCGTATGCCGAAGAACAAAAATTCCATCTCTGCCACTGGTTTACTGTGAGCGATCTCGTCTACCTTAAGCGCGGAGGAAGAGTAAGCGCTGCTGCTGCTTTCTTCGGAGGCGTGCTCGGTATCAAGCCTGTACTTCACATGGATGATCCCGGCCATCTGATCCCTATGATGAAAGTTAAAGGGCGTAAAAATTCGATACTTAAAATGGCGGACAAATACGGCGAACTCAGCATCGATCCTGCCGGAGGAACAGTATTTATTTCTCACGGAGACTGCATTGAAGACGCACAGATGCTTGCCGGAATACTTGCCGAGCGATATGGCGTAAAAGTTCAGCTCATCACTTACGTGGGTTCGGTCATCGGGGCACATTCCGGGCCGGGTACGCTCGCACTGTTCTTCCTGGGCACGCAGCGCTGACATCCGCTTTGGAGGTTGAGTTTAATGAATTACAAGAGCGAAAAACTACTTAACGGTGAAATATACGGATGGATGCTCAAGTGCGCGGCGTGCGAGCTTAAGATCCATATTAAAGACGTCAATGACCTTAACGTGTTTCCCGTGCCTGACGGCGATACGGGGGACAATATGTGGCGCACGATAAACGGCGGTGTAAAGGCTTTAGGCGCGTGCAAGACCGAGGGGCTGCCTGATGCCGTGATCACTTCGAGCAAAGGCATGCTCTTAGAGGCTAGGGGCAATTCCGGCGTGATACTTTCTCAGTTTTTCAAAGGAATCACAGACGTATTGTCCGGAAGCGACTCGGCCGATGCAAAAAAACTTGTCGTTGCCCTTAAAAGCGGAGTGAAACACTCCTACGCAGCCGTGCTGAATCCCACTGAAGGAACTATATTGACCGTAGCGCGCGAATCCGCCGATTACGCAGAAGAAAACGTTTCCGACGATGCTCCGCTTTCAGAACTGTTCAGTCAGCTTATGACAGGCATGCGCAATTCTCTTATGCATACGCCGGAATTACTGCCCGTACTGAAGCAGGCGGGAGTTATTGACAGCGGCGGAGCGGGACTCTACTACATTGCCGCTGGCTTTTCGCGAGCACTTAACGAGGACGTTGAGAAAACGAAGATCCATTACGGTATTCAGGCGAATATGGTTGACAGTGAACCCGAATACAGAACGCACGCTGATAACGTAAATGTTGACCTCTTTACAGCTGATGACGTTATGAGTTACGGCTACTGCACCGAACTGCTCGTAAGACTTCAGAATACGAAAACCGACATAGCGTCGTTCGATGACGATGCGATCAGAAAATTTCTGGCGGAATCCGGAGATTCAGTCGTTTATTTCAGGAGCGATTCGCTGCTGAAGCTTCACGTACATACGCTTCATCCCGAGCGAGTGATGGATCATATGCATAATTTCGGCGAATTCCTGAAGATCAAAATAGAGAATATGACGCTGGAACATACGGACAATGATTCCCCCGCCGGTCTTATCGAGCTTGCTTCGGATAATCCGGCTCTGTCTCCTAAGCCGGACAGCAGCTTTTCGGGGCAGGAAAGTGCGGAGCATGGATCCGGTCTGGAATTTGAAAAGGGCGTTGCGGAGAAGAAATTCTTCGGCTCCGTTGCAGTATGCGCAGGAGAAGGGTTTGCGGAGACGTTCAGGGCAATGGGATGCGACGAACTCGTTGCCGGCGGCCAGTCGCTGAATCCTTCGGCTCAGGACTTCCTGAACGCGTTCGAAAAGGTCAACGCAGAGCATATAATCGTATTTCCGAACAACAAAAATATAGTCCTTTCCGCCCGTCAAGCTGCCGAACTTTACAGCAATGCGCGGGTACACGTGATCGAGACTTCGAATCTCGGCCAGGGGTACGTAGGATTATCGGCAATATATCCCGATGACAATGATATTGACGGCATTATCGCAGCTGTCAACGAAGCAGTCGCTTCCTCGTGTTCCGGTGCCGTATCTACCGCTGTAAAGAGCGGAAACTTTGACGGCATCCACGTAAACGAAGGGGATTTCATCGGATTTGTCGGAAAAAAGATCATTTCTTCGGAACGCGAAGTCGTAAGCGCTGCGATGCTCCTCGCAGATCATCTGCTCGAATCGTCCGAAAGCAGGAGCGTCATAACGTGCTTTGCCGGAAAAGATACGGCTGATTACGAAAACGAGATGCTCGAGAAGGCAATACAAGAAAAATATCCTGACACGGAAGTATTTATGACATCCGGAGGACAGGACGTTTATTCATACATTTTTGTAGCTGACTGAACGCGTAAAGCTGTTTCAGGACTCTGCATTCCCGCCCTGTGCGCCTGAACTGTTCAATTCAGTTCCGTGGCGGCAAACGAGCGACATCACGATCATCATAATTCCAATACCGACTGACGAAAAGCCGTTTACGGATATTTTATCCACGCCGGGGAAGAATACGTTCATAACGGCGATAATGATAGAGCACACGATAGCAGTGCCCAGAGGGATCGCGACGGCCAATATTCCAAGCCGCATTAATTCTTTTGCTCCTTCGAACGTAAAAGGAGTACCGGCTTCGAGTTCATTTTTAAAATAGATTCCGGCAAATTTAGAGAGAACTGCCTCTGCGGCGCAAATAAATACCCCGACGATCATCGAAGCGTACAATTCAGGAAGAGGAATTCCTGCATTGTTCTCTATCAGACCGCGTACAGTAACGCCGCCGATCTTAAGCATGGTTCCGCCGGCCGCGAGGCTCACGATACCCAGGACACACAGACAGAATCCGACGATAGAACAGATAAATACAATTTTGCTAATGATCTTTCCGATCTTCGCAAGTACCTGAAGGGCTTTCAATGTTTTCATAAAGACATCTCCAAATCAAAATTTATTTATAAAATCATATTAACAATTATAAACTAATCTATTAATCCCGGCCGTTCCGGGTAAGATTGCTCCTCGCTTCGTCATTGTTCGCCAGAATCGCTCCGAGCAGGGAACATGACTCCATTGACGCACAGGCACCGCAGGTCTCAACACCTTTCTCAACAGCACATTTACGTATTTCGCAAAGCTCGGAGCAGAAAACGGTTTTTGCGCCTTCCGCGCGGCAGCCCTCACAGTTTATCTGCTCAGGCGTAATAAGCACTTGATTCAGTTCGCTCCATAGCCTCGCGGTCTTTTCCCGAAGCGCCCGGTCGTCATTCACAGTCGCAATATAAGCATCGCATTTCCTGCAATTAAGCCCGCAAAAAGCGATCGATCTATCCGAATTATTGTCAAAGTTATTGTCATTCACCATAGCCGTTTATGCTCCTTTCCAATCAAACGAAATCACACCAGCAGCATAATATCAGAATTCCGAAGGTTATTGTCCGAGATCATACCGTTCAGCGAAAAAGCCGCGCTCTGAAGCGCACGAAGACCGTCAGAATCAGATTGCTCAGCCCCGAAAGAGCTGTCCGCCTTTACGGTACCGTACTTGATCGAGCACATCTCCAGAAGCCTTTTCGTAACAGAACTGATAAGCCCGCTCATCGCACCGTCAGTACGCTTCACGTCAACGTTCAAAAGTTCTTCGAGCTCACCGGCGATCCCGCACACGGGCAATGACTTAAGGCCGCGCAGCAGCCATTTTTTATACGGGCAGAACTGATCGTTAAGAACGTACAGGCATTTTGCGGCGTCAATAACGAAATCCGCCAAAAACAGCCTTACGGCCCCGAAATCGCCCCTTTTGAGCATTCTGGGGACGTTATACCACCCGCTCTGCGAAAGCCCGAAAAACAGGCCGGAAAGGCGCTTTTTTCGAATATCGTCCGGCACGTCCCGCAAACCGCTGCGTATCTCCGAAAACAGACCGTAATTGTCCGAAAAAACGACACCGTTAAGCGCCTCACATAAAAGCTCATCGCTGAGCGCCGCCCAGCCGTTCAGATCGGAAGGAACGGCCCCGCCCGGAACGTAGCGCGAAAAAAATTCATTGACACCTATAACACCGCGGCGCTTCTCGCCGCCGTAAGGCGCGATCATTGACCGCGAAAAACCCAAAAACTCCTTAGGCAGCTTGGCGTACGCACGCTCAAGCGCAAAAACCTGCCTCGAATCAAGCTTGTCCTCCGGATAAAAAACACAAAAACCAGGTTCAAAATCGTGATCCTGCGACAGCTCGTCATCAAAGCCGTAGCATTCCGAACCCGCACCCGCAAGCCCGAAGCAGAGCAGGGGAAACAGCTCCGGAAATTTCGTTGAAAACTCCGGAAGACCGAACGATTCATAATATTTAAAAGACAGTTCCGATCCGTTCATAACCGTTCCAATCTATTCCTGCAGCTCTCCGCGCCGCTATTTTGCACCGAACTGCGCATCGAGCGCCTTAGCCGCATCAGCAAGCTCATTTTTATAAAGAAAATAACCGTAAAAACCGAACACAGGGGCACATTTTTCGCAAACGAACGCGTAATACGGATTCCGAGGCACTTCCGGGTCAATAATAAGCCCGTAAGCCTTTTCGATCAGCCGGTCAATTTCTTCTGCTGTACTATCGCTCACCGAATATCCTGGATCGCTGCCGGAAATACCGACGGGATCGCGACCTTCTCCGTCCGCAGCGTCAATGCTCACGGCAAGGTCGCAAAGATTCAGGTAAGTAATTGCCCGGTCAAGCGCCGTCGCGGCCCCGCCGTCCTCCTGCACGCGGATCGCGGCCTCAAACGCCTCCCTCGCCTCGGAAAACCTCCCGAGCTCGTGAAGCGCCAGCCCCATATTATTGTACAGGCCGCCGAACCGCACGTCGTCCGGCTCAAGCTGCGCGCGATAGATCTCCATACAGCGCTCATACAGACCGAGCGCCCGCTCCGGCGCGCCGAACGCCTTAAAAACCGTAGCGGCGTTCAGGCATGTGGTACCGAAGAACACGGTACCGCAAAACTCATTGTCCGAACCGTATTCTTCGAGCGCCGCCTCGGCAAACTGCCGCGCCGCCGTCCCGTCGCCGCCCCGCCTGTAAAACCCCATAAGCTCATTCAGCAACGTAAGCCGGGCGGCCCTGTCCCCGGCGGCGCCGGCCTCGCCCAGCCAGAACTTCAAATGCGCCTCGGCGGCGGAATAATCCTTTGCCGCCAGCAGCCTGTCGAGCCTTCCGAGCACCCGGTCTATCTCAATTTTCGCAAAACCTCGAAAGGCACCGCCTCTGCCGCTTTCGCTGCTGAGACCGGTGCTTTCGCTGTAATAGTTATCGGATGTTCCGGATGATTCGAATGGCATTTTAAAATCCAGTCAGTACCTTGGCACTCAGTCATCGTACCTGAGTTTATCGCGCTTTTTCTTGCGGATCACGAAGAATACGATTACTCCGACTACTGCAACGGCGATAAGTACGTAGAGCCAGGTGAGGTTAACGGAACCTTTCTCGTCATCGTCGGTGAGGCGGAAAGTTTCCCATACTCTGTTATACTGTTCCATAACTGACGAATCGAGGGCGATGAACTCTTTGGTGTTGGCGAGCTGTTCGTCTGTCGGGTTGTAAACTTCATCGTCGATATATCCTTCGCCCAGTTCGGACATCGCTTCAGTCTGAGGCGTCGAGTAGCCGATATACTCAGCGTTCTTTACGGCGATGTCTGTTCTGCACATGAAATCGATGAACAGGTGAGCGCCTTCAACGTTCTTGGAAGAGGTGGGGATGACCATGCTGTCGATCCATCTGTTTGACCCCTCTTTCGGGATAACGTACCCGAGGTCGTGCTCGCTCTCGTCCATTATAGCGTACGCGTCGCCGGAATAATGCACGCAGAGGGCGTAATTGCCGCGAATCATCGGGTCTTTGATATCGTCCATTCCGTAAAGGGCGACAAGTTTTTTCTGCTCTTCAAGCAGTTTTCCGGCCTTTTCGATCTTTTCCGTCTCGGTGCAGTTTATGGCGTCAAGTCCGTACTCTTTGATGAGGGCGATGGCCATCGTATCGCGGATGGAGTCGAGCATGATGATTGAGCCCTTGTACTTTTCATCCCAGAGATCGTCCCAGCTGTCGATAACGTCGTCGCCGGTCTTTTCTTTATTGTAGATGATGCCGAGCGTTCCCCACATATAGGGCACAGTGTATTTTGCTTCGGGATCGAAAGTGGTGACTTTAAGATTATCTCTTATTTTACCGTAGTTCGTGATCTTGCTGTAGTCGATCTCGTTGAGCCTGCCTT
>JAGCTF010000019.1 GCA_017963755.1 Clostridia bacterium | reverse complement strand
GAGGCTTTGGGAGTAGAAGTTAACTTTTCACTTCAGCATGAACCTCATTGACAACAAACTCCCCTTTGTTGTATCATTCGTATGTTGTCAGAGCAGATGTTCCTGCCGCGCTGCAGGACCCGGGAATGGGAGTAGAGTCCCGGGACGGCGATGAATATTGCCGAAGAACATCTCATCCGCTGCATACCGCGAAACGCGTATCCTGTTTTGCGGGACAGAGCTCTCCTGACAAATTCAAAACGGAGAGATGATTTAAAATGTTACCTTTGATCGTATTCGTTGTTGACGCCCTGCTGCTTTGCGTGCTTATCAACCTTATCATGCAGCTGCGGCTGATCATGAAAAATCCTTCCGCCGCCGGTTCCGAGCGTAAAAGTGACGTTAAAAATCGCACCGAGAAGATGGTCATCACCGCGCTGATGCTCGCATTCGCTCTTGCGCTAAAATAATTCTCAGTTACGCTTCCTTTGATGGGCTCAAACGGACTTCGCTTCGGCTTCGCAGGGATCTTCACCGCTTTTCCGGCGATCCTGTTCGGACCTTTGTACGGAGGAATCACTTCAGCGCTCACCGACCTGCTCGGTTTCTTTATGAAGCCGTCGGGAGATTACAATTTCCTGTTTACACTTATGGGCTTCGTAGGAGGCTTCTTAAAAGGCCTGATTTGGCTGCTTCTCAAAAAAGCAGGAAAGAATACGGCGAAGGTCGGAAAATCGATTTTTGCGGCCATTATGTGCGTTTTTCTGGCATTCGGGCTGTCGGTCACGATCTCGCTTAACAAAGACGGTCTTATGCGCGGTCTGATCGCCCGTGAAGCTCTCATCCCGGAGAAAGAAGTTATGGTGGAGCAGCTTAAAACAGACGACGTCGGCCTGCCCACGAAGTTCGTCGGAATGCTTACTTCGAGCAAGGGAGCGAAGTCGTACAGATCCGCATTCGCTACGAACGCAAACCTTTCGGGCCTTGGCATAGCTGCCGTAGGGTTGCTCGGGCTGTCTGTACTGGCTGTCGACTTTATCATTGCCGCTTCCAGAAAAAAGAAATACGAAGTTAAGAATTCAGTTGTTGCCGCCGGCGGTGAGAATCCGATCGTTTCCTCCCCGTCTGCTTCACAGGGCAGAAAAGCGGATCGCGACATTTTCCTTAAGCTGCTGATCAGTATGCTGATATCAGGGATCATTGTCACCACGATAAACTCCAAGATACTGATCGAACTGTACGGCATCAAGGCGCCCTTCCTCGTCTACTGGCTGCCGAGGCTGGCTGAAGAGATAATAGTCTGCACGCTTCATGCATATATAACCGCGATTATTTACAAAGCGATGGAGAAACTGTTCAGGGCGAGAGGTTTTATTTAGGCATATGCCCTGTTCGTAAACCAGACACGCAGTGGCAGGCAGTATTGAATAGAAATAATTCCGGAAGGTGTCTTTAAGAGGATGAAAAAAGTTCTGATCGAATTATATGACAGCGACGCGCTTGAGAATATTATATCGCTCGAACTCAGGCATTACGATATTCTTATATTTCTATGCTTTAAGAACTCGGATCCGGATCCGAAAAAGCGTGCCGTGATAAAAGGGATCATCAGCGGACATACAGGAGTCGAAGTCATATTCGAAGAAGCAAACGAAAAAACTATTGACGCCGCGTTCGACGCGTTTTCCGCAATTGCGGACAAATATCCGGAAGAGCTGTGCGTCGTTGACATAACCGGCGGAGACGAGATATTCATTGCCGCCCTCGGGCGCTTCCTTTCAGAGCGGAACGGGGTCAATTTTTCAGCTCATAAATCGGACGTATTTAAAGGGACTCTCACGTGGGCAATGGGCGTGAAAGAGCCTGAAGGATCCGGCGTTACGCCCCCCGCCCCGTTCCCCTTTTCCGACATTATAAAGCTCTACGGCGGCGCAGTCATAGGCAGCTGGCCGGACGAATTCAGTTCGATCATGGACAATAAACGCTACGAGATCTTAAGAGTCTGGAACGCGCTTAAAGATATGCCCGCGGACTGGAACAAATTCTGCTCCATATCGTACGTTAACGGCGTGGAACCTGACGAAAACGGCGTGATAAGCCGCAAGTTTTCAAAAGAGAACGAGATCGTCACATCCGAAAGGATCATGCAGAGGCTGAAAAAACGCGGAATAGTGAAGTCTTACCAGATCTCTTCCAATTATCTCAGGTATACGCTTCATCCGTCCGCCCGTACGGATGACCTGTACATCTCTTCCGGTACGGCGCTCGAAATGTATACGGCGTTAGCCGCGGCAAGCACCGGACTATTCAGAGAAGTTTATACGAAAGTACTGCTCGACTGCGACGGTATAATAGCAAGGTCCGGCTCCGACCCTACGAACGAGCTCGACGTCACTCTTATGTACGGGTACGTTCCGTTCTTTATAAGCTGCAAAAATACAGAAGCCACCAAGGAATTTCTTTACGAGATCAGGACGATGGCCGATCATTACGGCGGAAAATACGGGATCCCCGTGCTCGTTTCTTCCAAGCCTGCGTTCGGTCCGGTGCGCGAGCGGGCAAAAGAAATGCACATCATGCTGATCGATGATGTGCAGTCTCTTTCCCTGAAAGAATTCAGGGCGGCAATAATTAAAATGATACGGAATATCGAAATTGATTGACCGCTTACTTGCGGTTCTTGATCTCGCCCAGTACCTTCCCGATAAACTCGTCAATGTTCATCGTAACGGTTTCGGTATTGTCACGAAGGCGGATCGAAATATTGCCCTCGTCAACTTCCTTCTGTCCGATTATGATCATATAAGGCACTCTGTCAACGACCTGAGCCTCCCTTATCATATATCCTATCTTTTCGTTGCGGTCGTCAAGTTCGGCGCGGATGCCCGCAGCAACGAGCGCGTCGTACACCTTTTCGCTGTACTCGGAGAATCTTTCGGAAACGCGCAGCACTTTAACCTGTGTAGGAGCGAGCCAGACCGGGAACTTACCTTTCGTCTCTTCAATGATATACGCCATGAATCTGTCGAGCGAGCCGAGTATAGCTCTGTGAAGGACAACAGGCGTCTTGCGTTCACCGTCGGAGTCGGTATATTTGAGGTCAAATTTTGCAGGCAGACAGAAGTCGAGCTGGCACGTGGACAACGTGATCTCGGCGCCGATAGCGGGTTTTACGTTTACGTCAAGTTTCGGTCCGTAGAACGCCGCCTCGCCTATCTCCTCTGTGAAATCGATCCCGAGCTGCGTAAGCACTTCGCGAAGCGCGCTCTCCGCCTTATTCCACATCTCGTCATCCTGATGATACTTTACTTTATCTTCAGGATCGCGCAGTGAAAGCACGCAGCGGTAATTTGTGATGCCGAAATCTTTGTATACGTCGAAGATCAGGTCAACGACTTTACTTACTTCGTCCTTTATCTGCGAAGGCGTTACGAACAGGTGCGCGTCGTTCTGGCAGAAATGTCTGCCGCGCTCGATGCCTTTAAGAGTGCCGCTCGCTTCGAATCTGAAGTCGTGCGCGATCTCGCCTATCCTTATGGGAAGGTCTCTGTACGAATGTGCACGGTTAGCGTAGATCATCATATGATGCGGGCAGTTCATCGGTCTTAAAACAAAAGACTCGCCTTCCACTTCCATTGCCGGGAACATATTATTTTTATAATGCTCCCAGTGGCCGCTGGTCCTGTAGAGGTCAACAGTTCCGACGCACGGCGTAAGCACGTGCTGATATCCAAGTGCGCGCTCTTTTTCTTTAATATAGTTTTCGAGCTCCTGCCATACGATATATCCTTTCGGAAGGAACATCGGAAGACCCTTTCCGACAAGATCGTCCGTCATGAACAGGCTCATCTCGCGCCCGATCCTTCTGTGATCGCGAAGTTCGGCTTCTTTAAGTTCGGCCATATATGCTTCGAGTTCCTGGGCAGTCTTGAATGCCGTGCCTTTGATACGCGTAAGCATGCGGTTATTGCTGTCGTTCTTCCAGTACGCGCCGGAAAGTCCGAGCAGCTTGAACGCCTTGAGCGCTTTGGTGTACGTGAGATGCGGTCCTACGCACATATCTATATATTCGCCCTGCTGATAGAAACTGATAACAGCATCCGGAGCGAGGTCGCCTATATGCTCTACTTTGTATTTTTCCCCGCGCTCCTGCATGAGTTTGATCGCTTCTTCGCGCGGAAGTACGAAAGGCTTGATGGGCAGATTTTCTTTAACTATCTTTCGCATCTCTTCTTCGATCCTCGGCAGATCCTCGTCAGAGATCTTGGCATCGCCGAAATCGACGTCATAATAGAAACCCTTCTCATTTGCCGGACCGTACGCAAAATCCGCCTGGGGATACAGTCTTTTAATAGCCTGCGCCATAATATGCGCCGCGCTGTGACGGAGAATATGAAGCTCCTCCTCGGCGTTCTCGATCTCGCCAACCTGTCCGTTATTGTAAATAATCTTCATAAAAATTCCTCTTTCCGGCATCTGATGCACAAAAAACGCCCGCCAGCGCGGGTCAATTTCACCGGAAACGCTCTTTTTACGCTACACTCCGGCGTTCCTTGTATTCTATCATCGAATCAGGCCGATGTCAATTAAATTGATTGCCTCCCGCGGCCGTTTTTTCAGCGGCTTTCCGGCAACGTTTCCCCCGATTCTTAATTGACCCGCGCGCCGTCAATGTGCTATAATAAATATAATAAAATTTGCTATTTCAGGGAGTGATCCGTATGCTCAGCAAAAAAGTATTCGACTACACTAAAGAAGGAAAAACCGTCACGTGCTACCGCATCACTAATAAAGGCGGCGCATACGTCGAAATACTTGACTACGGCGGGATCATTCGGTCGATCGCAGTACCTGACAGAAACGGAAAGCTTGTCGACGTGGTGATCGGTTTTGACCGTCTGTCACCATATATCAAAAACCGGGGCGATTACTACGGCGCTTTTGTAGGGCGCTTTGCGAACCGCATCGCTTCCGGTGAATTTGCAATTAACGGAACGGTGTACAGCGTTGAAAAGAACAACGGCGAAAATCATCTTCACGGCGGAAACGGCAGTTTCAGCGAACGCATAGGCACTTTCACTGAAGAAAGTGATAATTCGATCACTTTAACGTGGGACTCCCCTGATATGGATCAGGGTTATCCCGGAAATATGCATATCGTCGTCACGTATGAGTTCGACGATAAAAACAGGCTCACGCTGAAATACACGGGAGTTTCGGATAAAGATACGCTCTTTAACCCGACAAATCATTCTTACTTCAATATGAACGGGCCTTCCAGAGGATATATCGGTGACAATGAAATAAAGCTCTACTCCGATAAATTCATACCTGTTGATGAAAACTGCATTCCTTCCGGGCAGCCTCAGACGGTAAAAGGGGCAATGGATATGCGCCGCTGGACGCTTCTTTCAAACGTTCTGAAGAAAGAAGAGACCGACGTAAACCTTCAGGCGGGATGCGGTATCGATCACGCTTTCCTGCTAAGAGATTTTACGGACGGAGAAGAAGTAAGGCGCGTCGCGGAACTCTACGGAAGCGTTACCGGTATACGAATGAGTGTGAGTACCGATCTTCCCGCTGTTCAGGTCTATTCCGGAAACTATATTAAAGACGGTCTCAAGGGCAAGCTCGCACAGATCTACGGGCGCAGGTGTGCGATATGCTTCGAATCCGAATACTACCCCGACTCCCCGAATCATCCCGAGTGGCCATCGCCGGTCCTGAAAGCCGGAGAAAAAGCTGAATACACTACCGTTTATGCATTCGACACACCGAATAAAGCCGTAGTGCTCGACGGTCATACTACAAACCAGGGAGATATATCATGGGAGCCGCTCTACCGGGTGTGCCGCGCGGAAATATATGACCGGACCGCTCCGAAAGACATACTCAAGCGCGTCAAAGGCGCAGACATCATAATTACAAATAAAGCAGTCCTTACATCGGAGATCATAGAGGAACTCGACGATAACTGCAAATACGTCGGGCTGCTTTCCACCGGAGCAAATGCCGTAGATATCGACGCTCTGAGGGCAAGAAATATTGCGCTTACGAACGTGCCCGGCTACAGCACAGAGGACGTGGCGCAGCTTACGTTCGCATTTATACTTGAGCTCTGCCAGCACACGTCACTTCACGACCGCGCGGTTAAAGAAGGCGAATGGGTGGATTCGGACGATTTTTCGTTCACAGTTGCCCCGATAAAAGAACTTGCAGGCACCACCCTCGGAATACTCGGGTACGGAGCGATCGGCAGCAGAGTTTGCGAAATTGCCCGCGCATTCCATATGAAGGTACTTGTCCATTCGCGCAGCGAAAAGACTCTTCCCGAAGGCGCAAGATTCGTAACTAAAAACGAACTCTTTAAAAAATCTGATATCATAACGCTTCACCTTCCCCTCACCGAAGAGACGGAGAACCTGATCGATGAAAACGCGATCGCCATGATGAAGCCCGGCGCGATACTCATCAATACTGCGAGAGGGCCGCTGCTCGACGAGCAGGCGGTCTCTGACGCGCTTAACTCAGGGAAGCTTGGCGGCGCAGGAGTCGACGTGCTTTCTACCGAACCGCCCGCTGAGGACAATCCTCTGCTGACCGCTAAAAATTGCATCGTCACACCGCACATTGCATGGGCGGCGCAGGCTGCAAGAGTCAGACTGATAGAGGCGGTGTCAAAGAATATTTCCGCATTCGAAGCCGGCCGCAGGCTCAACCGTCTCGACTGACGTTATAAACAAATGATAAATTTCTGAAATCGAGGAAAAAGATGGCAAAAGTATTATTTACAGGCGGAGGTACCGCCGGTCACGTAACGCCGAACGTAGCGCTGATCAAGAAACTTCACGAGCAGCTGCCCGAAGCAGAGATCAGTTATATAGGCTCGTTCGAAGGAATTGAAAAGCAGATCATTGGTACGCTGCCCTACGTTTCATACACCGGTATCCATTCCGGGAAACTCCGGCGCTACTTCTCGTGGGAAAACGTAAAAGATTTTTTCCGCGTCATCAAGGGTATGTCCGATGCTAAAAAAGCGGTAAAAAAGATCAGGCCTGACGTACTTTTTTCTAAAGGAGGATACGTCTCTGTACCTGTCGTACGCGCCTGCAGCAAAAAGAAGATCCCGGTAATATGCCATGAATCCGATATTACCCCGGGACTGGCGAACAAAATGTCTGCAAAATACGCCACAGCCGTTTGCACTACTTTCCCCGACGCCGCGCCGCTGATCCCGGGCGGGAAAGGTGTCCATACAGGCACTCCTATAAGGCGCGAATTGTTCAGCGGTGACGCCGGGAAAGCCCGCGCAGAGCTCGGTTTTGACGGAAAACCGGTCATTCTGGTGATGGGCGGAAGCATCGGTTCCGCGGCAATAAACAGCGCTATCCGAGATAACATCAAAGACCTTACTAAAAAGTTCAATATTATCCATCTGTGCGGAAAGGGCAAGCTGACTGAAGATCCCGAGCTCATCTCTAATCCTTCCTACAGGCAGTTCGAATTTGTGACCGATCCCCTTCCCGACTACCTGAATCTTTGTGACATTCTGGTGTCAAGAGCAGGCGCGAACGCGATCCACGAATTTTTAGCGTTGAAAAAGCCGATGCTGCTTATCCCGCTGCCTCTCACGGCGAGCCGCGGCGATCAGATACTTAACGCGAAGTCTTTTGAAGAGCGCGGCTTTGCCAAAGTGCTCGAAGAAGAAAAGATAACGCCCGAATCGCTCAAAGAAAGCATTCTTTACGTTTACGAGAACAGAGAAAAATATATTGCCGCAATGGACAAGGCCGAGAACGTTGACGGCACAGACATAATTCTTGATATGATAAAACAGTATATAAATCACTGAAAGGGATGATTTTGCTATGGCAGATAACAACAGACCTGCGGGCAGGCAAAGAAATATTTCAGGCCAGGGTTCGGGAGTCTATAAGCGCGGTGCCGGTACCGGTTCCGGTCCTGTCGGTAATTCCGGCGGTTACTCGGGCCGCGGCGGAAACAGCGGCAGAAGCGGCGGGGGTTCAGGCTCGGGTGATTCCGGCAACGGCGGGAACCGCGGCTTGTTCAATTTCGGAGGCGGAAGCGGCGGAGGACTCGGTTCGATCCTGAACGGCAAGACGATAATCATTGTGATCGTTATTATTGCTATTGTCGCTATAATGGGCGGAACAGGCATTTTCGGAAAGTTAGGAAATCTTGCCGGATGCCTCGGCAACGTCTCTTCTATTCTTCCTACGAATACCAATACTTCGTACGTGAACGAGCTGCAAAACGTCGGTGTTTCTTCGGGATGGGACAGAGAATCAAATTCCGGAAAAACTCTGAATACAAAAGTTGCGAGCGGTTCCCGTGCTAAATACACAGAGATACTGGGCGGCGGCAGAGACCAGGTAACTATTATGGTCTATCTGTGCGGTACCGATCTGGAGTCCAAGAACGGAATGGCTTCTTCAGATCTCGCGGAAATGGCTAAAGCGACCCTTTCGGATAAGCTCAACGTCATCGTTATGACTGGCGGCTGCACGGGCTGGAAGACTACCGCGATAAGCAATTCCACCAACCAGGTCTATAAGATCTCTAACGGCGGCATCGTGCGGCTCGAAAGTGATTTCGGCAACGCCTCGATGACGAACCCCGATTCGCTCACTAAATTCATCAAATACTGCAAGACGAATTACCCGGCCAACAGAAACGAGCTGATCTTCTGGGATCACGGCGGCGGTTCGCTTTCGGGCTACGGATACGATCAGCGCTTCCCGTCGAGCGGCGGTATGACGCTGGCCAAGATAAATACTGCGCTTAAGAACGCAGGTATGACTTTTGATTTCATCGGATTCGATACGTGCCTTATGGCTACGACAGAGAACGCACTCATGCTCTCGTCCTACGCAGACTATCTTATTGCCTCCGAAGAGACTGAACCGGGTGCAGGCTGGTTCTATACCGACTGGCTCACGAAATTCGCCGCAAACACTTCTATGAGCACGCTCGAGATCGGCAAAAATATCATTGACGACTTCACGAATTTCTGCGCTTCAAAGTACCAGAGCGCAAAAACGACGCTGTCGATCGTTGACCTCGCCGAACTTCAGAATACGGTCCCCGCGCTGCTCAGCGATTTTTCCAAAACCACGACCGCGCTTATTAAATCGAACGATTTCAGCAAAGTGTCGGATGCGAGAAGCAGCACGCGCGAGTATTCGTCAAACAAGATCGACCAGGTCGACCTCGTTAACCTTGCGGACAATATCGGCACTCCCGAGGGCAAAGCGTTGTCCGCGGCAGTTCTGAGCGCTGTCAAGTACAACCGTACTTCTGCTTCTATGACGAATTCGTACGGTCTTTCGATCTACTTCCCGTACAGCAAGCTCGGCAACGTCGATTCGGCGGTTACGGCGTACGGACAGATCGGTATGAACAGCGATTACACGCAGTGCATTAAATCGTTTGCGAGCATGGAGACAGCCGGTCAGGTCACTTCCGGCGGAAGCTCCTCGCCTGTCAGTTCTATTCTCGGGAACTTCACCGGCTCTTCGAACTCCGGTTCTTCGTCAGATATGATCTCCTCCCTGCTCGGCGGATTCCTGGGCGGATCTTCAGGCATATCTATCCCGGGACTCAGCGGCGGAAATTCTTCATTCCTCGAAGCATTGAGCCCGAAGGAAGCGTCAGAGATACTTGAAGGCAGGATACTGGATGCCACGAAGCTTCAGAAGTGGGTCGATTATAAAGGGACGAAGGTCATCGGACTTGAAGACGATCAATGGGATCTCGTGCAGTCTGTCGAACTGAACGTATTTTACGATGACGGCGAAGGATATATTGACCTCGGCCTCGACAATATCTTTGATTTCAAGGACGGTTACCTGGTCGGTGAATATGACGGCGCATGGCTCGCGATAAACAATCAGGTCGTGCCTTACTACTACATTGACACCGTAATAAACGGAAACGATACGGTCATCAGAGGACGTGTACCAGTGCTGATCAACGGCGAACGCGCTGAACTGATAATCGTATTCAAGAACAACGTAGGCAGCGTTGACGGCGTCAGATACCTTTATACGGATTCTGAAACGCTCGCCATCGCTAAAGACGTAGATATGGCCCCGATCGATCCGACAGATGAATTTGACATTCCCGCTCTTAAAGAGGGCGATACGATCGATTTCCTGTGCGATTATTACACTTACGACGGCGTTTATAAAGACAGTTATAAGTTTGGCGACCAGATGATCTATTCCGGTAAGCTTGAGGTGACGGACGTGCTGCTTCCTGAAGTTTCAAGAGCTAATGCGGTATACAGATTCGTAGACGTTTACGGACAACAGTATTTCACCGCGGTGATCGAGAAGCTCGCGAGATGACCTAAGTACCGGTCAATATGGCCGGTCAATAATAAAAAGACGGGTGTGCAAAAGCGCCCGTCTTTTTGTTTGCTTATATTTGCTTATATAATTAATAATTGCGTTTAAACGGCGCTCAGCCTTCGGCTTCAGGCTTCTGGCTCCCCGCCCGCGACATGATCATCCGAGACGTCGTCAACGTCGGAGGCATCCACGTCTGCGACAATAAAGAATCTGTATTCCGGATACAGTTCATTCATTTCGGCGTAAAGAATCTTAAGACCCTCGTCATGCGGTATATCGAAGCTCATGACAACGTCGAAGCGAATGGATTTTGTCTCCTCATCCACGTAAAGTCCGTGAAGTTCGAGCGCCCATTCATGCGCAAGCACCTTTTCCCTGATCTTTTCATTTATTACGCCCGCTTCCCCGCTGGAAGTATTGTACGAATAAATACCCACAGCGGTCAAAATAACTCCGGTCTCCTGCATCACGAGAAGTTGTGCGCGCCTCGCAAGAGTATCGATCTGCGTAGCGGTAAGGTAATCGGGCACTTCAAGATGCACGGAAGCGAGCAATTTCTCAGGGCCGTAGCTGTGAATTACGAGGTCATACGCGCCGTGCACTTCCGGAAGCGTTTTAAGGAGGGACTTGATCTTTGTGGTAAGTTCTGAATCTGCCCTTTCCCCAAGGATCTTATTAAGCGTCTCTATAAGCATCTCTATGCCCGATTTAATAATGAATCCCGAAATAAGGATGCCTACGTAACTTTCCAGCGAAATATGGAAGAGCACGAATATAAGCGCGGAAGCGAGCACCGATGCTGACAATATCGCGTCGAACAGCGCGTCTTTCCCCGATGCTTTCAAAGAATCCGAATCGGTATCCCGCCCCTTCTTTCCGACGTACAGGCCAAGCAGGATCTTAACAACGACGGCAACCGCGATTATCACAAGTGAGATCACGGAATAATCCGCAGCAGAAGGGTTGATTATCTTCTTAATAGATTCGACCAGCGACGTGATACCGGCGTAAAGCACGATTGCGGCAATGATCAGCGCGCTGAGATACTCCGCCCTGCCGTGCCCCATAGGGTGCTTTTTATCCGGTCTGCGGTTGGCAAGTTTGGTGCCGATTATAGTAACGACGGACGACAAAGCGTCGGTAAAGTTATTGACCGCGTCAAGCATAACGGCGATAGATGCCGAAATAAGCCCTACAAACAGCTTGAAAGCAGCTAGGAAAACATTGGCCCCGATCCCTACGAAAGAAGTTCGGATGATCGTTTTCTCGCGTTTTTTCGCTTTTAAAGCGATCTGATCAGTTTCGGAGATCATTTCTGAATTCTCTGAATTAAGTTCATCTGACATATTACTCACCCCGGTAAAAAAGCAGCTAAATAGCAGTAACTGTATCAGCAACAAAAAATCGCCCGTTAAGGCGATTTTCGAAAGGTGATTAATGGGACTCGAACCCATGACCCCCAGGGCCACAACCTGGTACTCTAACCAACTGAGCTACAACCACCATTGTCGCTTTTTCAAGCGACGTATGCAATTATACACACCGGAAGCGCCGGTGTCAATAAATATTTTATTTAATTGAAGCTTAATTGAAGCTTACTTGAAACGCTCCCGGCAGATATTTTCAGCTCCTCGCTCCTACTTCCTCGAGCACTTTAACGCTCGGACCCGGTATCCTTCCGAGTGCGTCGGGGCCAACGTTCAGGAGGTAGTTTATGCCTCTGGAATTAAGCGTGTTCTTAAGGTCGATGATCGTATCAGCGGACTTCCAGTTATTGTCGAACGACTTGTAGCCCCACGTATCGTTGATCGTGCACGGAGACTCATAGAGGCTCACGCCGCCGTTGCTCTCCGGGATCTCATTGTCATCCGCGGAACGGTAATCGCCGTAGCCGTTCCCGATGCGGGAATTAACGAGGCAGTCCGGCTGGTAGAACTTGACCATATTGTATAACTCGTCGGTCTGTTCGGGAGTAAGCGTTACCGGCACGTCGAACCAGATAAGCAAAAGATCGCCGTACTGCGTAAGGATCTCCTTGACCTGAGGCACGATCTTCTCCCTGAAGCAGATCGAATAGTCTTTCTTGCTGTCATCAGGATAATCCCAGTTATTTGTGAGATAGGCGCGGTCGCCGCACCAGACTTTTCCCAGCTTGTATCCGCCGCCGTGAGGATGCTCCCAGTCGAGATCCTGAGAATAATAAAGGCCAAGTTTAAGTCCGTATTTTTTGCACGCAGCGGCAAGCTCAGCAACGGGGTCGCGTTTGAACGGTGTGGCGTCAAACACGTTGTAGGCGCTTGCTTTCGAATGATACATTGCAAAGCCGTCGTGATGTTTCGAAGTGAACACGAGGTACTTCATACCTGCTTTTTTGGCAAGGCATACCCATTCTTCTGCGTCAAAGTATACCGGATTAAATGCGGCGGTCAATTTGTGATATTCGCTTCCGGGAATGCGGAAAAACTCCTGTGCCCATTCACCTATCTCAGCCATACGCTCGCCCTTCCATTCTCCGCCGAGCAGCGAATACAGGCCCCAGTGGATCATCATACCGAACTTAGCATCAAAAAACCATTTTTTATTGTCCATTTTACTGTCCCCTTGTCAAAATCAAATAAAGAAAGCCCAAACCCCATCCGGGATTCAGGCTTTCGTTTATGCAAAAACATAAGTGAAATCAGTCAAAGCTTTATTCAACATATAAATTGCACAGCTGGTCATTCGCTCGCCCGGACAAGCAACCGGCCGGACGCGCGCAGGATCTGCTGAAAAATTATTCGGCGGTTTTCTCCTCTTCTACTGCAGCTTCTACAGTTGCTTCAGCCTTCTCGGCTTCAACGGAGAGCACGTCCATGGCGCTGCCGCCTAATTTGGAAGCAAGGATGTCTCCGATAGAGGTCCCCATCGATGCAGGAGCTGTATCGCCGTGGATCTCGTCGTCTTCCTTCTTACCCTTCTTCTCGCCCTTAGGAGCTTTATTGTCTTTGCGTCTGCGCTCTTTCTTCTCGCGAACTATCGGATTTCCGTTCTCGTCAAGTTCTTCGGGCTTCGGCTCGGGATCGTAAGCCTGAACTTCACGGATAGAAAGATTGATCTTCTTCTCCGGAATGTTGGTCTCGATGATCTTAGCCATTACCTTCTGACCGATCTTGAGGCAGTCTTCAGCCTTCGTAATGCGCTGGTTGGAGATCTGGGAAATATGTACCAGACCGTCAACGCCTGTAGCGATATTTACGAACACGCCGAAGCTTACGAAGCGTACGACTGTAACTTCAAGGATGTCGCCGACCTGATAGAGATCTTCGGCATCTGCCCACGGATCGTCCTCGGGTTTTCTGTAGCCCAGAGAAATGCGTTTCTTCTCAGGATCGCATTCGAGAACTCTGACTTCGACCTCATCACCGACGTTAACAACTTCAGACGGATGATGGATCTTCTCCCAGGAGAGTTCGGTGAGGTGGATAAGTCCGTCGTAACCGCCGAGGTCAACGAAAGCGCCGAACGGAGTCAGGCTCTTTACCTTACCGGTGCAGACTTTACCAACGTACATATCGGACCAGAACGTCTCGTCAAGTTTAGCTCTCTCGGCGACCAGAAGCTGTTTTCTGGAACCGAGGATCTTATTACGGCCCTTAGGTCCTTTTTCGAAAGCGATGATAACAACTTCGATGCTCTTTCCTACAAACTGGCTGATATCGCTTACAAAGCGCTCAGAAAGCTGGGATGCAGGAATAAAGATGCGGATGGAGCCAAGGAAAGCAACGACGCCGCCCTTTACAGCTTCGGTGACTTTTACGGTCACAGGGGTCTTCTCAGCGAAGGACTGCTCAAGAAGTTCCATGTTCTTCTTATTATCGAGACGTCTCTTGGAAAGGATGGTCTCGCAGTCTTTATCGTTAACTTTAACGACCTGTGCCTTAACTTCATCGCCGATCTGCAGCTCGGGAACGTCATGTCCTGGAACGGCCGCAAATTCATCGATAGCAATAAAGCCTTCATACTTGAAGCCGAAATCAACGTAAACGCCCTTATCATCAATTTTATTGATGCGTCCGGTAACAACGTCTCCGTTCTTTACAGCGCTGAGAGAATCCTCAAGCAGAGATGCGAAGCTCTCATCTTCAGCGGCATTTTCAACGGCTTCTTTAACTTCTTCAGCTGCCTCTGCAGTTTCCTGAACAGCGTCTTCAACGTTTTCAGTAACTTCGGCAACAGTTTCTTCAGCCTGCTGAACAGTTTCAGCAGCCTGATCCAGCGTCTCCTCGGCAGCGGCTGTTGCTTCATTAACCACTGCTTCTGTGTTTTCGGCGATGTTTTCTACTACGCCTTCAACTTTCTCGATTTCACTCATGTTATTAATTACCTCCTCGATGATCCAGTCGGGCGTCGATGCTCCGGCTGTCACCCCAACAAAAGAAATGTTCCGCAACCTGTCCACAGGGAGTTCATCAGCATTCTCCACCCAAACAGTATCTCCGCAAAGTTCACGGCATATGTCAAAAAGCTTCCCGGTATTGGAACTTCCCCGGTCGCCAATGACTACCATGAAGTCAGCTTCGGACGCAATTTTAGCGGTTTCCTGCTGCCTCCGAAAGGTCGCACTGCATATTGTATCAAAAATTTCAATTTTGTCAAAGACTTTTTTAATGTTTTCGGCAAATTTTTTGAATTTTGTTTCAGAGTATGTGGTTTGTTCCAAAACCGACACCGAAACCGCCGGATTTTGTGCGAAAACGTTTGAAATTTCCGAGTAAATTTCATCAGTATCGTCAGAAACAAACGGTTTTTTTTCGCACCATCCGCACGTTCCGACAACTTCGGGATGAGAAGGATTGCCGATAATAAAAATCGCATCTCCTTTTTCAGAAGAGCTGCGGGCAATGCTGTGTATCTTCTCCACGAACGGACACGTGGCGTCAATTATTTCGCAATCGAGTTCCGCAAGCGTCCTGTAAACTTCAGGACCGACGCCGTGGGCGCGGATAATGACGACAGGCCTGACCGGATTCGAGTCACGGCGCAGGACCTCTTCGATCTTACCGATATCGTCGATCACGACAAGGCCCGATTCCGATAGTTTGTTGATAACAGCTTGATTATGGATAAGATTTCCGTACGCTATAACAGTTCTGCCGTCTTTTTTCGCAGCCTCGAGGGCTTCGAAAGCAAGCTTTACCGCGTGCGCGACTCCGAAGCAGAACCCTGCGGTCTCAGCCTTTACGATCCTCATCGGTGATCTCCATCATAGCGTACACGTTCTCCATGTACCGAACAGCAGCATTTTTAACAGCTTCCTTGTCCGACGGCAGGGCTCCTTCAAGCAAAGCAGCAGGATCGACCGGATCGCCGAATTTGACGTATACCCGCCCGAAAATACGAATCTTCCCCCAGATCGCTATCGGAATGATCTTCGCGTCAGTATCGAGCGCCAGCCTTATAAAGCCCGGCTTCGGAACAAGCGCAAGGCCTCTGCCTTTTGACCTTGTACCCTGCGGGAAAATGCCAACGGCCTCCCCGCTCTTCAAAAGATTTACAGTATGATTCGCGCCGCCGACGTCGTGATTATCACGCTTTACCGGATAAGCGCCGCACTTTTTTATAAGCCAGCCGAACGGTTTGAATTTAAATAGTTCCTGCTTCGCCATCCACTTGATTTTTCTTTTGATCTTATAACCGATCATGAACATATCCATCATCGTCTCGTGATTAGGCGCGACAACGCACGCCCCTTCGGAAGGCATTTTTTCCTTGTTCAGTACGGTAACCGGAACAAATATTTTAAAAATAATTCTGCAGATAATGCGAAGGAACCACATTTCTTTTCACCACCGTACGGATGCCGGTCACTCGAGGCCCAGACGGGACAGGATGATCGAGCGAACCGCTTCTATAGATTCTTCAAGATTTATATTCGTAGTATCGAGCAGCGTGGCGTCGTCCGCCCTTGTAAGCGGCGCAAACGAACGGGTAGAATCATTTTTATCGCGCTCGATCATATCGCTGTAGACCTGTTCGAAAGTATGTGAATCGTCGCCTTTATCAAGAAGTTCTTTGTACCTTCTTTTCGCCCTGGCCAGTGCCGAGGCGGTGATGAAGATCTTTACCGTCGCGTTCGGAAGAACGTATGTTCCGATGTCTCTTCCGTCCATGACAACGTTCGTCCCGGCGGCGATTTTGCGCTGAAGTTCGACCATTTTAAGCCTTACGGCAGATACGACGGCAACGGCGGATGCGGCTTTCGACACTTCGTTCGTTCTGATGAAGTCGGTATAATCTTCACCGTTTACGAAGACACGCTGGACCCCGTCGACGTGCTTCACGTCAAGATCGAAAGAATCAAGCAAAGAAATGAGCTTTTTTTCATTGCCCTTATCAGACCAGCTGCCGGAAAAATCGACGCCGTTCTTGATGGCATATAAACCGAACGCCCGGTACATTGCCCCGGTATCGAGATAAAGATAATTCATATCTTTCGCGATAGCTTTAGCGATCGTACTTTTCCCGGCTCCGGAAGGACCATCCAGAGCGATACTTGTATGTGCAGCCTGATTACCCGATCTGAAATACATTTTTACCCTTCCTTTTTATGACGTGCCTTTTAGGTTCGGACAATTAAAACCCGCTTATTGATATTATATAACTCTGTGCCCCAGACCGATCGCCATCTCGTTAAGATGGAGCATACCGATCCCGAAAAACAGGCAGACGCTCACGTGAGGGCCGCTGCGGGCAATTCCGATCTTTCCACCGACGTTGAGTCCGATCGCTTTGTTTATGATCTGTGAAACCGCTTCCCTCGCCGCGCCGGCTACAGCTCCCTCTTCGGTATGAGACTCGCCGATGAGCCCTTCTCTTTTAGCCGCGACGATAGCACGCTCGATTATTTTCGTAATAGACGTTATAAACTCTCCGCCAAAATCCACTCCTGCCGCGAGCACTTCCTCGCCGCGAAATTTCGCGCAAAGCTGTTTTTCTTCTTCTCTGTCTTTGGTCAGGGCAACTCTGATAGCCGCTTCAACGACGTCCCTGCTGGTGTTCATATCCATTCTCCTTAAAAAATAAAACAGGACAAAATCACGGCTATATAAACAGTACGGAATTTGCCTTGCAGGTATTTTAACATACAGCAGGGGCAAAAAGCAATGCCGGAATCAATTATTTCAGGATTTTTGAACTATTTCTATGCCGCATACCGGGTAATACGGACAATATTTGCAGTGCCTTTCCCCGCTTGCTGAAGGTTTGGGCGAAGGGCCGAAAGTACCTGCACCGATGCTTCCGGCCGTAGAAAGAATAACGTTGTCAACCATTTCGGAATATTCTTTGAATTTTTCGGCCGAGACAGGTCCCGCCTTCGGGACTTTGATAATGCCTCCCTTTTTAGCTCCGCCGAGATATTCGGCAATTTCGTCGCCGCCGATGACGATACCGCTCATCTTGAACTGATCGTCCGCGCTCTCATCCGCGTTCTCCGGAATTTTGGTGCGGTCTGAAACCACTTTGATCCCGGAACCGAAAACGAAATACAGCCCAGCGCCCGGTGTGACGTCAGCATTTTCAGAACCTGCCATAGACAGCAGTATCTGCCGCGCCTTTGCGTTTTCCGCAGCCGCTTTAATATACGTGATAAGCTGTATCCTGAGCCCTTCGGCGATATCGCGCTCTCTTATCTGCTTTTTGGAAGATTTGTAATCGACAACACTTATATAAAGCTTCCCGCTTTCGCAGAACGTGTCAAGGCGGTCGATCTTACCGCTGACAAGTACGGTCCTTTCCGGCCCCGACAGAGCCTTAACCGCAAGAGACGGAAGCAGGCCGCTTTCCGAAAAATCGCACTCGAAAGCGAGCGCTTTAAATCTGCTCTTCTGGTATTGACGCCCCAGCGCCTTTAATATTACTGCCGAAGCATCTTTTATCTTCTGCATCAGGATCTTGTTCTTTGACGAATAGATCAGATCGAAATCCGGATAAAAACCAGTGACGATCTCCGAAAAATATTTGTCCGTCAAGGTGTTTGCAAGATCAGAAAGCGCCCTCGCGTCCATCTGAGACAGATCGGTATGGGCAAGGTCCATTCCGCCCTTTTCGAGGATTGCGTGCATTATGGATCCGAGATCGGTGATCTTAAATTCGCCGTTATCCCTCTCCGAAAGTCCGAGTCCTCTTTCCAGAAGATACGACATCGGGCAATTATTATACGCCTCTACCTGAGATATGCTTATTACGCTTTTATCGCCGCGGTCAATAAGTCTGCGCGATAGTTCGGGGGATACGTTAAAGTCATATTCTTCCGCAAAGCCTTCCTGCGCTTCCTTCCATTCCTGCGCTTCCTGCCCTTCCTGTCCGTTCAGTCCTTCGTCCCCGCTTCCGTCCGAAGCGTCACGAACAGCTTCAGTCTCCGCCTCCGTTTTCCCGGTTTCTATGAACGGAGCGATCACAGTAAGACGCTTTATGATCCTTGACGACGGAAGCAGTTCTCCGCCCTTTGCGTCTTTATCTGCGTACGAAACGTGTAGTTCGTCGGACGGAGAGAAAAGCGCAGAATATATCATAAACAGTTCTTTATATGCGCGCGAAAGGCTGCTGTCCGCCAGGCTGATACCGGCCGATTCAAATTCATCACGCTCAAAATCACGAAGTATACCTGTGTCATTGACCTCCGCCGGCATAACGCCTTCATTTACGCCCAGAAGCAGAGTAACACGCGGAGCACCGATCCTTGACCGCCCTATTCCGACGATGCGCACCGCATTCTGTTCCTGCGGAATAAAGCCCATTTTCAGCCCCGAAAAACCGATCTGCAGATATCTTTTGAGCTGGGAAGCGAGTTCCTGCGCGCTTTCGGCCTTTTCATTGCCCAGATAGATTTTGATCAGGTCGATAAGCTCGATTATAATGTTCCAGATGCGGCGGAATTCGTTCGCCTTCTCGTTTTCCCGGTCAGCGTCAAGCTGAGCGCTCATTTCAAGCGCGAGGCGGTCTATTTCGAGTTTTTGCAAATATGCCGTAAATCCGTCAGCGGCCTGTTTAAGATCGGCAGCCCCGGCAAACAATTCTTTCAGCGCAGTATATATCTCATAAAACCGTACGAGCTCCGGAACGGCGGAGGAGGCATATTTGGACGGATAGCGCAGATTATGTGAAATGATATAGTTTTCGATCTCGTCCTGCCTGTCGCGGCTCTCAACGAAGAAACCGCTCTTCAGCAAAATTATTACGTCTTCAGGCTTCATGCCGAAAAGATAAAGGTCGAGCAGTGCGTTGACAGTCACGACCGCGGCATTGGAATTGATATTTTTAACGTCGTCAATAAAAAACGGTATTCCTTTTCCGCCGAATACGGTCCGGACGTACACGCTGTAGTCATTTATATTTCTGACCGCGACGGCAATTTCGGAATATCTGTATCCTTTTTCCGTAAGTGCGGCAATCCGTTCGGCGGCGGCAATAACTTCGTTGTACGTATCGGCTGCTTCGCTAAGCGAAACGGTACTCAGCAGCGACGGATCCAAAGAATCCGTGTCGAGCTTTTTCGGCACCATGTTCGTGTAAGCCTGCTCGAGCTGCTTTATAAGGCTGTTTGCGCGATTGTTCAGGCTGTCCGGGAGGAGTTCACTTATGTCTTTTACGGTAAATCCCGATGCCGAAGAGACTGCGACGGCTTTCAGTTTATCGAGCGTCCTGTCTATCGCGTAAAAAACAGGCTCATCCATATGCGAGGTGCAGAGCGTTACCGTGACGTCCGCGCCTTCTTTAAGCATGCACGCGATCATCCGGAACTCTGCGTCGGTAAAGCCCGCAAACTCATCGATCCAGACCGATTTGCCCGCGAAAAAGCCGAAGCGGTCGCTGAGCTCCGCGGCGGTCTCCCACGCTTTTGAACCAGAGAGGAAAGAATCATTGACCTTCTCCGAAAAACGCTTATATATCGAAAAAATGTCGGAATACTTGACTTTCTGAGTTCCGTTGACGGATCCGGTGATCGATTCGAGTTTCCGCTCAAGAGAAGCATTGTCCGAATTATAAAGTTCAAGTTCGTCGAACAGTTCAAGCAGTGAGACGATCTCGCCAGGCTTGCGCGAAATATCCGTATAGTACCCGAGTTCGCCTCCCGAGCACATATCGGAAAGCACGCTCGCGAGCAGCATTGCCCTGCCCTGCCTCGTCAGAATATTTCCGGCACCGCCTCCGAGCTTCCCGAGGATCCTGTGCACGAGCCGTTTAAAGGACAATACTTCAGACATGAACAGTGCGCGTCCCGCCATAACGTCGAGCGAAAGGATGTTTTTCTCCGCCTCCACAGTAAACTGCTCGGGGACAATATAATAAGCCGCGCTGCCTGCTTCAAGCGCTTTTTTCGCAAAAGCAAAGCGGCAGTAAGTGCTTTTCCCTGTTTTCGCTCTTCCTGTTATGATAGTCAGCATCCTGTCCTCCGCACTTCGGCGCTGTCAATCGATCTTAAGTACAGTGCGTTTTTCAAGCGAATTGATCTTCTCGCTGAATTCTCCCGGCCTCGTCGAAGAGAGCGCAAGCTCCATATCGTACATTCTTGAATCGACTATATCGAGGTAATGAAGCACTTCCGCCTCCGGGAACGCAGGCTTTTTGGGGCTCCCGAATTCGGGCTCGTAATGATGCGAAAGGATCATATGTTCAATAAGAACAGCCTTTTCGTGCGGTATCCCGGTCTGCGCCGCAGCCGCATCCACCATACAGATCCCGAGCGTGATATGCCCCAGCAGATTCCCCTCGAGTGAATAATCCGCAACGAGTCCGCAATCCATCAGCTCCATCTCGCGGATCTTTCCGATATCGTGAAGGATCACGCCTGTGTACAGAAGATCGCCTCGCAGTTCCGGATAAAGCTCCGTATAATGCCGCGCACCCCTGAGCATCGTACAAGTATGATATAAAAGCCCGGATCTCACGGCGTGGTGGAACGTCTTAGCAGCCGGATAAACCATAAGTTCTTTCTTATATTCTTCAAGTATGTAAAGGGCAAGTTTCTTATAATCCGGATCGGCGATGGCTTCGGCGATGCGGACAACGTAAGCGTACATTTCCTCCGGTTTTTCGGGTGCGGAAGGCACAAAGGCGCTGATGTCGATATTTTCGGAATCTGTTGTCCGCCTGATAGTATCGACTCTCAGCTGGAGCGAGCCCTGGAACTCTTTTACGAGACATTCGGCGTATACGATCGTCCCTGCGCGGAAGAGTATCTCATCGCCGTCGTCTGCGTTCCACATTTTTGCGTTGATCTCTCCGGAATTGTCACAGAAAGTGAGATCCAGATACCTGCTGTTCTGATTGGAAACGCGGACTTCCGAATTTTTCAGATAAAAATAGCCGCATATATTATCGTTTTTCTTCATTTTTGAAACTTTTGAAGGATTATACTGGACCATTTAAAACACGCTCCTTTTCGCGTCTGATAATATCTTTAGCACACCAGTCGAAGCCTTCGGAAATACCGATGCACATTGCTTCCGCCCCGGGAGCTTCTGAAGGTTCGTCGTCGTTCACAAGTGATTTATCGAACACGAGCACAGGCACGTATTCGCGCGTATGATCGGTTCCCTTAAAGCACGGATCGCAGCCGTGATCCGCGGTAAAGTACAGCACGTCGGTATCTCTCATAAGACCGCAGAAGCCTTCCAGGTACCTTGATATACGCATGATCTCCCTGCCGTATCCCGAAGGGTCGCGCCTGTGGCCGTATAACGTATCCGTATCGACCAGATTTACGAACACCACGCTGCGCTCCGGAACATCAGGATTACTTCGCGTAACGATCTCCATCATGCGCGAAAGGCACTGATCGTTGCCCTTATCGTGATACGAAAGATCGAAGCCGGTCTCGTTGAAAATGTCACCTATTTTCCCTACCGCCACGCCGGAAAGTCCGTACTTCGGGAACTGCGACGTGAAGTAAGATTCTCCCGGAAGTTCGATGCCGAAGTCTCTGCGGTCCAGAGTCCTTAAAAAACGGCTCTGTGAGCCCTCTGGAGCGAATTTGAAGGGGCGGGCAATAACTCTGCCTATCCCGAACTTATCGCACACTCTGCGGGCTCCTGCGCATATTCTGTAAAGTTCCTCAAGAGGTATGACGTCAACGTGCGCGGCTATCTGCATTACCGAATCGGCCGAAGTGTACAGTATCGGCTTTCCGGTCTTTAAATGTTCCTCGCCCAGGTCTTCGATAATGACGGTCCCGGATGCGGCGTAATTTCCGAGAAACTCATAACCGGTCTCCTCTTTCAGCATGTCGGTTATCTCCTTCCCGAAAGAAGGATACTCCGGCTGCATCTGGACAAGACGTACGTCCGCGACAAGTCCCGCGATCTCCCAGTGGCCGGTCTGCGTGTCTTTACCGGGCGACAATTTTTTCATTGCCCCGTATCCCGCCAGCGGATATTTTACCGGGTGCGCCGAGGGCAATATCTCCCCCGCCGTAAGTTCGTACGCGTTGCCGAGTCCGAGCCTTTCCAGGAAAAGCCATTTTTCCCCGCCGATTCCGGAAGAAGCGCTCCTCGCCGTATTTGACCCTTCGTCGCCGTATTCACGTGCGCAGGGATCCGCGCCGATCCCGAAGCTGTCGCAAACAACAATAAAATACATTATCTGTCCTCCGTCTTTAATCTGCCTGCAAGTTCGATCACCGTACCCGCCAGGTCTTCCGATAATTCAAAACCGTACAGCTGTTTC
>JAGCTF010000112.1 GCA_017963755.1 Clostridia bacterium | reverse complement strand
ACTCTGAACTCTTAACTCTGAACTCTTAACTCTTAACTCTTAACTCTGAACTCAACTCATTGCCCCTTCATCTGTAGCTTCCCGGCGGCAGGATCTTATCCAGCAGATTCCTCAGGAAAGACTTGTCCTTCTTAAGCTGCCTTCCGATCCAATACCCGGCAAAAGTACAAAGTGCCAGGAACAGCGTTGCAATTATTCCTAGAAAATGGAACGAAAGCCCGATGAGCAATCCAGCCAGCGCCCCGTTAATCGGAAGATAATTCTGCCTGTAAAACTTGAAGAATCTTCTAAGCATAGCCGTCACTCCTTATCCGAAGGAGCAGCGTGAACTCCTTCGATATTGATATCGACGTGGCTTACCTGAAGTTCAGTCATACTTTCGACGGCATCTTTGATCTGATTCTGAAGAAGTCTCGAAAGATTAGGAACGTGCGTATCAGGATATACGGAAAGCTTCATAAGTATCTCCACCGTCTCGTTCTTGAATCTGACTTTAGATTTAGCTTCTCTTACGTTCTTGCTCTTTCTGGCAAGCCCGAGCGCGATGCTCTCTACGGAGTTTGCAGAAACGCGCACCTGTCCGTTATCATTCTTAAAGCATATATATTTATTAACGCCTTTGAATCTGATGCCGGAAAACAGTATAAAGAGGTTTAACAGCAAAAGGATAAGCCCGAGCAGAAAAACCACGACGTTATATTTGTCCGATCTGTACAGCGTGACGTCAGCCCAGTCGAGGAAATTTTTCATAAGTCCTTTATTTGAAAAGGGAGAAATCATCACAAGCGTACTGAGTACAGCGGCAATTACCGCGTAGATCGCGGTCAATACACGAAAGAAAAAGTTCAATTGTTCTCCTCCTTCACTTCAGAAAAATCGACGCCCTGAACGTGAATATTTACGGTGTCAACTACGATGCCGGCCTGATTCTCGACGTTGCTTCTGACATGCTCCTGTATCTCGAAAGCGACCTCCGGGATCCTGACGCCGTACTTAACGATCACGTATATATCTACAGTAGTGACACCGTCCCTCGAAAGCACCTTTACGCCCTTCGCAAGATTGGTCCTGCCGAGCACCTCGGCAAGGCCGCCTGTAAAGCCAGTGCTCATACCTGCGACTCCGTTCACTTCCATAGCGGCCATTCCGGCTATTACGGCAAGCGCTTCGTCGGTCACAAGCATTTCATCGTTTTCGGTTATATAGGATCCGTTGTCAGCCATCTGTATTTTCTCCGTAAAAAAGTAAATCCGATGTTGACAATATTTTACACTACCTTCGTTCTAAATTCAATAGTCATGAATCAGGCCGGAAAGAAAGTGCAATAAGCTTGAAAAGAAACAGATTTGGTTGTAATATAATTGTCAGAGAAACGCCGTTCCCTCAAATCACGGGGTCTCTCAAACAATATTGCCACAGTGCAGGATCGAGGCGCATTGACCGTGAAAACACATATTTATTTATCAGGCTCGTTTGACCCGCGCTTTAATCTGGCGTTTGAAGACCTGCTTTTCGACAACGTTTCTTCTGAACCTGAACCGGCGGTTATACTGTATATCTGGCAGAATGCGAATACTGTCGTTATCGGTAAATCTCAGAATGCGTGGCGTGAGTGCAGAGTAAGCGAACTCGAAGCGGACGGCGGGATAGTCGTAAGGCGCACTTCGGGCGGAGGCGCAGTATATCACGACCTCGGGAATCTATGCTACACGTTCATTGCCAGCCGGGAAATGTACGATCTCGAAAGGCAGCTAAAAGTTATATTGACCGCAGTAAAAGCGGCGGGAATAGATGCCGGTTTTTCCGGCAGAAACGACATTGTTACCGTTGACGGCAGAAAGTTTTCGGGAAATGCTTTTAGATTTACTAAAAAAGCAGGCCTTATGCACGGCACGCTCCTGATCGATACAGATTCCGGAAAAATGAGCCGTTATCTGAACGTTTCCCCTGCCAAGATCCAGTCTAAAGGCGTTTCTTCCGTCCGTTCACGCGTCGTAAATCTAAAAGAACTTTCCCCTGCTCTTACGATCGATTCTATGAAAGAGCTTCTTATACGCGCCTTTTCCGAAGAGTACGGCGTTCCGGAAGAACCTCCTGTAACGATCGAGCCTGTCGTTTCCGAAGTCGAATTAGACGGCTCAAGTTTCACGCTCACTTCGCTCTCACAGGATCTGCCCGGCGGCAATACTTTTTACGAGCGATATCAGCGTTTTTCTTCGTGGGAATGGCGGCTCGGCGAAACGTTGCCGTTTGACGTCAATATCGAGAAAAAGTTTACGTGGGGCGTTGTCAACGCCGGATTTACTGTTGAAAACGGAGTCATAAAAGCCGCACGGATCGAAACAGATGCGATGGACGCAGAATTAGGAGAAGTATTGACCGCGGCTGTTACAGGAACGCGTCTCGATCATTCTGATCTGAAAACAGCACTTGTTGCTTCGATGGCGATAATAAAAAATTCCGGGTTCATGATCGGGAACCCGGAAGTTATTGCAGAAGATATTGCCGCGCTGATCTCCGGAATCTGAGCAGAATTACCGGAGCGCAATTACGGCTTTTATCCAGCCGGCGTATTATTGATATAGGCTGAAGTTTATTCTGCGCCGCAGCAGTTTTTATATTTCTTTCCGCTGCCGCAGGGGCACGGATCGTTGCGCCCTACCTTTACGCTGTGAGCCTGCTGAGAATAACGGAATTCACGCGTAAGTTCGCGGCGCTCTTCTTCGGAATAGAGACCGTCCCATTCAGGAAGATTATAGAGCCAGTCAGCTTTAGCTTTATGCATATTTTTATAAAGCTCTTTCCAGATGATCTTCAGATCAAGCGCAGTGTCTTCCTCGAGTGTGGAAATGTCAACTTTAGTCTCAAGAGAAGTGTTGATTCCGTCAATAAACGCACCTACTTCGTAATCTTCGAGGCCGTACTTTTCACCGAATTCTCTTGACGTACCGGTAAACGTATCTGCTTTATCGGTCAATATCCGGCGGTATACTTCAGTTTCTTTTCCGTAATAATCATGAAGCAGCGCGTTTGTCTGCGCTCTTGTTCCTGCTCTTAATTTATTGAGCCACATTTCATGAATATTCATAAACTCAACTCCCGTGTATATTTATATCAGTTTTTAGTGTTTTTATGAGTCAGTTCGTACATGAGTACGGATGCGGCGATCGCGGCGTTCAGCGATTCGGCGTTCCCGTCCATCTGTATTGAGACAAGTTTATCCGATACAGCTCTCGCACTATCAGAAAGACCGTTGGCCTCATTGCCGATGATCACGGCTGCTTTGGCGGCGGTAAATTCAGGAGAACTGCTGTTTATTCCGCCCCTGGGATCTGCGCCGAAAACGGTTATTCCCTTAGATTTCAGTATCGAACATAATTTAAATATGCCGCCTCTGAACTGGATCACAGGAATATGAAAAAGCGAACCGACCGTCGAACGCAGCACCTTAGGATTATAAACGTCTGCACAATTATCAGAACAGATCACAGCGTCGAAGCCGAAAGCATCCGCGGTCCGAATGCACGTACCGACGTTGCCCGGATCCTGAACGTTCTCGAGCACCAAAATATGTGACACAGTCTCCGGCAGCGCTTCCGGGGAAATATTGTCCGGACGCTTAATTACGGCGCCTATACCCTGAGGCGTGACGGTTCCGGATAAGGATGCAAAGATTTTATCCGTTACGGCAACAAATGCGGCGCCTGATTTTTCGAGCCCGCTGAGCATTGAAAAACGCCCGGGGTTTTCGTCTATGCCGTCAATAAAGCTTCTGCTCACGACAACAGTTTTTACATTTCCGGATCCCGCCGGAACTTCAGAGATCGCTCTTTCGCCTTCAAGAAAGAAACACCCGCTCTCTTCCGCGGTCTTTTTCTTGGACAAACTGCGGATAAAAGCGAGGCGCGGATCTGAAAAGCTCCCGGTGTATTTCAGCGAACGGAAATCTGTACTCATTTTGAACAAAAAAATATCCGGGCAGACGAAGTCCGCCCGAACATATCACTAAATATTATCAGCCTTTAACCTGTGCGACAAGTTTAGCGAAGCCCTCTTTATCGGTAACTGCCATATCGGCAAGGACCTTGCGGTCGAGCTCGATATTGTTAACTTTAAGAGCGTGCATAAGAGTCGAATAAGACATACCGTTTTCTCTGGCGGCAGCATTGATGCGAACGATCCAGAGTTTTCTGAAATTACGCTTATTCTGTCTTCTGTCGCGGTAAGCGTACATCGCGGATTTAATGACAGCCTGGTTCGCGGTCTTAAAGACTGTGCTCTTTCTGCCGAAATAGCCTTTAGCCAGCTTGATAGTCCTCTTACGTCTTGCTCTGGTGGCAACTGAATTCTTAACTCTTGACATTGTAACTACCTCCTTCTCTTACTTCGCGTACGGCATCATTTTCTTTACGGTCGCAGCATTAGCTTCGGATGCGTACACTCCGATCTTGTGGCCTTTTTTAGCCTTGCGGGGTTTAGTAACAAGTCTGTGACGTCTGCAGGCATGGCTCATTTTGACTTTACCATTAGCGCTTAATCTGAATCTTTTTTTAGTAGCGCTGTGTGTTTTTACTTTCGGCATTTTAATCAATCCTTTCGTATTCGATAATGTCTGTTAAAATAAAGTGGTTATTTGGGATTAATGATGGCTGACATAACTTTTCTGCCTTCCATTTTAGGTCGTTTTTCCAATGTTCCGTAGTCTTTAAGGCATTCTGCCATTTTATCTACCAGGACCTCGCCTTCGTTGGTGTAACGGAGTTCGCGGCCGCCGAAGAATACGGCAACTTTTACCTTATTTCCTTCTTCCAAAAATTTAATGGCGTTCTTAAGTTTAACGTTGAAGTCATGCTCGCCGATTCCGATACTGAGCCGGACTTCCTTTACGCTTACGACTTTCTGATTCTTTTTCGCGTCCCTGTCCTTTTTCGCCTGGTCAAACACGTACTTTTTATAGTCCATGAGTTTGCATACGGGCGGAGTGGCGTTGGGGGCAATAAGTACCAGGTCTATGTCGCGTTCGTTGGCAACGAGCTGTGCTTCTCTGGCTGACATAATTCCTAAAACAGTTCCGTTTTCGTCAATCAGTCGAAGTTCGTTCACGCGAATTTCTTCATTAATCAGTAAACCGTCTTTGTTTATAGCAGACACCTCCGTAAAAAAATAAGCGAACCGAGCAAGCCCGATCCGCATCATCACACTGAAACAACTGCCGCTGTGGCACCTATCAATGCGTTACCCGGGGAGACTGTCTCCCGCGAGGTGAGAAGCGTACCTTCTGCTTGACCCGCAACGCGTATTATACAATAGGCAAAACAGTGTTGTCAACAATTATTTTTATATTATTTGCGCCTTAATTGAGATTATTATTCAGACATTCCAGGCCAAGCTCGATTCCTAAAAGATTGTCCTCCATCCCCTCAAATTCAATAGAAATAAAACCGTCGTACCCTGCCGCGCGAAGGATCCGCAGGCATTGACCTACCGGAACGACGCCGTGGCCGAGAATAGCGCCTCTTAACCAGTTCTGCGCCCTGGTCGGGAACCAGCCTCTTCCGGGACAAGGTTCATTTCCGGATTTGTAGTGAAAGTCTTTGCAGTGCACGTGTTTTGCGTAAGGAGCCATAATGCTTACGGATTTTGCGGGATGCTCGTCAGCACACATAAAATTTCCGATATCTACGAGGGCACCGAAGTTCTTATGATCCACAGTATTGATGAGCTTTTCAACGCGCTGAGCGTCCTGAGAGAAATACCCGTGATTCTCGGTCATCGTTCCGACACCAAGTTCAGCCGCAAATTCGGTAACAAGTCTGCACCCTTCTGCAATCTTCGGAAGTGCGTTGTCGTAACCCAGGCCGGCCTTTATTCCGTCCTGCGGTCTCATTCCGTAAGCAACGTCGTGGCGCATATTT
>JAGCTF010000111.1 GCA_017963755.1 Clostridia bacterium | reverse complement strand
GACGCATACGTAGATTATACGAATATCGATTTTTCGAACAAGAAGACCACTTACGTGCTCGTCGAAGGAAACCACTCCGCCGTTACTTACAACAGTTCTTCAAAGGCGGTGAAACTTCGTGTTAAAGGCGGCACCGATCCCCAGACGTTCCTGGATTTCGGCGATTTCACGCCCGGTGTGACAGCGGACAATTACTCTAAACTTTCCATCGAATACATGGTTCCTACATCGAATTCGCGCGATTCGTACGTGTGCGATCTGTTTATCTGCACCGGGGACAAGCTCGTTCCGGACGGTTCCGAGCAGATCCGCTCCGAACTGATCTGCGACGGCGAATATCACACGCTGGAGATCGATCTCACCGCATATGATTTCTGGAAAGGAACACTTAACCTGATACGCTTCGACTTCTTCGACGAATGCACTTCAGGCGATACGCTAATGCTCCGCTCATTCAAACTATATTGACAGTTTTAATATTATAACAAGAAGGACAATATAATGATCGCAAACTTCCACACACATTCATACCATTGCCGTCACGCCTCCGGAAAGCCGGAAGATTACGTTGTCAACGCCATTCGCAACGGTCTTGAGGAGCTCGGTTTTTCCGACCACGTTCCCTACCCTTTTTCGAACGGTCACAGATCCGGCTTCCGCATGGACGTCGAAGAAACAGAGACGTACGTAAACGAAATACTAGAACTGCGCGAAAAATACAGCGGAAAGCTCAGGATCTACATCGGATACGAAGCGGAATACTATCCAAAAGAATTTGAAGCGATGCTTGACAACATCCGCCGCTTCCCGCTCGATTATCTGATCTGCGGCCAGCATTTTACGCACAACGAATACGACGGCACTTATAACAGCGCCGTTACCGACGATCCTGCCAGGGTCACTCAGTTCATCGATCAGATTACGGAGGCAATGGCTACGGGTGTTTACACTTATATCGCGCATCCGGATATGCTTTGCTTCACGGGCGACGAGTCGTTTTACAAGGAAGAAGTACTGCGCTTATGCGATGCTTCTGTAAAATACGACGTGCCGCTCGAATACAACTGCCTCGGCATGGAGGGACACCGCCATTATCCTTCGGAAAAATTCTGGAAGATAGTTGGCCAGAGCAGCGCTAAAGCTGTCATCGGGTCAGATGCGCACGCGCCTGACAGAACGGGTGATCAGGAAAGCGCCCGCATGGCCGAAGCGAACCTTGCCCGCTGCGGGATCGTCCCGCTTATAAAGCCAAAATTAGTAGACCCTCGTTTCTGAGTGCAATTCGCATTTGTTTTTCTTCCGGGCTATGGCAATATTCGATATCAGCATTAATATGGCGAAGCTCACCGGTACGGGCGGCAATTTTACCGTCTCTGATCCGGTGTTTTTTAATATACTTGCCGGGGAGCTCCGAAAAAGCCTAAAAGCTGCAGGTAAAGCGTCCGGTTCAAACAAAAACCCGCATTCTGGACCGGAGCCTTCCCCGGAAAACGTCAGGATACTGAAGCGTTCGCTTGATTTCAGAAAAGGCAGAGAACCTGCACTCGGGCTTAGGATAGCGTTCTGCGAAACGCCTGAAGAAAAGGATGCAGAAAGCAGCGGCACCGCCAGCGCTGTTCGGGAGCCACGATATGATCGCAACGACGTAATAGAAGCACAAAGACCCGTTGTCGCCGGCTTCGGCCCCGCGGGGATCTTCTGCGCATTGACGCTCGCACGCGCCGGGCTAAGGCCGGTCGTAGTAGAACGAGGCGAAGATATTGACAACCGCACCGGTACCGTAAACCGCTTCTGGAACGGTTCTCCGCTCGATACGGAGAGCAACGTGCAGTTTGGCGAAGGCGGCGCCGGGGCATATTCCGACGGCAAGCTGACGACGCTCGTTAAAGAGAAGAACAGCCTCGGGAAAAAGGTGCTGGAAACTTTCGTTGAGTTCGGAGCACCGGAAGAGATCCTTGCCGACGCCCATCCGCACATCGGGACGGACCTGCTGAGAAGTATCGTTAAAGCGATGCGCCTTGAAATAATAAGACTGGGAGGCAGCGTGCTCTTCCGCACTAAACTCACGGAGCTCGAACGGAAAGAAGGCTCCATATGCGCAGCCGTATGCGAATCCCCCGAAGGCAGGATAACGATAGAAACCGGCGCGGTCTTTCTCGCTGCCGGTCACGCTGCCAGAGACACTTTTGAAATGCTTCTGAAAAGCGGCGTAGCGCTTTCGCCCAAGCCCACCGCAGTAGGGCTGCGCATCGAACATCCGCAAAAACTCATAAATGATACGCAATACGGCAAATACTCCGAGCTGCTTTCAAGGCGCTACCCGGCGATCTACAAACTCGTTTCACATCCCGTGAGCGATGCGGCCGGTGTCAATTCTTCCGCCTTCAGGAGCGTTTTTACGTTTTGCATGTGCCCCGGCGGTTACGTTGTCGACTCATCTTTCGAGCGCGGCGGTCTGGTCACGAACGGCATGAGCTACAGCAAAAGAGACGGGGGCAACGCAAACAGCGCTGTGCTTGCGGGCGTTTCCCCTTCCGATTACGTACCGTTCGAAGCTTTCCCCGGAGACCCTCTCTCCGGCATCAGTTTTTTAAGAAGCATTGAGCGCAAGGCATATGAACTTACGTCAGGCTCTGGCGCGCTCCCGGCTCAGTCGTTCGGCGAATTCGCGCAGTCATTTAATAAAAACGCCGCCACGCACGGCAGCGAAACAGACGCTTATTTCGAAGGATTCCGGACCGCACTTTGCGGAAAAGCGCAGAACGCAGACGTTGCCCGCGTTTTCCCCGATTACGTGTCAACGTCGCTCCTTAATGGCATTCTGCACTTTGACAGCATGATACCGGGCTTTGCGCACGCGGGGGCAATATTGACCGCGCCCGAGACGCTTTCTTCCAGCCCGGTCAGGATCGACCGCGATCCGGTCAATTTCGAGAGTGTAAATTTAAGCGGCCTTTACCCCGTCGGCGAGGGCGCTGGATACGCCGGAGGAATAACCTCCTCTGCCATTGACGGAATAAAAGCCGCAAGAAAATTTATCTTTAAAAATTGCAAATGGTAAGTGGCAAGTGGGCGAACCGAGTGATGGCACGAATTTTGGGTCTCATGCGAACCCCGGAATCGGTTCGCATTTCGGTCAAACAAAATTCTTAGCCATTCTCTCGGCTTCGCTGGCGAAAAATAAGGTAGTCAAATGAGCCTTAAATCAATGGAGAAGAGCAAGTGGCAAGTGGCAAGTTGAAAGTGGCAAAACTCTGAACTCTTAACTCTGAACCCGGCACTATTCAATGATCAGCCTGTC
>JAGCTF010000110.1 GCA_017963755.1 Clostridia bacterium | reverse complement strand
CCTACACCCACTTCGACGGCTGGGGCAAGCACGGCTACGATAACCTTCATCCGGATCCGTTCCCGCCTCACGAAAAAGCCGGCGGCGCCGCGGGCATGGCAAGGCTTTCAGATACCTGCCGGGAACTCGGTTACATTTTCGGGATACACGACCAGTACAGAGATTACTACTTCGACAGCCCCGATTTCTGCATTGACGACGCCGTACTGAAGGCGGACGGGACTCATCAGGTGTATAAAGTATGGGCCGGAGGAGCCCAGACGTTCCTGTGTTCCGTATTCCAGCCGGATTACGTGCGCAGGAATTACCAGAGGTTCAAGGAATTGAGAATAAATATTGACGCCGCCTACCTCGACGTGTTCTCGGTGGTGGAACTGGACGAATGCTATAACCCGGACCATCCCGCCACGCGATCCGACTGCGCAAAATTCCGCCGGCACTGCTTCGATATGCTCACGGATCAGGGCATCATACCCTCATCCGAAGAAGGGATAGACTGTATCATACCCTCACTGGTGCTCTGCCACCACGCACCGTTCCACTCCACAGCATTCGACACCGACGTTGACGCCGTAGGTATCCCGATACCGCTGCTTAACCTCGTATATCACGATTGCTTTATTGTCCCCTGGATCGGACTGCCGGGAGAAAAAGGCGGATGGTGCATACCCAAAACCGATTCCGCATACGCGTACGCGATACTTTATGGGCAACCGGTCTATTGCCCGATCGACGCTTCGGAAGAGGATATACGGGACGTCAAATTCGCCTGCGACAATGCCGGAAAGCTGTTTTTTGAAGAGCTCTTAAGCCACGAATTCGTAGGCGAAGGATACAGGGTCCAGCGGACAACGTTCTCGGACGGCACTGTTATCACCGTGGATCTCGACAGCGGGAAATTTGAGATCAAATAGTCAAATTTCAGGTATTGCTCCCGATCCGCCGCAATACTCCACCAGTTACTCGTTGCTCGTTCCTCGCCTCTGTCCGCCTTGACCTTTCCCCTGCTTTATAGTAAAATTATCACGGCAGGCGGGGAAAAACCAAAAAGCCAAAGCAGACCCGAAAACGAAGCCGCAGCATTGCCCGCCGCTGAAAATGCAGGCGCATTGGAGAAATACAAATTGGATAAAAGGCACGTGATCTATTACAGCGACGAACTGAACGACGAGTTCTCGCGGGCCGAGATCACTCCGATAACGATAGACGAAAACTACAGATACGACAGAACGGGCGGCTTCTCCGGGATCGTAAGATTCATACTATACAGGATCGTTGCCACACCGCTCGCTTTTCTGTACACAAAGCTTGTCCTGCACCACCGCACAGAAAACAGAAAACTGCTTCGCCCCTACCGCAAGACCGGCTATTTCATGTACGGAAATCACACGTCGAATTTCGGCGACCCGCTTATGCCGAATATGTTCGCGTATCCGAAAGACGTGTACTTCGTTGTCCATCCGAACAACGTTTCGATGCCGGTGCTGGGAAAGATCAACAGATATATCGGAGCGATGCCGCTGCCCGGGAACATTGCCGCAGCTAAAAACTTCAAAGCGTGCATGGAAAAACAAATTAAAGGCGGAAACTGCGTCGTCATCTACCCCGAAGCGCATATATGGCCTTACTATACAAAGATCCGTCCGTTTCCGGACACTTCTTTCGCATACCCGGTAAAACTGGACGTGCCGGTATTCAGCTTCACGAACACTTACCAGAAACGGCGCTTTTTCAGGAAGCCGAAGATCGTCACGTATATCGACGGGCCCTTCTTTCCCGACGTCGCGCTGAACCCTTCCGTAAGGAAAAAAGCGCTCCGGGATCAGGTATACGAAACGATGTGCGAGCGGGCAAAAAAATCTGACGTTGAATATATAAAATACGTAAAAAAGGAGGCGTAGGTCGTGGTCAATATTCTGTTTTGCGGAAATGCGGGCGTTTTCGACGGAATGCTCACCGGTATGCTGTCGATCCTTAAAAGGACAGAGTCGAAGGAGCCGTTTACGTTTTACGTTTTCACGATGACGCTAACGAGAATAAAGGATAACTACACTCCGGTGACGGCGGAACAGGCGGAATTTCTCGAAAAAGTTGTCCGCGCGTACAACGACGAAAACCGGATCCGCCTGATCGACGTGACGGAACTGTACGAAAAAGAATTCGCGCATTGTCCGAACGAGAACGCCTACTGCTCCCCGTACACACTTATAAGACTGCTCGCTGACCTTGTCGACGGAATGCCCGACAAACTCCTCTACCTTGACGCAGACATAATGTTCAACCGCGACGTACATCTGCTGTACGATACCGACGTAAGCGAATACGAATACGCGGCAGGACGCGACCACTACGGCAAATATCTGATCCAGCCGAACTACGTAAACGCCGGCGTACTGCTGTTTAATATGAAAAAAATGCGCGAGACCGGCATATTCGGAAAAGCGCGCGACTGGCTGCGCAAAAAGAAGCTCGTCTTCGCCGATCAGAGCGCCCTGATACGCTCGACGACTCGCAAAAAGATGCTGCCTCAGCGTTTCAACGACCAGAAATTCCTGCACAAACACACCGTGGTGCGCCACTTCTCGAAACGCCTGTTCTGGCTTCCCTACCCGCACACGGATAACATAAAGCAGTGGCACGTCACGCGCGTGCATAAAGTGTTTAAATACTTCGCGTTCGACGACATTTTATTTGAATATATATATTTGAAAACACTTCTTGAACGGAAAGGAGAGATCAGATGACACTTAAAGAATTCAAGATGGACAACGGCGAGCCCGCGGCCCCTCCTGTGCGCCCCGTGGTCCCCATTTTCTATGCTTGTGACGACAGGTTCGTTAAATATACGATAGTTTCGCTGGAGTCAATGAGACAGCACGCTTCCCGCGATTTCGAGTATCAGGTCTGCGTGCTACACACTGACATATCCGAAAGAATGCAGAACGTGCTGGAAAAGCTGAGCGACGATAATTTCAAGATCAGTTTCTGCGACGTTTCGGACTATATCCTCTCGATCGCCGAAAAGCTCCCGCTCCGCGATTATTATTCAAAAACCACTTATTTCCGCATGTTCATTGCCGAAATGTTCCCGGAATACGATAAAGCGATATATATTGACAGCGACACGATCGTACAGGGAGATATAAGCGAACTGTATTTCACGGACATCGGCGATTCGTACGTCGGAGCATGCCACGAGCAGGTAATGATCCAGTTTGACGTGTACGGAACGTACGTGGAAAAGGCGCTCGGTATCTCGAGGTATAATTTCTTCAATGCGGGGATCCTGCTGATAAACTGCGAAGAATTCAGGATGCACTTCATTCTTGACGCGTTCATACACTACCTCCATATGTACAATTTCGTTGTCACGCAGGACGAGGATTACCTTAACGTCATTTGTAAGGATCACGTTTGCTGGCTCGATCAGCGCTGGAACTCTCAGGTGCTCGAAAACATACCGTTCCCGATCGAAGAGGCGAAAATAATACATTACTGCCTTTTCAGCAAGCCCTGGCACTACCGCGACTGCAAACACGGAGATATATTCTGGCATTACGCCGCACAGACGGAAGTATACGACGAGCTTCGGGCAAATCTCGCGGCATACACTCCCGAGCAGCGCGAGCGCGACCGCATAGGCAGTGAGAATCTTCAGAAACTCGCAAAAACCGAAACAGAGAAGGAGGACAATTTCCTCAATATGCTTAATTCAGAGCACCGTTCAGCAGACCGCGTTGCGATCGTAAAGAAAATAGAAGAATTCGAGCGCATCGGCAATTATTTCGAGGACGTCGAAAACGACCCGCCTTCGAGAGTACTTATGCCCGATGAGATCGAGTATTACCGCAGCAGCATCATTCAAAAAACCAAGACGAAATTTGCGTTCATGATCGCACGCCGCTTTATTAACCGCAAGATCGAAGACAGGCAGTTCATAATGAAAGAGATCCGCGGCATCGAAAACTTCCGGAACCTTGAAAGCGGAGCCGTTATCACATGCAACCACTTTAACGCGCTTGACAGCTTCGCGATCCAGCTCACTTACGAGGCTGCGAATCAGCCCAAACGCACTTTCTACCGCGTCATCCGCGAGGGCAACTACACTTCTTTCCCCGGTTTCTACGGTTTCCTGATGCGCAACTGCCACACGCTTCCTTTGTCGTCGAACAAAGACACACTGAAGAAGTTCGTGAAGTCAACCGATCAGATCCTTCAGGACGGTCATTTCGTGCTGATCTATCCCGAGCAGTCAATGTGGTGGAATTACCGCAAGCCGCGTCCGTTCAAGCGCGGTGCCTTCACTTTCGCCGCACGCAACAACGTTCCGCTGCTCCCCTGCTTTATTACGATGCAGGATTCGGACAATTACGATGACGATGGTTTCCGCGTCCAGGAGTACACTGTCCACGTCTGCCCGCCGCTCTATCCGGACAATACAAAGTCGGAGAAGGAGAATATCCGCAGCCTGATGGCCCAGAATTTTGCCGCCTGGAAGGAGATCTACGAGCGCGAATACGGACTTCCTCTCTCCTACACGACCGAAACCGGTACCGTAGAGCCAGACGGGGTGAAAGCGTTTGGGGAGGTTAAGTGAGATTTGCGCGGGGCGCAAGTGAGATTCGGCTGCGCCGAGTGAGATTTGCGCGGGGCACAAGTTAGATTCGCCTGGCGGCGAGTGAGATTTGCGCGGGGCGCAAGTGAGTTGCGAACCGAGTGTACGAATTTCGGGTCTCATGCGAACCCAGCATTTGCACGCATTTCGGTCAAACGAAATTCTTTACCATTCACTCGGCTTCGCAAGAGATAAAAAAGGATTAGAGTGAGATTCGGTTGCGCCGATGGCGCATGAGTTATTTTACCGCCTGACGGCGGTTTTTCTTTTTACATATGTATTTTAGGCTATGCATCTAAAACCTTAATTAGTCTCGCTATGTCTCGGGCTCTGCCTCCAGCCTGAAAATGAGCGAGCTTCGCCCGAAAAAACATACCAATTTTGAAATATCGGATCTTTGGTATGTCGCAGGCTCCGTCTCCGGCCTGAAATTGAGCGAGCTCCACCTGAAAAAACATACCAATTTTAAAATATCGGATCTTTGGTTTGTCGCGGGCTCTGCCTCCGGCCTGAAAATGAGCGAGCTCCACCCGAAAAAACATACCAATTTTGAAATATCGGATCTTTGGTATGTCGCATGCT
>JAGCTF010000109.1 GCA_017963755.1 Clostridia bacterium | reverse complement strand
GAGTGAATGGCTAAGAATTTTGTTTGACCGAAATGCGAACCAATTCCGGGGTTCGCATGAGACCCAAAATTCGTGCCATCACTCGGTTCGCCCACTTGCCACTTTCAACTTGCCACTTGCCACTTTCAACTTGCCACTTGCCACTTAACTCTTAACTCTTAACTCTTAACTCATAACACTCCCTCTTACACCAGATACCAGCTTCCTATATCCGGAAACAGGTTCCAGCTCTCCACGCCCGCCGAATCGCCCCAGTGAAGCCTCTCGGAAAACAGCAGGCAGTTCGTACGCACGTAAAGCCCTATAAACGGAATCTCTCTCTGCAGCCGCGCATATACCGCGTCAAGCTCTACGCTGTACTCCGACGCAAACTGAGCGCACGCCTCGGCAGCATCAGCTCCGCCGGGCCATCTTCCGGCAGCTTTTGAAAGTCTTTCCGTGATCCACGAGGAATCGTAGCCATTATAATTGAAAATGCTCCCTTTTGCAAACGCGCCGTCCATATCAGGAGCAAAACCCATATTCAGTCTCAGGAAAGTATAATCAAACTCACCCGAAAGCAGCAGCGCAGTGTACTCCCCTCCGGAAGCGACCCTTACAGTCGTCTTTATACCGATCGATTTCAGCTTGCTGACGGCACTGTCGCACGCGTGAATAAGTTCCACGTCGTCGCTGCTCACAAGGAAATTGACAGTGAGCGGTTTTTTCTTCTCGACGTCATCCGCTTTAAACCAGTTGGTATTACCGCCCTCGTGCTTGTACCCCTCCGCTTCCAGAAGCTTCTCAACTGCAGATATTGACGGCGTCGAAAACTCCGAATTTTTACGGAAAATACAGTTGTCAAACACAGGCATGTCGTACGGCTTGCCCCAACCCGAAACGGTACGCTCGATCGCGCGGTCGCGGTCAACGATCTCAGACAATGCTTTTCTCATATTTATGCTGAGCGCTTCCGCCCGCTTCGTCGGGAGCTGTTCGATCTTATTTTTTGCGTCAATTTCGTACGTGATTTTTTCGCCCGTATACATATACGGAACGATACAGATAAGAGAATTGTCCTCGAACCGCCTCACGCCGTATCCGAGCTGCGAACCGTACTTGATCGCCGCGTCGCCTTCAAGCAGCACTATATCGCATCCTGAGACCGCCTTTTTCGAAGCGTCCCGGAAAAAGCGCAGCTCAAGCGCGTCTATATTCGTTCTTCCGTCCCTGTATTGTTCAAACCTCCCGAATCTTACCGAGCCGGATACGGAACGGTCGGCGCCTGAAACACTGAAAGGCCCGGTACCCGAAGGATACGCGCTGCCTGTCTCGCCCGCTTTCAATATCGGGAAAAACAGTTTCCACGGAAGCAGCCCGTCCGCTTTCGAGAGAATTATCTCAACGCTGTTAACTTTCGCTTCCGCACTCTTGATATTGCTGACACACGCGGAAAAAGGTCCGTCTGTTTTCTTCAGCGCGTCTATCGTCGCCTTCACGTCGTCCGAGGTAAGCAGAGTGCCGTCATGGAACCGCACACCGTCGCGAATCGTCACCGTCCAGCTGACAGCGTCGCGCGACGTCCAGCCCGACGCAAGCACCGGCTCCGGCATCATTGACTCACCCAGCGCTATCAGAGGCTCAAAGAAAAACTGCCTGATATTAAGTAAGTCTTCACTGAAGCTGCTTAGCGGATTGATCGAATCTCCGCTGCCCGAGACGGCAACGGATAAAGTTCCGCCGGAAGGCACCGCTTCGGGAGTCGGAGCCGCGGTCACGTCAGGTATTTCCGGGGCAATTGTATTCCGTTCATACGTATATTCGTTCCGGCAGCCCGAAACCGCGGCCAGCAGCGCTGCGGTCAATATCAGAGCGATTATTATTCTAACCGTTTTCAAGCCCATCACTCATTCCCTCAGACAAATAAAAGCGGCCATTGCCCCCGACGCCTTTCCGTCGCGCCTGTGCGAGAAAAAGCGGTCTTCGAGGCAGAACGTGCAGGCGCTGTCGTTGAAAATATTGTCCGCCTTAACGCCGCTCATCATAAGCGTTAACTTCACGAATCCGCGCATATCCACGTGCCATTTCGGGTCGTTCCCGGACATTTCACCGGCATCCGGACCGCATATGAGCAAATTCAGTGTATCGCCGTCAACGTCTTTAAACGCTTCGCGGAACTGTCCGTAAACGTCGGAACGCACTTCAAAATGCTTTCTGCATATAGACGGTCCTATTATCGCTTTGATATCCCCCGGATCGCTGCCGAATTCTTCCGTCATACGCTTTACGGCATTAGCGGAGATCTTAAGGCACGTTCCTTTCCAGCCCGAATGCACGGCGCCGGCGGCACGTTTTACGGGATCGAACAGCAGGACCGGCGTACAATCCGCGTGAGTAGTGGAAAGCGTTATCCCCGGAACGTTCGTGATCATTCCGTCGTACCCGTGAGCGGCGAGCGCGGCGTCAATATCCCGCGTAACTCCCATGCCCATGTGTTCCTTCCGGACGGTCAGAATGTCCGACCCGTGTACCTGCGACATGCGCGTCACGGAATCTGTACAGATCCTGAGCTGCGAGCACGCGATGCGGTAATTTTCCAGTACGTTTTCCCTGTTTCCGAAAGGTTCGCGCGAAAAACTCAGGTTCAGCGAATTATCGGGCATCGGCGAAACGCCTCCGCTTCTTTCGGAGAACCCCGCGATCACATTTTCATCGTTAAAAAAGCAGTACCGGATCATAATCTTAATTTTCTGTCACAAGACTTCTGAGAAGCGCGATCTCTTCCCCGTACCCTTCTACCTCGTTAGGAGTCTCGAGATAGAACGGAAGATCACGAAGCGCAGTATGGTTCACGATCCTTCCGAACGCTTCGATGCCTATATATCCCGCCCCTATTTTCTCGTGGCGGTCCTTATGGCTCGAAAACGGGTTTTTTGTATCGTTTATATGGATCGCCTTCAGGCGTCCCAGCCCGATGACGCGGTCGAATTCCTCCAGAACTCCCTCGAGGTCGTTTACTATATCGTACCCGCCGTCATATACGTGGCACGTGTCAAGGCACACGCCGAGTTTTTCGTTAAGTTCCGTGCGGTCGATTATTTCGCGAATTTCTTCGAATCTGCTTCCTACCTCGCTGCCCTTTCCGGACATCGTCTCGAGAAGCACGGTCGTACTCTGTGAAGGCTCCAGGATCGCGTTCAGCATTTCCGAAATAAGTTCGATGCCTTTTTCGATACCCTGACCGACATGGCTGCCCGGATGGAAATTATACATATTTCCGGGTGTGTATTCCATACGTTTAAGGTCGTCGCGCATAGTATTGAGCGTAAATTCTCTCACTTCCGGCCGTTCGGCGCAGGGATTGAGCGTGTACGGCGCGTGGGCAAGGATTTTTGCAAAAGCGTGATCGCGCATAAAAGTCATTGCCGCCGAAGCATCTTCAGGGTCAATATCTTTTGCCGCACCGCCTCTTGGGTTTCGCGTAAAAAACTGAAACGTGTTGCCGCCAATAGAAGCCGAAACGGTACACATATTCATGTAGCCTTTTGAATTAGATAGATGGCAGCCGATGTTAAGCATTGTCATTCCCTCCGTCTATGCGCGCATTATAGATCGTACCTTCGTATATTCCGAGCGCAAGCGTGCGGTCTTCGTCAAGCGTAAATTTCAACGTGTATTCTGCCGGTTCTTTGGCATCAAAGAACGCCTGCGAGACCGTTTCGAACGTGAGCGCGTCTTCCGCAAATATTCTGCCTTTCCCGCTGACAAGCGCCGTGAATTCGTGCTCTCCTTTTTCCACGTAAAGTCCCTGGTAGATCTTTCCTGCGCCTACGTTCGCACGCCTTTCCTGTTTATCGATCCAGACGTCTCCGTCTTCCGTCCAGAAAGCGCCGCCCATCGAGAAATCGGGGTTCTGGAAAAATGACGCGGAACGGATCGGGGTATCGGACAGGAAGTTTGTCGGCCTGATGCACAGCAGATCCGTGGGAGACAGGTAGCGGTTGTTGAAGATCTTAACGTTCTTAACGGGTGACCAGTCGTCCGTTTCGGCGTTATCGAAAGGCATCTTACCGTTATACGGGTTATCCGGCCACGTTCCCACGGCATATCCGCCGGCAAGCACGCAGTCGTATACGTTTATGTCGTGTATCTCGGTGCGCTCAATATTCGGATCGTCGCTGCCCCACGTTATGAAGCAGATCGCCTTTCCGCCGCCGGAATTCAGGTAGCAGTGTGCAACCTCTATATGATGCGGGCCGTTGTACATTCCCGGAGTCGCCCACCACCATCTGATGCCTCGCGGATCGTTGTACGAGCTGGTGAGCACGATGGCGTCGTCGTTAGACTCGAAGAAACAGCGCTCGACTTTTACGTGATTTGCCCCTCTTGAAAAACTGAAGCCGTCGCCCGAAACGCACTTGACCTCGTGGAGTTTTACGTTTGCAATATATCCCTTCCTGCTCATACTGAAGTCAGTATGGTAATTGTTTGCCCGCACGATCTCGATATCGCGCACTTCGTAATTTTCGACGCCAATGAACGCCACGCTGATGCAGTGGATGCGGTCCTGACAATTGTTCGGATACCATCCGATACGCTTTTCCTCGCTGCCCGTGTCCATACTGCGGATCTTTCCGCGCCCGGTCAATTTAACGTTTTTCTCGAGCCGAGCGAAGATCAGCGGATCTGTGGCAATATGCAGCGCGTGCGTCCAGTTTATATCCCTCATCGGAACGTCGTGACCGTAAAAAGGCGTATATTTATAGTCAGAATCCGTCTGTGACTGCCAGAGCACCGTGCCTTCGCACAGATGAAGGTCAACGTTAGATCTGAGCAGCAGATTCGTGATCACGTAACGGCCGGTATTATATGCCGGGACAATGACTCTGCCTCCGCCGAGTTCATGCACACGGTCGATCGCCGCCTGTATCGCGTCCGTATCGTCGGTGAATGCGTCGGCAACAGCTCCGAAATCGAGCACCGATACTTCCCTGTCCGGAAGTTTGAATTCGTACGGATTTGAAGCGAAATCTTCGTAATTTTCAATATAAAACCGGGGCGCAAGCTGTATTCTCTCCCCTTCGTCCGTTTCCACAAAAGCGAGGAACTGCGAGGTGAGTCTCGTAACTTTTCCGTTTTTCATAGGAAACGTCACAGTAACGTCCCCTGCCTGCGTCTTTACTTCCGAAAGCTTATTAGTACGCTTCTCCGTAACGTCTTCAACGATATACATAAACGTCTCATAAACGGTAAGTGTACCCGCAATATCCGTATGAAGCTTCGCCGTTACGGTCTCATTATCCGCTATGCAAGAGATCACTTTTCCGGCAAAACGTTTTATCGGCTCCTCTTCTTCGCACGTGACCCTGCGGACAATAATATATCCGCTTCCGTTCAGTAATTCTAAGCGGAAGCCTGCGAGCCTTCCTTTTGCGCCGGGCACGTCAGAGAGGTTAAAAAAGTACGCTTTTGCCCCGGAATCAGGTTCGACGTCAAATGTTTTTGAATTTTCCGTCTTGTATTCACTGTCGCCGGAAGTCAGGAACCAGAGGCGTACCTTATCACAGCCGCTTCTGTTTTCAATGACGAAGAACAGTGTGTTTCTGAGCTCAAGAGGCGCGTTGTATTTTGTATTATGAGCATCAGGAAAGTACGCAGAAGTAATGCTCACTCTGGCGTTTGCGCGTGCGTCAAAATCGAAGCGGAGCCCGCCTTCGAACGATGTGCTTCCGCCTTCCGCGCTAAAGCCTCTCCATGCGCCCGGAACTTCGAAAGCAAAATCGCAAACGTCGCCGAGCGACACGCTGCCTATTTGATAAAGACCTGCCCACGGCTCGTCCCCTTCGTTTTTAACTCCGATCTCGATCGACCGGACACAGGAGGCACCTTCAAAATCTCCTATTGTAAACGCCGTATTGTTCCAGCATTCCGCAAGTATCGGAGCTTCCCCTTCGAAATCACCGAGATCAGAATGCAGACGCAGCACGAGCCAGTATTGATCCCCCGGAGCGAAACGCGTGACGTCTGACACTACGCTAAGGCAGGAGAATCCGGACATATCCACAGGCGTATCGTACGTCTTTTTTACAGAACGCAGTTCACCTGCAGCCAGTTCCATGCACGTTCCCTGCACACAGCCGCAGCCATCGCGGCAGCCTTTAAAAGGCGTGTTGGGAAATTCAGTCACGTAATCTGCGCTCAGTGTTCCATGCGCAGGTACGAACCCTTCGGCGCTTCCGGAAAAAATATGCAGCAGTTTTTCGTTTGCAAGAGGATATCTTTTTGTAATTGCGTTCTTGATCATATTACTTCACCTGCTTCTTAAATGACTTGCCCGAAACGCGGCCGGAAGGGCCGCCCGGACCGTATCTAGCGTGGCACACTGAGGCGGACGAGCACTCCGAACAGCCTGTACAGCACGTACCGCGGCGTTTTTTTCTTATAAGTATAACTGCGACCGAGCCGGCAGCGGCGAGCACTATAACAGCTATTAATATATAATCCCATGCGTTCATAATTATGCTTTCATTTCGTCTTACAGTCGCAGATATTACATGTTACCTGCCGTATTTTACAAGACCGCGGCAAATATAAGATGCGCGATCAAAGCAAACACCCACGCTACAACGCATTGCCACACTACGACCCCAAGTGACCACTTGACGCCGAGTTCGCGCCGTATCGATGCGATCGCGGCAACGCAGGGCGTGTACAGAAGCGAGAATACCAGGAGAGATACGGCGGAGGCGGCGGGCATTATGCCGGCAACGTTTTCGCCAAACAGTATCTGCATCGTCGATACCACGCTTTCTTTTGCCATAAATCCGCTGATGAGCGACGTCGTGATGCGCCAGTCTCCCAGCCCGAGAGGTTTCATTATCGGCGAGATCCAGCCGGCAACTATCGCCAGTATGCTGTCCTGTTTGTCTTCCACCAGCCTGAAGCGCGGGTCAAAGCTCTGCAGCAGCCATATCACGATCGTTGCGATCAATATCACGGTGAACGCTCTTTGCAGGAAGTCCTTCGCCTTCTGCCAAAGGAGCTGCGCCACGTTTTTAACGCCTGGCATTCGGTAATTCGGCAGTTCCATCACGAACGGCACCGCTTCGCCTCTGAACAGTGTTTTTTTGAATATCAGCGCCATAAGTATTCCCGTAACGATCCCCAGGAAGTACAGTGCGATCATTATCAGCGCTTTGTATTTCGGGAAGAAGGCGTGTACGAAAAAGGCGTAGATCGGCAGTTTAGCAGTACAGCTCATAAAAGGCGTGAGCAGTATCGTCATGCGGCGGTCGCGCTCGCTGGGGAGCGTACGCGTTGACATAACGGCCGGAACGGTGCAGCCGAAGCCGATAAGCAGCGGCACGATGCTGCGGCCGGACAGACCGATCTTACGCAAAAGTTTGTCCATGAAAAACGCCACGCGTGCGATATATCCGCTGTCTTCGAGAAGCGACAGGAACAGGAACAGCGTCACTATTATAGGCAGGAAACTGAGGACCGAACCGACGCCTGCAAAAATGCCGTTGATAATAAGCCCGTGGATCACTTCGTTGACACCGCCCGACGTAAGTGCGCGGTCTACAGTGCCTGTAAGGGCGTCGATCCCCGTCTCGAGCAGCTTCTGGAGATTGCCCCCTATAACGTCGAACGTCAGCCAGAACACCGCGCCCATAATAAGTATGAACAGCGGTATCGCCGTCCATTTCCCCGTCAGCACCTTGTCGATCTTTTCGCTTCTGGTACTCTCTCGGCTCCTTTTCGGTTTATGCACACTATATTCGCACACGCGCATTATGAAAGAATATCGCATATCTGCTATAGCGGCGCCGCGGTCCAGTCCGCGTTCCTTCTCCATCTGCAGCACGATATGTTCTATCATTTCTATCTCATTCTGATCCAGCCCGAGGCGTTCTTTAATAAGTTCGTCCCCTTCCGCGACCTTGCTCGCAGCAAACCGCACGGGCAACCCGGCAGCTTTCGCGTGATCTTCGATCAGATGGCTTATGCTGTGCAGGCAGCGGTGGACTGCGCCTCCGTTCTCATCTTCGCCGCAGAAGTCCTGGCGCATAGGTTTTTCCTGGAAGTGGGCGACGTGTATCGCGTGCTCTATAAGCTCGTGTATGCCCTGGTTTTTCGCGGCTGAGATCGGGACAACGGGAACTCCGAGCTCGGCTTCAAGTTCGTTGACGTCAATGGACCCGCCGTTGGCCGTTACCTCGTCCATCATATTCAGCGCTACGACCATCGGCGTGCCCATCTCCAGGAGCTGCATCGTCAGGTAGAGGTTGCGCTCGATGTTTGTGGCGTCAACGATATCGATGATCGCCTTCGGTTTTTCGTCGAGCACAAAATTGCGCGAAACGACTTCCTCGCTGCTGTACGGGGACATGGAGTAGATCCCGGGAAGGTCGGTGACGAGCGTGTTCGGATAGCCTTTTATCACTCCATCTTTCCGGTCAACGGTAACGCCGGGGAAATTGCCAACGTGCTGGTTCGCGCCAGTGAGCTGGTTGAAAAGCGTAGTTTTTCCGCAGTTTTGATTGCCAACGAGCGCAAAAGTCAGCTGCGTATCGTCCGGAAGCGGATCGCCGCTGCCTTTCGGATGAAACTTTCCGCCTTCGCCAAGTCCGGGGTGCTCCGCCGCCCTGGCTTTTTTACTCTTCTCCCCGGCTTCCGTACCGCCTTCGGCAGGTTCCGCCAGGATCTGATCTGCGTCCGCCAGCCTGAGCGTCAGCTTATAGCCGTGAAGCTCGAGCTCGACAGGATCTCCCATCGGCGCGTATTTTACGACAGTCACCTCGGTACCGGGTATGAGACCCATATCGAGGAAATGCTGCCTCAGCGCGCCTTCTCCGTTTATCGCGGCGACCCTGACGGTCTCGCCGATCTTAACATTTTTTAACGTCAACATTTGAAGATGATCTCCGTAAGCGATTGCTTTCCAAGGATGATAATGCTTTTCCGATCTTTTTTATTGCGGTCTCGACCAGTCGAACGCAGGCTCGGGAGCTTTAAACGGCAGTTTGAACATTCTGTCGCTGAGTTCTTCACCGTCTCTCAGGTGTTTTATGATATTGACGAGCATCTGTACGTCCGAGACCGAATGAGAATGTACACCCGGGCGGAAGTACCAGAAAAGATTGTCCCCCGCGCCCAGGAAATCGAACACTTCTTTAGCGGCCACCGTCGTCTGCCATGAGCCAACGGGATTTGACCAGAAGTCCCCGGCCGCTTCAGAAATGAACAAAGCTCGCGGCGCGACCATTGCCTTCAGGAAATGAGTGTCGAACGGCAGTTCTTCTTCTCTCTTTCTGTACTTTTCCATATCCGGACCGGTCCAGAATGAAAATACGCGCTGAAGATCGTCGAGCGTTTCGCTCCGCCCTTCAGTGCCGTCCTCATATACGCCTTTCATATGTATCCTGTAGCAGCCGCACGCACCCGCGCACGTAGCGTTGGGATTTACCACCCTTGCCCTCGTATCGAGAGCACCGGCAAGTGCACACGTCTTGCCCCCGCGCGAGTGTCCCGAAAAAACGATCCAGTCGTAGTCTACAGGAATGCCCGTCAGTTTTTCAAGGGCGTCAACGCACCTCGAATAACCCCAGGCCCACGCTCCGAGCGCTCCGAACGTCTTATCCGGATAGGTCTCGTAAAGCTGCCCTTTCCCTCTGCCTTCGTTATTCAGGTCGTGGGCAAGTTCGGTGCGGTCAAAGAACACCCAGCCTACTCCTTTTTCGAGTGCGGCGTTAAGATAGGCTTCTGACATGTGGTACATCCAGCACTGGTCGCCGTCAACAATAAACGGATATTTTTGCTGCTTGTCTTTCGGATAGATCACCTGCATTCTGAAATGCACCGGTTTCTCGCGCGTTCCGGTATGTATGATATATCCGCGGATATTCACGCCGTAATAAAGCAGTTCCACATCGAGAAATTCAGGCTCCGGGGGCTGTGTGCCGTACTGAAGTTCTATGGCGGTCTTATATATCTCTTTGCGCCGTTCTTCCCATTCTGCGGGAGAACTGATCCGCTGCCCGTTATCTTTCAAAAACGGATCCGGAAGTTTTCCCAGAAGCTTATACTCTGTGATCTTCAGCATATCTTCATTTACAGTGTCAAAAATACTTCTCATATAGCCTCCTGCAATCATTTTACTGATTAACGTGAACTCTTAACCGTTAATTATTAACTGCACAAACTGCGCCTGCAATTACCTGAATGCTTCAAGATTTGCATACGCCTCTTTGGTGCCCTGCTCGAAATCGCCTTTCCACGCGCATTCGACAGAGACTCTCCCGCTGTATCCGGCCCGCTTAAGGGCATCAGCCCATTCTTTAAGGACAACCGCATCTTCAGCTTTGGGCTGACCGCGGTCCGGATCAGGTCTGGCAATATGTACGTGCCGTAGCTCCCCGGGCCTCAAAGTGTCAAACACGGAAAGATCTTCGCCGTTCATAAAGAAGTGATAAAAATCAACAAGGCAGCCCACGTTTGGATTGCCGATAGCGCGGCAGAATTCCAGCCCTTCAGAAAGCGTATTGAGCAGATTTGTTTCTGCTTTTCTGAGCGGTTCCAGGATGACGTCGACGCCGTACCCGGCGGCGCGTTTTCCCATATGATCCATAAGATTCATAAAGCTGTCGTACGCTTTTTCCCGGTCCATTCCCTCAGGCACGGCGCGGTAGGCACCGCTGCCGACGACGCAATAGGAAGCGCCCAGAACGGCTGCCGCGTTAAATGCCTCTTCTGAAAAATCAAGCAGCTTGTCGATCGGATCATTGTAGAGAGAAATATTGCCCGTAAAAAAGCCGTTGAAGCCGTCGATCGTAAGGCCGTTTTCTTCGGCGCGCTTTTTGAGCTCGAGGATCGAAGCATTGTCCTTTCCCCTTACGAACGCCGTGGCTATCTCAGCGTAAGAAAAGCCGCTCTTTCCTACGGCGGGAAATCCGTTTTCAGCGCAGCACACACCTAATTTCATAATCGTACCTCCTGTTTTTCCGGCTTATCCTTCCCAGGGAATAAGCATCTCTTCCGGGATACGCGAAGCATCGAATCTGTAATGCGCCGCGACTTTATGGTCGCCTTCCAGATAATCCTGCTCGCGATCCGCCTGTCCGCCGTTATGTATTATATACGGCACGCCTCTTTCGTTGCGTATATCCGAAACGATCCCGATGTGGGTGTTATTGTTGAAGATCACTATATCTCCCGGCTGCCACTCCTCTATCTCATATATATCGCGAGTGAGTTTTACGGCATACTCGTCAAAGAATATGCGCAGATTACGCACGCGGCGGAAATCGATCTTATTATCGCGCTTTTCCTTGCCGCTTGCGATCTGAGGATAACGCCATGAATTCTCTTTGATATCCTTATCGACCATATATCTCAAACTGTATCCGGCATACTTTAAGGCGCGCCAGATCACGTCTGCGCATACGCCTATATTATCGGGCGGATAACCGTTTTTCTGGTAGCTTCCGTCGTACCTGGGGTGATTCTCGGCGTCGATCCTCGCACCTATCAATATGTCGGTGTAGTCGTCTGTTCCGTTGCCGTTAAAATCCACGGGACTGACTGCGCGCTCGATATATGAGAAAGGATCCGTCGGTTCCGGCGTTTGTGCAGGCACGGGCGTCGGAGTCTGGTTGGGTTTAATGACCGGCTTTTCCGTAGGCTTCTGCGTCGGTTCCTGCGTGGGCTTCTGTGTAGGCTTCTGCGTAGGCTTCTGCGTAGGCTTCTGCGTCGGTTCGATCGTCGGAACT
>JAGCTF010000108.1 GCA_017963755.1 Clostridia bacterium | reverse complement strand
TGTCGGTAAGCTGTCCGGCGTCATTGAGCGCCTCGAAGACCATGCCGCTTCCGAATGCGCCGTCACCGATCACGGCACAGATACGGTAATCGTCACCTGTAAGTTTTCTTGCCCGCGCAAAACCGAGCGCAGCCGAGATCGACGTTGAACTGTGCCCCGCTTCGAAGCAGTCTGCCCGGCTCTCAGAACTCATAGGAAATCCGCTGATACCGCCTAGCTGCCGCAGAATGTCGAACGCATCGTCCCTGCCGGTCAATATTTTATGTGCATAGCACTGGTGCCCGACGTCCCAGATCACTTTATCGCGAAACGGGTCAATAACGCTGTAGAGCCCTACAGTGAGCTCTACAACACCTAAATTCGACGCTAAATGTCCTCCGTTCCGGCTGACCGTCTCTATTATTTTATTCCTTATGCGGCCGCACAGTTCGGTTTTCTCTTCCGTGCTCATCTCTTTAAGCTTCGGAAGGACCGCGTCAAATTCTCCCATCAATATTTCCTTTCAAGCAAGAAGTTGGCAAGTTCGAGCAGGAATTCCGCGCTCTGTGTGCTGCAGCTTTCGAGCGCCATAAGTGCTTTGCAGTCATTGACAGCACGCTGCGTGAGTTCTTCAAGTTTTTGTTTCGCGCCGTCGATACCGTAAAGCGTTACGAACGTCGTTTTATTGTCCGCGTCGTCCATGCCGATGTTTTTACCGAGCAGATGCGGATCGCCTTCGACGTCCAGAATGTCGTCGCGGATCTGGAACGCGAGGCCGATCGATTTAGAATAGTCTACGATCAGACCGTATTCGGGCGTTTCTTTTCTGCCTGCTATAAGTCCTGAGATCTCGGCCGGAACAGTAAGCAGACAGCCCGTCTTAAGGCGGCACAGCGTATCGTGTTCGTATTCGTCGATTATCGTATCTTCGGCTTTCAGGTCAATGACCTGTCCTCCGATCATTCCTTCGGTACCGACTCTGTTCGCAAGCAGCGCGACAACTTTTGAGGCATTACGGGCAAGTTCTTCGTTTCCCGAAACGACCGCTTTCGTTATCAGCCCTGAGGCTCCGTCGCCGGCAACTTCAAAAGCGTACGTCAGCAGCGCGTCTCCTGCCAGGATAGCCGTAGCTTCATCAAAACGCTTGTGGCAAGAAAGCCTTCCCCGCCTGTAATCGTCGTTGTCCATGGCCGGAAGGTCGTCGTGGATCAGTGACGAAGTATGTATCATCTCGATAGCGAGTGCAAAAGGTTTGACCGTTTCGATATCGAGCCCGAAAAGCTCCGCGGTCACGAACGACAGCACAGGACGTATGCGTTTTCCACCCGCGAGCAGACTGTAGCGCATAGCGTCGTAGATAGTCTTCTGATAATTCTCTCTCTTAGGAAGTATGGCGTTCAGGCCTTCTTCCGTATAAGCGGCATACTCTTTGAGTTTTTCGTAAAAATCACTCATTGCACTCACCTTCCGTGATCTCTTTTATTTTAGCGCCGTAAGCCTCAAGCTTCTCCCGGCAATATTTTACAAGTTTACTGCCTTCTTCAAATGCGGCAATGCTCTCGTCCAGCGTGAGTTTTCCGCTTTCCATGTTTCCGGTGATCTCCTCGAGCCTGGCCATTGCCTGCTCGAAAGTCAGGTTTTTCTGAATTTCGTCGGACATAAGAATCTCCCCTTAATAAGTTTATACTTCGCGTATATTTATGCTTCCGTCGTGCATGATAAGTTCGCCGGATCCGTTCTGCCGGAATTCCGAAATACTTTTAATAAGTGCCCCTTCGGTGTTTTTAACAAGCGCATAACCTCTGGAAAGCGTTTTTTCGTGGCTGTAAGCCTTGAGTTCAGAAGAAAGCCGGTCAAGCTTCAGGTTTTCCAGTTTCATAAGACTTCCCGCAAGTGCCGTAAGGTTTGAAGCGTGTTTTTCAAGGAGCGTATTTTTGGCGTCAAGTATCGATCTCAGTGAATGTGCCCCGAGTGCCGCTTCCGCTCTTCCTAGTTCACGCTTTTTTATAGCGACAACGTTTTCAAGAAGCGTTGACAATTTCAGTCTGTATTGGTCGATCTGATACATGAGGCCTTCGTATACGGGAACGGCAAGTTCCGCTGCGGCTGAAGGCGTTGGTGCTCTCAGATCGGCGACGAAATCGCATATCGTGAAATCGGTCTCGTGACCCACAGCGGATATAACAGGTATCGGGCAGGCGAAGATCTCTCTCGCCAGTGCTTCATCATTGAATGCCCACAGATCTTCGATCGAACCTCCGCCGCGGCCAATGATAATAACGTCAGCCCTGCCATCAGACTGCACTTTTTTTAGTGCTTTAATGAGATCGCGCGGAGCATCAGCACCCTGCACCTGCGCAGGATACAAAATTATAGGCATATCAGGAAATCTTCTTCCTGCAACGTTCATAATATCCCTTATAACGGCACCGGAAGCTGATGTGATCGCGGCAACGGCTTTTGGAAGCATCGGTATCTCTTTTTTATATTCTTCGCTGAAGAGTCCTTCTCCGGCAAGTTTTTTCTTTAATTGCTCATATTTCTCATACAGCGCACCGATCCCGTCCGGATGCATAGAATCGACGTAAAGCTGATACACTCCGTCGCGCTCGTAAACGTTTATATTCCCAAAGGCAATAACCTTAAGTCCGTCAGACGGCTGAAAGTCAAGTTTTCTGAACTGATTGGCGAACATCACGCATTTCAGGACGCCGCCCTGATCTTTAAGGGAAAAATAAGCGTGCCCTGAAGAATACCGTTTAAAATTAGAGATCTCCCCTTCGACGTAAATACCGCTGAGATTTGCGTCGTACATAAGGAGCGATTTGATATAATTATTAACATCTGAGACCCGGAGCGTTTTTCTTGCGAAACGTCCCGGATCCTGTTCAAAAAGATTCAGTTTCTGATAGTAATCTTCACTCATCTCTGCTGATACTTCCGAGGATACCGTTTATAAAAGATGCGGCTTCCGGATAGCTGAATTTTTTGGCCAGTTCAACAGCTTCATTTATAGTGACGCTTACGGGAATGTCGTCAATATAATTCATTTCGGCGATCGCTTCCCTTAAGATTGCGAGGTCAACTTTGCACAGTCTGTTGATGTTCCAGTCGCTGTCAATATGTGCTCCTATCGCTGCGTCGATTTCTTTGATGTTTTCGAGTGTTTTTTCAAGTATTTCTTTTATAAATGCGCGGTCGATCTTTTCGGCTTCATTATCTTCAGCCGAAGATATAAACATCGCGATCATATCTTCCACCGCGATCTCAGCACCTGCCTCTTCATCTGTCCTAAGCCTGCTGTCTAAAAATTCATTCTGGAAAATTATCTTTGCAGCTGCCTCTCTCGAATCTCTCCGACTCATATATAACTCCTTTTTCTATAGCGTGAAGCCGGGTGAATGGCTAAGATTATCGTTTGACCGAAATGTGAACCGAATCCGTGGTTCGCATTAGACCCGAAATACGTGCCATCACACGCTTCGCCCCTTAACTCTGAACTCTTAACTCTGAACTCTTAACTCTTAACTCTTAACTCTGAACTCAACTCATTGCCCCTTCATCTGTAGCTCCCCGGCGGCAGGATCTTATCCAGCAGATTCCTCAGGAAAGACTTGTCCTTCTTAAGCTGCCGTCCGATCCAATACCCGGCGAAAGTACAAAGCGCGAGGAACAGCGTTGCAATTATCCCGAGAAAATGGTACGAAAGTCCGATGAGCAATCCGGCCAGTGCCCCGTTTATCGGAAGATAATTCTGCCTGTAAAACTTGAAGAATCTTCTAAGCATAGCCGTCACTCCTTATC
>JAGCTF010000018.1 GCA_017963755.1 Clostridia bacterium | reverse complement strand
CGATTGCACAATTTGACATAAAAAAAACTCTCCATCCTTCCGTGATACTATCTTCAGCCTCGCCCTCAGGCACTCTGAACTCTGAACTCTTAACTCTGAACTCCTTAAACTCCATTTAAACTTCTGCGAAGCCGGATAGATGACTAAGAATTTTGTTTGACCGAAATGCGAATTAATGAAGGGATCGCATGAGACCCAAAATTCGTGTCATCATCCGGTTCGCCTCTGAACTCCCTAAACTCCGAACATCAGCTGTGCGTAGGTCGGAAGCGGCCAGCGGCGGTTATCCGTAAGCGTCTCCGCTTTATCGGCGGCGGCGCGCAGAGCGCTCATCGCAGGCAGGACGCAGTTCCTGATCCTTATGCTGTGTTCAGTTATATCCGGGGCCCCCGACGCGAATTCGTACGCTTCCCTGAGCTTCACGATACCGTCCAGTATGGCGGTCTCAAGTTTAGAAAGCTCCGAAGCGGTCTTCTGTTCGTACGCGTTGTCGATACCGGTCTGCGCTTTTATCAGCGCTCTCTCCGCAAGTTCCGAACTGAAGCCGGAAACCGCCGGCAGAATATCTCTCTGCGCCATATCCAGCATTGTCGCCGCTTCGATACCCACGATATTTACGTAATTTCCGAGCAGTATCTCGTAACGCGAACGGATCTCCATCTCGGTAAACACTTTATGAGACGTGAGCATCGCAACGTTTTTCGGGTCAAGCATTTTAGGCAGGCAGTCGGGCGTCGTAGGCAGGTTCGAAAGGCCCCTGCGCTTCGCTTCCGCCACCCACTCTTCTGAATAGCCGTTGCCGTTGAAAATGATGCGTTTATGGGCAATGATCGCTTCTTTCAGTACGGCGTGCAGTTCGGCGTTGAAGTCCTGCGCTTTTTCGAGCCTGTCAGCGTACTGTCTCAGCGACTCGGCAACCGCGGCGTTCAGCATGATATTTGCACACGCGATCGAATTGGAAGAACCGAGCATACGGAACTCAAATTTATTGCCCGTAAAAGCGAAAGGCGAAGTGCGGTTGCGGTCTGTCGTATCGCTGAAGAACGCGGGCAGCGTGGGAACTCCGAACGCCATCTCGCGGCGCCCGGCGGCGCTGTAGGGCGCGTCGTTTTCGATCGATTCAAGTATAGAAGTGAGTTCATTCCCGAGGAACACGGAAATGATCGCCGGAGGCGCTTCGTGAGAACCGAGGCGGTGGTCGTTGCCGGCAGTCGCAACGGAAACTCTCAGAAGGTCCTGATAATCATCCACGGCCTGAATTACCGCCACGAGGAAAAGCAGGAACTGCGCGTTATCGTGGGGGGAAGCGCCGGGTTTTAACAGGTGGATGCCGTCGTCAGTATCGATCGACCAGTTATTATGCTTGCCTGAGCCGTTGACGCCCTCGAAAGGTTTTTCGTGCAGCAGACAGACGAGATCGTGGCGTGCGGCAACGTTCTGCATTACTTCCATTGTCAGCTGGTTGTGATCGGTGGCAATATTCGTCGTTGAGTATATCGGCGCCAGTTCGTGCTGCCCGGGGGCAACTTCGTTGTGCTCCGTTTTAGCGAGTACGCCGAGCTTCCAGAGCTCTTCGTCGAGCTCCGCCATATATGCGGCAACGCGCGGCTTTATGGCTCCGAAATAGTGGTCGTTAAGTTCCTGCCCTTTCGGCGCTTTTGCTCCGAACAGCGTGCGGCCGGTAAATTTCAGGTCGGGTCTTTTGTTATAAAGGCGGCGGTCGATCAGGAAGTATTCCTGCTCAGCGCCTGAAGATGAATGCACGTATTTTGAAGTGGTATTGCCGAACAGCCGCAGAATGCGAAGCGCCTGCACGTTCAATGCCTCCATAGATCTCAAAAGCGGAGTCTTCTTATCGAGCGCCTCTCCCCCGAACGAACAGAACGCAGTAGGAATGCACAACGTATTGTCCTTGATGAACGCGTACGAGGTTGGATCCCAGGCGGTATATCCTCTGGCCTCAAAAGTGGCGCGCAACCCGCCTGACGGGAAAGAGGAAGCATCCGGTTCGCCTTTGATCAGCTCCTTGCCCGAAAATTCCATGATCACGCGTCCGCCCGGCGCCGCGGCAATAAAGCTGTCGTGTTTTTCTGCGGTGATTCCTGTAAGCGGCTGGAACCAGTGTGTGAAATGCGTCGCGCCCAGTTCAATAGCCCATTCCTTCATCGCCTCCGCCACGGCCGATGCGACGTTGGAATCAAGTCTCGCCCCTTCGTCAATAGTTTTCTTGAGCTTTTCATATACGTCGGGGGCAAGCCTTTCGCGCATTACGCTGTCGTTAAATACCATACACCCGAAATAATCCGAAATTTTTTTCATAAAAACCCCGCCCTTTAACGCTTCAGACTCCCGATTAAAGCATATGAGGCGAAGATCCGGATAATCCTGACATCTTCGCCGCACAATATGCTTATACTCTATATGAATGTCGTTGTCAAGTGCTGTAAAAAACAAAAAAGCGGGAGTCAACAAGACTGATCTGCCAGTCGCATTGACCCCCGCTGCCGGTATCTGAGCGTTATATATTAATAATACTCGGCTCAGTCCTCAGTTCGATCTTATGCAGCTTTAACTGAAGTGATGTGAGGGTTCACACCGTTGTACCAGTAAAGGAAGCCTTCCATGTCGATCTTGTCGCCGATCTTAAGAGCCTGAACTGCTTTATAAACGTCGGTGTCTTTTCCGCAGAGATAGGACTCAACTGTGAAGGTGTAGGTTTTTCCGTCAACAGATACGTTGAAGTAAAGGTCATCGCCTTCGCTTCCGGTGCCGTTGTATTTGTAAAGGAATGCAACGTCATTTCCGTCAGCATCTTTGGAAGCTTCAACTGTCATGCCTTTGAAAGCGACAAACTGGTTCATCTTTTTGATGAGTTCGTCTTTTCCAAGCAGAGCGGTAACGTCGGTAGCTTTGGCAATATAAGTGCCGCCGTTTTCAACAACTTTGATCTCAGCGCCTTCGCCTACTTCGATCTCACCCTGGTATTCAGCTTTATGACCTTTAATCTGAACTTTGGTGCCAACGGTGAATTTGTTGTTGTAATCTTCCTCAGAGCAGGTAGCGTTGTAGGCAAGGTATCCGCCTTCGCCGTCTGCGAGATAGAAGACAGCCTTATTATCCCACCAGGACTGTCTTGCCTGGATGTATGCTTCAATGACAACTTCGTCGTCAACTTTCGCAGCATCATACTGGGCATAAGTCATAACGCCTTCAGATTTAGCGTTGATATCGACTTTGTTAGATTTGCATCCGAACAGTACGAAAACGGCTGTCAGAGCAAGAACGATAGCTATTACTTTTTTCATTTCAATCGATCTCCTTTTTAAAAGTAAACAAAGCGTTCTTTAATGAACGCTCTATAATTGTATGCTTTATTTTTTTAAAAGTCAACAGAGACGGGTGAGGAGTGAGTGGCAAGTGGTAAGTGGCAAGTGGTAAGTGGAAAGTGGAAAGTGGAAAGTGGAAAGCGACAGGAGTGAGCTAAGAGTTAAGAGGCGAACCGGATGATGACACGAATTTTGGGTCTCATGCGAACCCCGGAATCGGTTCGCATTTCGGTCAAACAAAATTCTTAGTCATCTATCCGGCTTCGCAGAAGTTTAAATGGAGTATAGGGAGTTAAGACCTCAGAGTTAAGAGTTCAGAACGGGCAACTGGTTAGTAGTTACTAACGAGGAACTATGCCAGCTCTGCCTTCCGGAGCGATATGGGCGCAGAACACCGCCTGGTTTTCGCTCGCTGCTCGTTACTAGTTACTAGTTGTCAGTTGTCACTTCCTGGTTGCCGGTTCCCTGCCAATCACCTTATTCAGCAGTCTGTACAGCTCGGCGGCCTCCTGCGGCTCAAGATTAACACAAGAAGCGACCTTACCCGGAACTCCGAGCACCTTGTCCCGCAGCGCCGCACCGGGGTCAGTGATCTTAACGACCAGCACGCGTTCATCTTCTACCGACCTTTCGCGCGTCACATACCCCTTGTGCTCAAGCTCTTTAAGCACAGGCGTAAGCGTGCCGCTGTCAAGGAACAATCTGCTCCCCAGGTCTTTCACCGTAGTGCATTTTTCCTCCCACATCACCATCATAGTGATGTACTGGGTATATGTGAGACCGTATTCCGAAAGAAGGGGGTTATACCGGCGTATAACCTCCCTCGAAGCCGCGTAGAGCGGAAAGCAAAGCTGATTATCCAGCTTCAGAACGTCGTACTTATCCATTGCCAGTCCTCTTCCCGGATAATCATTCTGCGCTCTCGGCGGGCCGGGTATCCTGATCCAATTCAGCATTTTTTCCCGCCTTTGCCTGTGACTTGTCATATGCTTCCCTGACGGCGATCGCAAGCTGATCCGCGCAGGAAGTCGGGCGGCGGCCGCAGGTATTGCCGCGAAGATACTCTTCGATCTTTTCCACGGTCCAGCCGTCAACAAGCTTCGATATCGCCTTAAGGTTTCCGTTGCACCCGCCGTAAAAACTTATGTTGGTGACAACGTTTCCGTTGAGTTCGAAGTCGATAAGCTGTGAGCAGGTGTACTGAGTTTTATACTGATATTTCATCGTGATCCCCTCTTTTAGTGAATTGTCCCGCGCTTTTCGGCAGGATATTACAGCAGCGATTCAACCTTTGCCTTGAGTTCGTCCATCGAATCGGTAGGTTCGAAACGAGCGGCGATATTGCCCTCGCGATCGATCACGAACTTGGTGAAGTTCCATTTAACGTTGCCGTTGTTCTTGAAATCTTTGTCCATCTTTTTAGCGACCATGTTCATCATCTTCGCCTTCATTCCTTTGCCGAATCCCGCAAAAGATGTGTTTTCGGTAAGATACTTGAACAGAGGATCGGCGTTTTCGCCGTTCACGTCTATCTTGGAGAACTGCGGGAAAGTGATACCGAAGCGTCCGGTGCAGAAGCTGTGGATCTCTTCGTCGGTCCCGGGAGCCTGGTTCGCGAACTGGTTGCACGGGAAATCGAGTATTTCGAGTCCGTCTTTCTGATGCTCTTCATAAAGGTCCTGAAGCGGGTCGTATTGAGGCGTGAAGCCGCAGCCCGTTGCCGTATTTACTATAATAAGTACCTTCCCCTTGTATTCAGACATGGAGACGTCGCTGCCGTCCTGAGCTTTAACTGTGAAATCGTAGATTGACATAATTCGTACCTCCCTGGATTTTTGTCGTACTCAATTTGATTGAGCGCAATTTAATTATACACGATTTTTACGCGTTGTCAACAGCTTATTTATAAATTTATTTTGCCGCTGTGCACGCGTGGTCAATACGTCATATGTCCATCATTGCCGCATTGCGTGCTTTCACGCAGATCTCTTCTCCCCCGACGACGCACGTAACATCCTCAGAAGTGTGGTTCACCATGATCTGAACGCACTTCCCGTCCAGCGAGAAAGCTCCGGTAAAGACGTCAGGAACAGACAGCATGCGCCCGGCGACGTTAAAATCGTGAGCAGAGCAGCGGACCGGAAGCGGATTTACCATTCTTCCGCGGCTGAGATATTCCTTAACCTCTCCCTTTGCAAAATGCGTAAGGCTGCGGACAAATGCGAGCACTTCGTCCTTATCAGGAAGCGTTTCGAAATCTCTCCCGCCCCAATGGTCCATTATCCTTCCGTCAGGCGTCAATACGACCGTCAGGCAGTCTCCGGCTGCGAACGAGTATGCGAGTCTTAAGAACAGCGAATTCTCCGACTGCGGGAACGGCGAAGACACCTGATTGCCCATAAAATTATGCATATATTCGTGGTAGATGTACGCACTGAGCGGCACCGGGCGGCCGATAAACCAGTTGAGCTCAAATCTGTTGTCGCTGAAAGGCAGATTGCCCATAAACGGTTCCGCGGAAGCCGATTCGCAGCCGAGCAGCATGCCTTCAGAAGCATCCCGCCACTTCTTCAGGAGTTTCTGCATATTGACAGTCATCCATCTGCCGGGTACGGGAGGATGACCGTGGTTCTTAGAATAGCAAAGATATTGACCGCCGCCGTGGTTCTGGTCGAGTATCTGCGCGTAATCGATACCTGCGTTGAAGAGCGGCGTATATGCTTCGGCAAGGATCTCGTCACCTTTTTCGGAAGCGGCGCAGATATCGTACCCGGTGCGTTGTCCGGTACAGATCCGGCTGAGTTCAACTTTTCCGTCCGGCCCGGCGCACATAGCTGCTTCGAGTCCTTCGCGCTCATAATCCTCCTCGCGGTTATACTTATCCACGTGGCTGTCTATCGTATAGCTGAAGCCGGAGCAGTATACGCCGAGCAGATTACCCGATTCGTGAAGTGCGTCACGGAATTCGTTGAAGGCCGCCTCCCCTCCGTACGGAGGCCACACGTATGGCGGAGCCCATGGCGCGGTGCCTTCCCAGTGCATCAAAAGGGTAAGCACTTTCGCGCCGGTCATATCGTGGATCCGGTCGATAACGGGAAGTGCGTTTATATACGGGAACAATGCGTTGGGCTTCATTTCGTCCATATCGTGGATGCCTCTTACCGGATAGGAGACGACAAAAGGCATTTCGTCGTACCACGTAGGCAGCCGGTCATTGTCCTTTATCTTCTTCACGCCGGCGGGCAATTCGCTCTCGAACCATTCTCTGTATATCTCTGCCGCGTCCTGCCATTGTCCGTCGAAAAACTTCCAGATAAGCGGGAATCCCTGCTCGTAATTAACGCCGTCCATTCCGCAGTCGGAAGGATAGACGCGTATGAGCGGCATGACGCCTTCTCCGTTTCCGATAAAGTCGATATATTTGAACCCTCTGTACGGGTCGTGAGCCCCCATATACAATCCGGATCCGGGCATCAGATACGTCTGGAACTGGGAGCATATCATATTCGGGAAAACCTGGTACGAACCGAGCGATGGATATTCGACTTCAGAGGCACGCAGATGCGTCGATTCTTTCAACGTTAAACTGTCAACGACCGCGCCTTCATTGTACGGGAACAGTATTTCTGCATCTCCGCCTTCGCCTTTCAGCGGGGCAAGTGAAACGCGCGGGCATTCGAGCCATTCAAGAATATCTTCGCCCGGGATCTTTGCGCTCCAGTTCCAGCTGAGCGATCCTTCCGACGCTTCGGCGTCAATAATTATGCGTATCCCGCCGCCTAACGAATATTCGGCGCGCATGCTTCCGTTCGCCACGTCCGCGGACTCAGGTCCAGTGCAGGCAACAAGTTTTCCTTCTTTGGCGTCAATATCTTTTTCTTTTCCTTCCGGCGTTCTCAGTTTCGCCTTGAAGAGAGGCGTTCTCCCCCTCGCCAGTTCTTTTCCTTTGTACGTTAAAGAAGCGATCTCGCAGCATTCAGGGTCGATCGTTACGGCGCCTTCGCCGAAAACCAGTCTGATCATATTAAAAATCTCCTTTTCGTAAACAGTTCAAATTGCGGCTCTACGCCTGCCCTTCCGGATGGTCCGGAACGGTGAAAATGCTATGTGGATTTTAACATAAAGAGCCGCCACAGGCAACCGCAGTACTTCGGCAAGTGATAAATGGCAAGTGGGCGAACCGAGTGATGGCACGAATTTTGGGTCTCATGCGTTCCCTTCATTAATTCGCATTTCGGTCAAACAAAATTCTTAGCCATTCACTCGGCTTCGCAGAAGTTTAAATGAGGTTTAGAAAATTAAGAGTTCAGAGTTAAGAGTTGACCCTTTCTTCGTATTTTTATATAATTATTGCCGCTGACCGGCGCGAACGGGCGGTCTTTTAACCCGCAAGTTACCGGAGGCGAAATTCGACTTTCGAAAAGCGGAAAGGAAAGAAAAATGATATTGACCCTCTACCCCGCCTTTCGAAGGTGGTCAGAAAAAGGCTCGGTCTACATCATATCCGACACACACTTTGGCGACAGTGATTGCCCCCTAATGGATCCAGGCTGGATATCGCCAGAGGAGCAGCTCGAGCGCATTAACAAACTTGCAGGAAAGCACGATACGCTGATCCACCTGGGCGACGTTGGCGATCCCCGCTATATGGAACAGATCAGAGCCTATAAAGTGCTGCTGCTCGGGAATCACGACGAGACTGCTACGAAATTTGAGCCCTATTTTGATGAAATTTATTCCGGACCGCTGTTTGTCGCCGAAAAATTGCTGCTTTCGCACGAGCCTGTATACGGGCTCGAAAAATGGTGCGTAAATATCCACGGCCACGATCACGCAGGCGGCACGTCCGAAAATCATCTCAACGTCGCGGCCAACGTTTGCGGCTACGTTCCGGTAAATCTCGGTAAACTTATTAAGCGCGGTCTTCTGGGCAAAGCCGAGAGCATCCACAGGCTTACGATCGACGAGGCCGTGAAGAACAAGGAAAAGCGCGAAAGCCGCATAGGGCGTCAATAACTTCCACGCCCGGCTGGTTCAATTACATTTACTTTTTTCCCCACGTTGACGCAGTTAAACTAAACTGATCGGATCATTTGACAACACGCGCCGCTCCGTGTATAATTCGAAGCGGGACAATTTGTCCGGCACACACTTCCGGGAGGCGAGCGAGATCAGAACTAAAAACATTGACCTGATGAATAAGATCAGCGATTTCATCGGTAATTATTACAGAAACGAACACGTCTCACCTACCGTACGCGCTATTGCCGACGGCACGGGAATATCGAAATCTACCGTACACAGCTACCTTGTAGAGATGAATGAGAGAAAAATGCTCTGCTATGACGGCAGAAGGAACATAACCGAACTGCCCAAGATAAGCAAGACACTTCCGGGCTACTTCTCTGCGCCTGTCGTAGGCAGCGTCCAGTGCGGTGATCCCGAGAGCGAAGAGGAAGAAGTAGAGATGTACGTCAGCCTGCCTTCAGCGATATTCGGAAGCGGTGATTTCTACATTCTTCGCGCTTCGGGAGATTCTATGGAGGACCGCGGCATATACGACGGAGATTACGTACTCATAAAGCGTCAGACAGAATGCGAGCCGGGAGACATAGTCGTCGCGCTCGATGAGAACAACGAAAATACTCTTAAAGTGTACAGCGGTACAGATCCGGAGAACGATAAAGCGATTCTGAGCTACGCTAACGCAGATAAATATCCCGGAAAGAAAATTGAAGTCGCTAAACTAACGGTCCAGGGCGTAGCACAGCACGTGATCAGCAGGCTGAACAGACATTGATCATTTGCAGGAAAGCAGGTCAACATATAAAAGAAGACCCGCCGGTCGAGGCGGATCTTCTGTTTTTCCTCTTTTACCGTTTTACCGTCCGGACTGACTATTTTACCGTCACCCTGAACGTCGTCTCGCTGTCAGGCCCGTCAGATTCGTAAATGAAAGCGTATCCGTACGAACCGTCCCTGTTGTAATATACCCCGTAGCCGTCAAATTCCGAAACAGAAGTATCGTGCACCTGCCACGTACCGTCGCTTCCGAGGACTTCTATATACGGCCTGCCGAATTCGGTAAAGCCGTCAACGCGCACAGCATTTCTGTTGCGGCTGCCGGAAACAGTAAACTCAGCCTCGTTATTGACCGCGCTGACCCTCGCAAGATACGGCTCGTCAATGACGATGCCCGTCTTGACCGATTTGACCGTGAGCGGACTTACCACTGAATCTTCATAAACGGTAAGGATATTCGCATCGGACGTAAGCTCGCGGTTTGCCCAGGGAAGCATCAGGAACTCAAGATGGATAGTATCCCCTTTCTTGAACGTCGTCTTCCCGAGATCAAGCGAAAGTGCGGAATAGTTACTGCCTCCCGCGAAACTGTCTCTCAGAACGAAATTGCCCTTCCATTCCTTTCCGCCTATGATGATATTCGCGCCTTTGATAATTACGGCGTAATTCATCGGATCGTCTTCAGTCTCGATCCTCCACGTAGGAACAGGCCTGTCACTGTGGAAATAAGCGTACCAGCCGTTGTCCTGATTCAGCGTGTAAAGCTTCACGTCCCTGTTTTCCTTTACGTCCAGGTCAGCGTGCTGCCTTGTCCCGTCCGTTCCGCGGAAGGAAAGTTCGCTGAATTTCTGGCCGCGGCTGTCCTGTTCTAACAGCGTGAACTGGTTTTTAACGTCATTGAGCGTCAGATCTTTAAGGAACGTAAGATCGAGCGTGTAGTACGTTCTGTTCTCGTCCGTCTGCGGGAATTCCGTATGTCTTAAAGTGTACCTGAACGCGCCGCTGTCGGACAAGTACGAATACTCAACGTCTGCGTATACCGGGCCTGAGCTGTTGATCTTAGCGCCGGTGTATTCGTTCATTATGCGCTTTCCGCTGTTGTCAAAGTACGACGTAGCCTTCGGCGTACCGACGGACGTGAACTGAGGGTCGGTGTTCCATCTGATGCCGCTGTGGCCTCTGAAGTCGGGCAGCAGGAATCCGTCTTTCCCGAACACGCCGTAGAAACTGATGCAGTTGGACTCGCTTACACCTGTAGACAAATGGTAGTAGCCGATAAAGAACTGTATCGAGGAGATCTGTTTAAGATGATATTTTCCCCAGTTCTGGTACAGATGAAGATCTGTAAAGGAAGTGGAAGTACCGGCTTTCATCACGAGCGGGAAGATCGAATCGCCGTAGGACATATCCATCGGGTCATATATAGGTTCTTCTTTCTCGCAGTCGAAATTTTTGCACACCTGCATAGGCATCGGCACCATCATGCCTTTATCGTCAAGCATTGCCGCACATTCTAGCGTGCCCGGAGTGGATCTTACGCAGAAGTATACGGTGCGGTCTTTATCATCTGCATTTGCCGTAACACCGGAAACGTAATAGCGGTTATTTCCGAAAGGCTGGAAAGCCGCCGGGAACGTTGTTCCTTTCATCGTCATCCGGTAGTACCCTTTAAGAGGTTCGTAACCGCGCATCTTCGCGTCGTCCGAGCCTTCGCTGACTGTAAAGTTTGAAGCAGGAAGCGGATCTCTTTCAAGCGCCGCGGCTTTATCGATGGCGTCAAAGCTGCCCGAGGCGTCGGTAAACAGTCTGTGCCCGAATCTGCAGTCGAATCCGGCTCTCAATTCGAGCTTTCCCGACGCGATCTGGCGGACGATATATTTCCCGTTCTCTAGTTTTACTTCGGTTTTCGCAGTCGAGCCGTCCGACGGTATTATGATCCCGATCACTCCGGCTCCGCTAACTTTAAACGCGGCATATTCAACCGTTTCCGCATTGATATTAAGGTCTTCGTGAACGCCCGAAGCGTCGCGGATCCTGAGACCCTCCACGCTGCTCTCATCTATCTCCCAGATCATTCCGAATTCGTTAACCGCCTCGTAACCCGGCCGCGCAAGCAGCCTGAAGCTCTGGTGAACTTTGTCGGGATATACGTCGATGGTACGCTCGCTTTTTGCGGCAATAACGTCACCGATCGTTACTACTCTCACGTCGGAAAATTCGTACTCCTCGCCCGGAAGCTTGCCCGCGTCAAACCTTACCGAAATAAGGTCGTCGGTCAATTTTTCGGAAATATCCAGCACGTACGTGTGCGGTTTCCCGTCACCTGTGATATCAAAAGCGATCATTTGATTTGCATTAAAATCGCGCGTGGTCTTATCCGCGAAAAACAGCTGCGACTGACCGCCTGATGCCGTCGCTCTTATCGTGACCGCTATGTGCGTAGCCTGGGCTTTCGGGACGGGCTCGGAAAAAATTCTGAATACGTAAGGATCAAGTCCTCCTGTCAGCAGCATTTTAACCGATTTTCCTTTATTGTAGATCGCGCGGCAGTCGGACGAAGAGCCCCAGTCTCCGTCGTATTTGCTAACTGAAACGGATGTGGCAAAATTATTGCTCCCGTCCTCCCTCTTTCCGAATTCCTGGTCGCGCTGGAAGATCTCCCAGTAGTAAAAACCGTGGCGCGTCGTATTGTTCCTGCCCACAGACGAAGAATAATTGTCCTGCCAGACCTCACCGTTTTTGTCAACTACGTACAGGTTCATAGAGTCCGTAAAATACGTACCTCCGTTCCTGTTTTCCACGCTCTTTATGCCGAGCTTCCCGTCCGTATCGTTCGATTCAACGATACGCACGTCCTGATTGATTATTTCAAACGTGGAACGAGTCGCGTCCCCGTACCGTGCGATTATGCTGTTTGCCACGCTGTTAGCGTAAAGCAGCGAATCGGCAAGTGTTGTGTCGTCAGATATGTCTCTCATAATAAAAGGCTCCTGTGTCGGTATTTCTGAAATATCATCTTCTCCGCTGCTATCTCCGCCGGGCGTACTGTTTCCCGCGCACCCGCCGAGGAGAAGCACCAGTGCAAGTGCCGCTGTCATCAGCATATATACAGTGTTGCGTCTATCACGCCTCATTCTATGTTTCCCCTTTCTGAGCGTTCTGTGACCGGGTGCGTCAATATTTTCCGGCTTCTTTTACGGTCGCGACGATCGCTTTCATATTCTCGAGGCTTACAGAATTCGGAATTGAATGGTCTGAAGAGAAAATGTAGCCGCCGTTTTCCTTGAGTATCGGTACAACGCGTTCGATCTCCGAAACGATCGCTTCTTTATTATCCCACAAAACCGCATTGATTCCGCCGTGCAGCACGAGCTTGTCCCCGACACGTTTTTTTAGCCCTACGGGATCCATGCCCGCCTTTACCTCCAGCGGGTTCAGTGCGTCTATTCCGATCTCGATAAGGTCATCTACGCGTGTCATAACGTCTCCGCATGAATGCAGGCGCGCATAGATACCGTGGTCGTGAGCCCAGTCCACCGCCCTCTTATGCGTGGGTTTAAGCAATTCGCGGTACATTTCGTTCGAGAAGAACGTCGTCCCTTTATATCCCATATCATCAGGCCAGTTTATGGCGTCAAACCTGTACCCGGCGTCCCAGATGCGTCCGAACAACGCGATGCAGCTGTCGAGGTAGGTGTTGAAGGCGTCAACGACCCATTCCGGCTCTTCCATCATCGCTATGAGCACGTTCTCGGTCCCGGACATCCATGAATGCGTGACGTCAAATCCGAACCAGAAATTTGCCTCGATCCAGCGTCCGTCTGCCCTGAACATCTCGTAATTATCTTTAAGCCACTGCCATGGAATACGGTCGTCTTCAAGCGTCATGCGCGCTTTAGCATCCGCCCATGTTTCCGCGTCAACGACTTTGTAATCGATGAATTCAGGGGTCGAATCGAGTTCTTTAAAGTTTTTAAGCGTTACGCCCCACGACGTGGTGATGATCTGATACCTCGGCGTGTCTTCGATCAGTTTCATTTCATAGCGCGGAGAGATGTCAACATTTATCTTCTCGATCTTATCGATCCCGAAATAGTCGCGCCAGTCCATTCCTTCGGGCATTCCTTCGCGGTACCAGCGCCTTAGCGTACCGGCCCACGGATCATCGATGATCGGCACCCTGTCTGCTTCCCGGTGCTCGAACATTCTTGCAAAGCGTTCTTTTGACGTCATGATAATTCCCCCCAGCTTTGTATTGTAGTTTTAACCGGCTTTGAGAAAGCGGGTTCAGGAATTTTTGGAAAGTTTGTAATCGACCATAGGAGCGCTTTCAGGCACCGTGTAACCTATCTCGGCGGGTCTTGCCCAGTACACGGCGTTATGTATTATGCGCTGTACGTATTCGTTATAAAAAGAGCGGCAGAACTCGTGTCCGGGCTGGAAGTAGAATACCTTACCCGCGCCGCGGTAGTAGCAGAGTCCGGATCTGAAAATAAATCCGTCTTCGAACCATGAGCCGAATACAAGTTCGTCAGGCTGCGGCACGTAGAAAGGCTCGCAGTAGAGTTCTTCAAAAAGCTCGAAATGATCCGGTATTCCGGCAGCTATAGGATGTGCAGGCAGCAGGTTCCATACGATCTCCTGCTGATCGCGCCCCCAGGAGAGGTTTCCGTTCGTACCCACAACCTCGCGGAACACTTTCGAATGGTGCCCGGAGTGAAGGACTATGAGCCCCATCCTGCCTTTATATACTCTGTCACGGATACGTTCGACGAGCGCGTCGGGCACTTCGTGATGCGCCATATGGCCCCACCAGATCAGCACGTCCGTGCTGTTCAGCACCTCCGGAGGAAGACCGTTCTGTTCGTCGTCAAGCGCGGCAAGTCTCACGTTCAGTTCCTGATCGGTGTCAAGAAATTTCTTTATCAATCCGTGTATGCCGTCAGGATATATGGCGCGGCAGGCCTCTTCGTTGCGCTCATGCCTGAACTCGTTCCAGACGGTAACGTTGATCTTTTTATCAGTCATATAAGTACACCTCTTTTATTTCCCGGCGTGCAGCCTTTGTCAGCCCGTATTATAGCAGATTGAAGAGCAAAAGGACAAGAAGAGTTTGATTGACTTTCACCCCCGAAAACTGTAGAATGAAATACACGAAAATGATTGGATTCGGATCGGGGGCAGAGTTATGGGTCCATTTGTAAAATTTGTAAAAAAAACGGTCTGCTTGACCATATTAGCGGCAATGCTTTTCGGACTTGCGGCAGGTAGTACTTCAGCCAGATTCGGAAGAACGGTAAAGGCGGCGGAGGATGGTGCAATAATGACGGAAATGTTTCAAACTTCATCAGCATACGATATAGGTATTGACCCGGAAAACGTAAGGCTCGGGTGGCGGATCGTGACCGGGAGGCGGGGTGTTTACCAGAGCGAATACAGATGCGTTGTGAGCGGCGAAGACGGAAGCAGCGCCTGGGACAGCGGCTGGGTCAAAAGCAGCGCGCAGACCGGGATCGTTCCAAAAGATCTAAAGCCCGAAACGATTTACAGGGCGAAGGTCAATATTAAAGATCAGAACGGCACCGAATCAGGATTCGGGAAAGAACTCGTATTCGAAACGGCACCCCTTACACTTGATGGCGCCTGGATATCCACAGACAGACTCCTAAGGCACGTATTCAAGCTTGACCAGCCCCTCAAAAACGTCGAACGTGCGCGCTGCTATCTCGCAAGCACCGGCGTTATAGAGATCCGTCTGAACGGCGGAAAGGTCGGAGACCTGATCTGGAGTCCGAGAAAGACCGTTTACGATAAGATCGCATACTACAATACGTACGATATCACCGGGATGCTTAAGGACGGCGATAACTGTATCGGCGCGTACGTGAGCGGCAGTACGTTCCTGAACCGCGACCTTAAAGGCATGCTAAGAATAACGTATAAAGACGGACAGGTCCAGACCGTAAGCACGGGCGAAGGTTGGAAGTCATACGCGAATTCGGAGATCGTTAAGGAAAATCTTTCCAAAGGCGAAGATATCGATATGCGCAAAAAAACAGACTGGGATATGCCGGATTTCAAGGAGAATTCAAGCTGGAAGCAAGCAGAAACTATGAGCTTTCAGGCCAGCGGAGGCGAACTTAAGATCCCGGATAATTCCGGCACGTTCAAAACGTACGAATCTTTTTCCGGAGATTATACGATAGAAGCGACGTTGACCGTAAACAAGAGCATCGGCGCGATCATGTTCGGCGTGAAAGACGGAGTTTCGAGCCCGCTTATGTGGCAGGTCGGAACGTCGGGCCTCAGGCTTCACCACGTTGGCTGGACAGAGATCGACACACCCTCGGCCAAGGGGCTCGGACCAAATAAAAAGGTCCAGCTGCGCATCGAGATACAGGGCACGACGATCACGACGTACGTTGGCGGCGAAAAAGTGCACAGCTTAAAAGTGCCCGCAGGTCAGACAGACGGAGCGCTCGGAATACGTTCGGCGCTAAGCGAAGTGGCAACATTCGACAGGATAGCGGTAATACAAAACGGCAGCGTGATCTGGGAAGACGATTTTGATATAGCTGACACGGAAAAATGGAACTTCCCCGGAGATATTAAAACTGTCCCCTCCCCGTCCGGTACAAAAGTTATACGTGAAATAAAGCCGGTCTCGTCATCGGAACTGAAGCAGACGGACAAAGGCGAAAAAGTTTACGTGCTCGATTTCGGTGTCAATATGCAGGGCTACGTGCGGCTCTACGCGAAAGGAAACGCGGGCGATAAATACAAGCTGGAATATGCCGAGATGCTCGACGAAAAAGGCGATATCTGGGCCAATACGACAGCACACAAACCGGTATCGAACTATACGTTGTCCGGCGGTGACGACGTATTCGAGCCGCGCTTCTTCTACACGGGCTTCAGATATATACGCGTAACGCTCCCGGCCGGAAAAGAACTTGACCCGAACGAATTCACCGCTTGCTTCACGAGCGACGACGTGCCTCAGACGGGCTTCTTCGAGTCTTCGAACCAGCGGCTCGATCAGGTGTTTTCAATGTACAACGTGTCGCAGCGGTCAAACATGATGGGAAACTACACCGATTGCCCGCAGCGAGAGAAGAACGGCTGGATGGGCGACGCCGCAGTGACAAAAGAATCGGCAGCGCTCCTGCTGGGAGACTGGACAACGGCGGAAGCGTACCTTGACGCCATGCTGATGGGCGTACGGGAAAACGGAAGGCCGGAAATAATCGTCGGCATCCCGTCAACGAACGAAAGCGGTGCACAGTACGACATTACGTGGGCGAGCGCGATATTCATCTTCCCTTACGAACTGTATATGCAGACAGGCGACAGATATTATATCGACCACAGTATAGATACGCTCATAAAAGTATTTGACTTCGCCCGCACGTACGAGAAAAGCTATCTCGTTCCTCACAACGTTTACGGCGACTGGGTCGGTTTCGACAACGGCGCCGGTATCGTTGACCGCACCTTCCTTTCGACTTCCTGTTACTATAACTGCGGGATGCTGCTCTCAAAGATGCTTGAAATTGCCGGCAGAGATCACACGGAACTTGACGAGTATCTTGCGAAAGTGTACGAAGCGGTGCAGAAGAGATTTCATAAGTCCGATTATTACGCGACTGAAAGCCAGACCTGCAACGCAATGGCGCTGGATTTCGGCCTCGTACCCGAAGCGGATCGCGCCGCGGTACTGAATAAACTCATCTCGATCTCAGTTGATAAAGGAAGAGTGCTGGGAACAGGCGTGCTCGGTACGAAATCGATATACGACGCGCTTTCCGCTGCTAACAATCATAAACTGCTGCTCGATATGACGATCGCGCACGAGAAATGTTCGTTCGGATTTATGATCGACAACGGTGCAACTTCGCTGTGGGAGTACTGGGATACCCCGGGCAACAACTTCAACTCGCATGCCGGCGATTTTCTTGCATATTTCGACTCTCTGAACCACGTAATGCTGGGCGGCGGTCCGGCCTGCTGGATGTTCCAGGGGCTCGGCGGAATTCGCGAGACCGGGGCGGGATTCAGCGGGATCACGTACAGGCCCGGCGTGGAGAGCGGTCTTTCGTTCGTTAATTCGTCTGTAAACACGCTCAGGGGCAAATGTGTGTCGGACTGGAAGTACGAAGGCGGAAAACTCACGTGGCATATTGAGGTTCCTTCAAATTCCACCGCGACTGTAGTTATTCCGCTTTCCGACGTGAAAGGTATCGCGGAATCGGGCAAAAATATTTTTGAGAAGAGCACGGAGGACGTCAAATATATTGGCCGCGGCGACAATGGCGAATATATTTATTCGGTCGGCGGAGGATCGTACGAATTCATTGCCGGCGGCGAGCCTTTCGTTGACAACGGCGATAATTCCGGTGATAACGATTCGCGTACGGGCGGCAATAAGTCGCTTATGCTCGCGTTAGGTATCGCGGGCGGTGTCGCACTTGCCGCTGTACTCGCAGCTACAGCGGTAGTGATCGCAACTAAGCGCAAAAACAAATAACGATCATACAGCCTATGAGGCTTTTCACGTGCCCGGATCAAAGTTCTTCTGCGGCGGGGCGTTTGACTACTACAATCTGATAGAGTAAAATATTTAAGATTCGTTATTGTTTATAAAAACGGATCTGAAGGAGTTGTTGTTATGAAAAAGATCTTTGCGGTCATTATATGTTTGATCCTGGCGCTGTCATTTTCAGGGTGTAAATTAAAATTGATCGACACGCCTGACACAAAGACCGAAGCCCCGTTGACCTCAGCCGAAACGGCACAGCCGGATCCTACGGCTGCCGTGACTGAATCGCCCACTTCCGTTCCCACCCAGGTGCCGACCGATGTTCCGACAGAAAAGCCCACCGACGTTCCCACGCCTAACCCTACACCGGAACCCACACCTGTACAAATTGATATAGCTTCAGACCCGAACTTCACCCGCGTTTCTAAATTCAACTCTTCTATTCTGTTCCCCGCCGGTTATACAGTGAACGGCGAGACAGACACTATGTGCTCAATGACTGCAGAATATAATTCCAAATTCTATTCGCTCGTGATCGTCAGCTCAACTGCTCAGGAAGTAGTAATTACCGATCCTGAAATTATGCGCAATATACTGAACGGCGTTTTCTCCTCTAAAACCGATAATTTCGAAAGCTCCCAGGAAATGGTTTCTGTCACACTCGACGGTCACGATGCCATGATGTACGATATAGCTTTCGATATGGCTGGAATCAGAAATTATTATAAGTGTGTTCTTGTTCCTCTAAACAAGCAGTTTTATGCTTTTGCAATCGGTTCTTTAGCGGTGAAAGATGAAAGCGGATTGATCGAGCAAATGGTACATTCTGTTAAATTTGACGGTTCCGTCGAAGATCCCGCTCAGTCAGAGCAGGAAACTTATTCAAATTTCGGAATCTCTTTGTCTTTCCCCAAAGGCTATACTGTTGAAGGCAGCGGCAGCAGCTATACGCTTAACGCAACTTATAACGGCACACCTGTTATGCTTGTTCTGAGCAAAGGAGACTCTTCCCTTATAACCGATGATTATGAATCGATCCGCAGCGCTCTGAACTCAGGCATTACCGGATCGGGTGCAGAGATCGAAAGCATGTCAGAAATAACGGTGAAAACGGTCGACGGCAGGAAAGCAATGATGTACGACATGGTGATGAATTTGTACAATATTCCGTTTTATTACAGAGTGGAAGTTGTATTCTTCTCTGACAGTATCGTTTTGATCGTCGCCGGAACTATGGACGGTTCGTCCAATCAGGTCGTACGCGATATAATCGATTCTGTTAAAGTTTCTTAATTAATTCCTGCTTGATATCAATTGATATTAAAGTAAATTATTCCCGGTCCGCAATCGATCAAATTCGGGCCGGGAAATTTTATTTTAACGTACTTGAGCTGAAAGCGCGATTTAAATTTTGAACGTCTCCGGAGCGGCTGTGAATGAGCTGAAAACAGCGGCAGCGTTCTTAAAGTAAAGCACCTGAGTATTGTCGTCATCCGCGTCGTACATGCCTTTGAGACCCGGATACTTGTCGAGCATAGCGACTTTTACAGCGCGGTCGTCGTCATTGACCAGCTCGCCGCTTACGCGAAGCCATTGCCCGTTCATAAAAGCACATATTTCAGCTTTTGGATTTGCGGAAAGCTGTTTTGAGACCGGTTTTACTTTTCCCGTCTGGATGTAGAGCTTTCCTCCGTACAGAAGGATCGTCCCGAACGGCCTTACCCGCGGCTGTCCGTTATCGTCGGTGGCAAGGTAATAAGTTCCCGCTTCGTTCAAAAATGCGTATACTTTTTCAATTCCGGTATTGTCAACGTTCTGTGTGTTTTTCTCTTCCATAGTCGATTCTCCTTTTCTTCTGATCGGGCCTTACCGGCATCAGTATGCCTTCGCTTCTGCCCGTGGAGCGAGTGTTTGCGGTGGAATTATAGCATATGAGGCGCTAAGAGTGAAGTCCGGCAGAACGCAGCGCAGAATGCAGTTGACCGCCGGCAATATGTAAAGTATAATTGGCACCGTTTCGCGGAACACACGCCGCAGAAAAATTGACCCGAAGCACTTAACGCAAAGATTATGAAAGCAATATTAAGATTTTTCAAAAAAGAACTCATGCTGACGTTGTCGCTGCTGGCGGCGGTGATCGCGCTAATCATAACGCCTCCCACGAAAAAGCTGCTCACAGACATCGACTGGAGAACGCTGGGCACGCTGCTCATGATGCTTTGCGTGCTCGAGGGATTCAAGCAGGAAAACGTATTAAGGCCGGTCGTAAAGCTTGCCGGCGGCATAAAAAAGATGACACTTATGACGCTGTTTCTGATCTTCGGCGTGTTTTTTACGTCAATGTTTGTGACGAACGACGTCTCTTTGATAATATTCGTACCGCTTACGATCCTGCTTTTCCGGAGCGGCGGCAAGGAAAAGTATATTCTCCCCGTCATTTCTATGCAGAATATCGCGGCGATTCGCGGAAGCATGCTCACGCCGTTCGGCAGCCCTCAGAACCTGTTCCTTTACGGCCGCTCCGGAGTAAACGCCGGGCACTTCATGCTGCATATGCTCCCTTTAAGCGCACTCTCCGCAGTGCTGCTCGTAGGATTCACGTTCTTTCTTTACCGCAAAGAGCCTAAAGAAGAAATAAGCGCAGAAGGGGCTGCGGCGCCGTGGCTGCCGGAGCGCAAACATCTGCGCATAATATACACCGTACTGTTCGTACTGATATTGACCGTGATCGTCACTCGCACGACCTTCTGGTACGTCGCCGTAGGGATCGTACTCGCAACCATACTGATCGTTGACCGCCGCCTGTTCCTGAAGGTCGATTACGTGCTGATAATCACTTTCCTGTGTTTCTTTATCTTTTCATCGTCGATCGCGGGCAACGCGGCGATCTCTTCTTTCCTGAGCCGCGCCGTTGCCGGCAGAGAATACTGGTGGGCAATCGGTCTTTCTCAGCTCATTTCGAACGTTCCGGCGTCGATCGTGCTCTACCCGTTCACACAGAATTTCGCCGGTCTGATCTACGGCGCCGATACCGCCGGTCTGTGTTCGCTTATAGGCTCGCTGGCGTCCGTTATCAACTACAGGATCTACGTGCGTGAATATCCCGGAAACGGCGGAAAATTCATTAAAACGTTCACGTTTGTAAGCTGGGCTTTCTTCGCGATCGTAGTGGTACCGGGCCTGCTTCTGTCGTACTGGCCGTTCTTCTGAAGCTGATCAAATGCGGCCCGGATACCTTCGTGACGATTAAAGATTTAAGAAAAATCGATTTTTACGGGGCAACGTAAGTGAAGACTGCTACCCGCTGGGCTTTAAGCACAGTCTCGTTCCACGATGATACGAGCGTAGGATCTTCAGGATACGCACCTGTCATTCCCGAAATGAAATCGCGGCCCGTCTTATCGAGGCCCTGCTCGGCAAATTCTTTGAAGTCTTTGGGCAATCCGACCCAGCCGCGCGTTTCATCGGTGGCAATATTGTTGGTCGCTTTATATACTTCCCAGACCCAGATAGGCGTTGGCCACAGGCGGATCGAATCAGCAGCGCCGATCTTTCTGTAAAAGCCTTTGTCCGGCCCGTGCTGCCCGTGGTGCCCCATCTGGACGTATTCTGAAGCAACATCTTCGATATCCCACATCTTAAGCATACGTGCGGAATTGTCCGTGTACGAATCACCCAAAAACAGTACGCTGTGTCCGCCGTACGTCAGGCGAAGCACGGTCGAAGTGCTGTTGACGTTGCTGTTATTCTTCGCCCACGTCTGGAGCGCGCGGATATTGACGCCGTCGATTTTAAAATCGAGCCCTTCAGTGATCCTGTCGGTAGTTATGACCGCAGCGTTAATAAGATCGTAGTAATACGTGTCCCCCGCCCCGGCTGGCTTCACGAACTGCTCTTCCGGGATCGAGGCACCGTCAATGCCTTTGAACGCATTGATAGAATAATAATTTTCAAAACCGCGCTTTAACTGCTCGACTTCCTCGAGGTCGTAGTCATTCGCACCGGCGCTGCTCTTCCACTCTACACCGAAATCCGGGAAGTTGAAGTAGAAATTATTGATCTTATAATTCGACTCCGCGTTGTAGCCTTCGAGCATCTTGGCAAGTTCGCCGATATGATCGTTATGCCCGTGCGATAAGAACCACGCTTCCACTTCGAAATAGTCGTTCTGACCCAGTCCGAGGATCGCGCGTATCGCCGCAGGCATGTAAGGCGGAGCTTCCTTTCCGTACCCCGCGATCCCGCCGTCGATGACAATGATCTTATCCATCGGCGTTCTGATCACGTAGCTCATAAGGAGGCTCTGGTCTTCAGGCGCGAGTTGGTAAAGTTCAACGTCGTGCGGCTGCGGCTCCGGCGTAGCGGTCGGTTCGGTCAATTCAGTTGCCTCGGGCGCTTCTGAAACAGAAGGAGCGGCCGGTGCCGCGCACGCTCCGAACAATACCGGAATGCAAAGCACCGCCGCTGCAACAGTTAACAATAAACTTTTGCTTTTCATGATGATCTAACGTAATTATTTAGACGTAGCCGCACCGATAGTACCTACGGCAGCAGCGTTAGCAGCAAGTTCCTCTGCGCTCAGGGCTCTGTCGTAGAAGCGGATAGAACGCACGGTGCCGTCGTAGGATTTCTTAGGATCGTTGTGCCCGAAGAAGAACGTGCTCGTAGCGCTGAGCGTTGCTTTCGCGTCAACTTCCGAAAGCAGTTCGCCGTTGGAGTACAGGCAGATCTTATCCCCGAGTTTGAACGTGACGGCGATAGTCTTGTTGTTTACGGAGTCGATTCCCGCTCCCGGTTTCTGAGGGCGTGAATTCGAAGGCGACGTCTTGAACTCGATCGCGCCGTTAGAGTTGCGGATGAACAGTGCGAACTGGTCGTTGGGCAATACGTTGAGCAGCGTAGCAAAATCCGCGCCGGTGACAACGAGGTCGTCCAGGCTGTATTCAACAGTAAATTCTTCAGAGTTGATCAGGTCAAACAGTTCGATCGGGAATTCGATCTTCGCAGCGCTGATCGCGAGGCCCTTTTCGTTCCATTCAGCCGTATCATCAAGCGTGAAATCGATATCGTTCTTGTTTCCGGAAAGGTCTTCCCAGACTTCGGTATCAAGTTTCTGTCCTCTTAAGGTATTGTAGTTACCTTCGAAGAGTGCGACAAGTCCGTCGGTTACGTACGGAATAGTGAATTCAGGAGCGGGTTCTTCAGTGGGAGCTTCTGTGGGAGCTTCCGTAGGAGGCTCGGGAGTTGCAGGAACTTCGGTAGCCGGAACTTCTGTGGCGGGAACGTCTGTAGCCGCGGCCTCTTCAGGCGTCTTATCGGCAGGCTCTCCGGAAGGAGTCTTTGCACATGCGACTGCAAGTGATGCGATCATTACGACCGCGAGAAGATAGATAATAAATTTTTTCATTTTGCTTTTTCCTTTCATAAAGGTTTGAGTATATTATACCACTATAGCTGAAAAAAAGTAATACTGTTTTACTTGTTATATATCTCCACTTCCGACAGCTGGAACAGGTGACCGTCGTTAAAACCTTTCTGGTCGCGCAGTTTGTATGCGTAGATACGCACGTAACGCGCTTTATACGTCTTGTCCAGCTTGCAAAGCGAGGGTTCGCCTTTTGACGGAAGCTCCGGCACTTCGCACTCGTATACCGAAGTAAAATCTTTGCCGTCATCCGATATCTCGATGCGGAAATTGTACGGGAAATGCTGTCCGTCTCCGCGCGGATAAAGGTCTACTTCATTGAATTCCTTCTCCGCCCCCAGATCGATCTGTATCCACTCTACTCCGTCGGCAGTGCGGTGCTTGTTCAGCGCGGAACTCCAGTTGGAGTGGCGGTCTCCGTCGGTGATATGATCTTTGCTCCAGTCGCCGCCCAGATCACTTGACACTTTTACCGAACGGCCCTCGGCCAGATTTGCGCCTTCCTGCTGAACATCTTTATCCGCATAGTATTTTGCGTTGTCCGGCGCGGGCACGCTTCCGTCATCGTTGTAGATCTCGAATTCGGCGATTTCAAATCCGCCTTCCGGGCAGCCCTTCGTAACGTTCAGGCGCACGAATCTTGCCTGCCGCGGCTCGAAAGAAAACGACGGAATGGCCGAATACGATCCGGTATAATCGGTCTCCTTATGAACTTCCGTCCAGTTTTCTCGGTCAACTGATATTTCCAGCGTAAAGTCGCGCGGGAAAGTTTCGCCGCGTGTATATTCCGTGCCGCACGGGTAGAGGTCAATGCGGTTCACTTCTGCAGCGCGTCCGAGGTCAACTTCCACCCAGCCCTTATTCGACGCACTTTTGTAACCCTTCGTGATCGTCGTTTTTATATCGCGCCTGCCGTCCGTAACACAGTAGGCGTAATAGCCGCTCCCGGGATTTACGCGATGGGCGGCGACGGGCTTCCCCTTTGCTATATTCTGCTGATCCTTGTCAACGGTGCATTCCACCAGCTTGTCATGCTGCCCGGCCGCAAGCAGTACGAATCCTCCCGGTGCGAAGTCCAGTTTTACTTTTCCGGAAGAGATGTCGAGCTCCCTGTACTCTCCTCCCGTACAGTCGTAAAGGTGCGAGATACTGCCGGTAATATCGAATTCATGCTGCACCGCTTTCTTGTAATCTTTATTAACGAGCATGATATAATCGCGCCCGGTCTCGCGGTCCTCCATAAGCGAAATGATGACTCCGTACTGCCCGTCGGTGTCAACGTACAGCGGCACGTTCGTGGGGTTAGCGTACTTGATCGCCTGTTCGCCTCCGCCGGTGTGGTACACTTCGAGCGCGTCAAGGCGGCGGAGCAGGCGCCCTGCGCGCAATATGTCCGCATTTACCGCTTTAACGTCGTCGTAGATGGAAGTCTTTTTGCCGTACGGTGAAATGATAGCGTAATCCTTCTCGTCGCAGAAACCCGTTGTCCACCACGTAAAGTAGGTCATCGACTTAAGGCCGTACGCGAGGCCCGCCGAAGTATGGTAGCGGATCTCGCCGCCGTTTGTCCTGCGGAAATTGCCGCCCTCACCGATCGACTGGATGTAGAACGCCGTCGGAACTCCGTATTTCAGCCCGATCGTCCTGAACAGGTCAAGATTGTAAAACATATCCGGATCGCCGCCGTCATAAGGGAACGGGTATTGATCGTAGCACAAATATCCGTAGTTTTCCTTACCCGCGGCAACGATCGTGTCTTCTACGAAGCCCTGATAGTTTTCGAACACCCACGTAGCAAAGTACGGCAGAAAATTCAGCCTCGGCATGAGTCCTGCTTTCGATATCGCCGCGCAGACTTCAGCGTAATTCCACGGATCGGCAGGTTCATCTTTTACGTGTATGCCGGTAATTGTTGGATTTTTTGCCAGCTCTTTCAGATATTCGCTGCGCTTCGCAGCGGACATATTGCGCAGATCCTTACCGTCAACTCCGCACGAGTACGTGATTTTTATCCCCCGCTCTCCCGCCAGCTTAAGCTGAAGGTCGGACGTTTCTTTATTAACAGCTCCGTCGCGGTTGGTGATTTCTATAAAGGTTATATTCGCGTCGCGTATCCAGTCGTACTGTTCCGGTGTCGTAAAATCGTGCGGTGGCTCCCAGAATATTCCTATCTCGATATTATCCCCTTCCGCCGGAAAAACGTTGAGCGCCGGATCTTCTTCCGGATCTTTCGGTGCTTCGGGGTCAACGGTAGGCTGTGATATGGCGCCGTTTCCGGTCGGTTCTGCTATTTCTCCCCTGTTCGTACAGGCGCACAGGAGCGACGCGATCCCGGTCAATATTGCCGCAATTCCCAATAATGTTTTCCTGTTAACGATAGTCATTTTCCTGCTGCATTTACCTATGCTTTGTTTCATCGTGTTTTTCATCCTTTTCATTTCTCACACGTATTTTGAGAAGCTTCGGCGTAAACGTGTAACCTTGTGTGCGTATATTATATCACTTTTTGCAACAGCGGAAAACCGCAGCAATTATGAAATATTTTCGGTTTTTTAGCGTCTATATAAGTGAACGGGCTGAAAAAGCTTATCCGGCAGCTTCTGTAACACCTGTGAGCCGGCGGCAACGCCGTTCGAGCCACAAATGCGAAACTTTATCTCTCTTTTAACCACCAGGTTCCTTGATTATTTGCTTTATAAAAAATGCAACATTTTGTGGCAAAAAAAGATTTTTGAATGTTGTATAATGATAATGCCGGAGATTGAAGGCGCCAATCTAAGGTATGTACTTTTAAATTAGAAAGTATTAAACTATACCGTGAAAGCCAAAAGCGGCTTTCAAAACGCAGCAAAACGCATACGCATTGACATATGAATAATAAAAAACAAACAAAACTGATAAAACAAACCATATTGACCGGTGCCGCATTCATACTTCTGTCTGCAGCACTTTTCGCGTGCAGATCCAAGCCCGAACCGGTGACGAGCGAGACGTTGATCACGGCGCCTGCGGAGACAGGCACACCGGAAGAAACTTACGTTGACGTTATCACTAACACTCCCGCTCTGCCGCAGACGGACGACGTAACGGTTACTCTCACACCGACGGCTCCGGCGACCGGGACGCCCCCCATAACGGGTTCCGTGACGCCTGTCCGGGAAACGGAACATTTAGTCACGCCGCCTCCGACGTCCACGCCTGTTAAGAACCCCACTGCGACGCATACGACCGTTCCTAAGCGAACTGCGACCGCGGTTCCTACGTCTTCTCCGACTCCGACGCCTACAGAAGAACCGGCCGTGCCCGGGCTCTACCCCGGTCTTCCGGAGCTGCTGATCACAGAAGTTCTCGCTTCTAATGACGAACACCCGGCGCCTGACGGAAATTTCTACGATTATGTGGAACTATATAACAATTCCGACGCACCTATCGAGCTTTCAAAATACTATCTTTCAGACAAACAAAGCAAACTTCAGAAATTCAGACTTCCTGCAGTAAAGCTGGCCGCAGGACGTTTCACCGTCATATACTGTACCGGAACAGCTTCAGCGACGGAAGCTCCGTTTAAGATCAGTTCTTCAGGCGAAACGATTTATTTAAGTACGAATGGCGAAGTCTGCGACGTTGTGAAAGTACCGTCGAATATGCTCAAAAATGAAAGCTACGGGCGTTACGGGAACGAATTCGTATATATGTCTCAGGCTACTCCCGGTAAGCCGAACGCCCCGGGCTATAATTACGCACTTGCGATACCAGAAGCAGACGTCCCCACGGGTGCTTACGAAGATCCGTTCGTGCTGAGGCTCAGCGGCGAAGGAACGGTATACTATACTACTGACGGTACAGCGCCTACGACATCCTCGAGAAAATACGAAGGGCCCATACATATTGACAACATCGTTTCTATCCGCGCCGCATGTTTTGACGGTTCAAAACGAAGCCGCGAGACGTCATTCTTTTACGTTGTCGGAATAGAGCACACCCTGCCGATCGTGAACGTTGCCATCCGCCAGGAATACCTGACCGGCCCGGAAGGCGTGCTGAATCACGTTGACCCTGAATACGAGCACGTCTCGTACGTGACGCTGCTGGAAAACGGTGCCGAAGTCTTCTCAGCCCCGTGCGGGTTCAAACTTCACGGAAACGACAGCAAACTCGGAGAAAAGCAGAATTTTCAGCTGCGGTTCCGTTCTGATTACGGAATGTCGAAGCTTCATTGCAAGCTGTTCGATGACAGAGAAACGGAAGTATTCAATTCACTGCTTCTGAAAGGCGGCAGCGAAGATTTTATTTATTGCGGCTTCAGGGACGAACTTTGTACCACGCTCGTAGACGGCGTAACGAACCTCGACGTGCTTGCGTGCCGCCCGGTCATCTTATATCTGAACGGTAAATATCACGGGATCTACTTCCTGCGCGAACGGTTCGATCAGGACCACTTCGCTCAGAAATTGGGCGGCGTTTCGGAGGATTCGGTCAACGTGCTCCGCGCATACGGAAAGGTCGAAGACGGGGACAACAGCGATTATTCACGTCTGCTGAATTATTGCCGCACGCACGATATGACAAAAGCAGAAAGCCTTGCGTACGTCGAAAACCACGTTGACATATACAGCCTGATCGACTGGTACGTCTGCCGCTCATATATGGGTGACAACGACCTTGCCAACGCACGTTTCTTTCAGTCTAATGAAGCGGACGGAAAATGGCGCTGGTGCTATTTCGACCTGGACTGGGCGTTCTGGACTGACCGCACCGACTGCATAAACAACGTCGTCGTGAACGGCCCCAACAGTACCCTGATGAAGCTGCTGATGACAAATCCGGTGTTCCGGGATATGTTCATCAGGCGGTACTCGGAACTTATGGAAACCGTGCTTAACGAGCGGACAATAATGGAGCGAATAGACTGGTTCGTTTCGATAATGGAGCCTGAGATCGCTCAGAATCAGGCGAGATACGGTATGACCGTAGAGCGCTGGTACGAGTGGCTGGAAAAGATGAAGGATATCATACGCGACGGCAGAAGGAATATTACCGTGCTGAGGGATATCCGTGCGTATTTCGGCCTTTCTGAATCGCAGATGGAAGAATATTTCGGCGCGCTCGGGTATGATATCGACGCTACGCCGGTGCCCGTTACACCTACTCCCGGACCTTCTGAAACGCCTGAACCGACTCCCGAACTGACCCCCGGACCTTCCGGAACGGTGGAGCCCACTCCTGAACCGACCCCGGGGCCTGCCGAGCCGACAGAAGAAACAACTCCCGAAGTGACACCGGGACCTGCCGAACCGACCACTGAACCTTCCGGAACATCCGAACCGACTGCAGAACTGACCCCCGACCCTTCAGTAACATCCGAACATACTCCGGGGCCATCACCGACGCCGCTGCCGGATGACGGGCCTGAAGAAGCCACTCCTGATCAGGCATAACTTTTTCCGAAATTCAAGCGAGCTTTGTGACTGTCCCGCGCGTTATTCCGCCTTTATTATATGCATCGACCGTGACGTGATATTTAACTCCGTTTATTAAGCAGCGGATGTTTGCCTCTGTACCGCCAATAATCTGGAAATGCGTGTGAAGTTCGTGCTCATCCACGCCGAAACGCACGAAATATCCTTCCGCACCGGGAACTTCATCCCACGTCACGTGCATATTTCTGCCGTCTTCATCGCGAACCGGAGTAAAATCAGGCGCTTTCGCCGGAGCCTCTCCCACACTATCGCCGAACACCCTGATGCCGCTTACGGCGAACCTTCCGCCTGCGGGGATCTTTCCGTGATTCGTAAGTTTTATATAGCGAAAACTCTCGTCCTCGTATTCGAAATACTCGTGCGAATGATCATCGTCATTGCCGCGCCTGTCAGTAAGCATGCGCCAGTTCAGACCGTCATCCGAGACCTCGAGCGTATATCTATAAGAAAAACCATTGTCGCGGCCGGTGGTGTCAACGATATCCTGATCCGCGAAATTGACCTGTACCGCTTTCACCTGATAACGTTCGCCGAGGTCAAGCGCGATCCATCCGCCCGGTTCTCCGTCCTTTGCGCTCCACCAGGTCTTCATATTTTCATCAGCCGCGCGCGCCGGACAGTGGGCGTCGTCAAGCACTGATGATGCGGTGCAGGCCGCGCCGTAAGAAAGCAGCTGGAGTCCCGCGTCGCACTGCGTGAACGGGTCGTCAACTTCGTGCGGATAATACATCGGGTAATCTCCGCGAAGCGTGTTCGTGTACAGTTTTCCGTCATCCGTGAGTTTCGCCGGGAACAGGCATAATCTGCGCTCGAACATATGATTCACACTGATAGAGACAGTATCAATCTTCCAGAGATTGCCCTTCTTATCCTCAAAAAGGCAACCGTGACCTGCGCCTCGCATAAAGCCTGTCGCCTTGAACACGGTCGGGCTGTTATCGCAATTTTCGAACGGCCCCATAGGGCTGTCCGATACGGCCACGCCGTCGCAGTACGTGGAAAACTCCGTGCCCGGAGTGGCATAGGTAAGATAGTACTTTCCGTCGATCTTGTTCACCCAGCCGCCCTCGAGACTCGGCATACGCTCGATCTCGTTATTGTCACCGCAGCGGTCATAGCCGCGGTTTTTATAGTCTGAATAGAAGATCGGAACAGGCCCTTCGACGAGGCGCATATTGTCCTTCGGGTCAAGCTTTGAAGCGTGCAGACATTTGTCGCCCAGACATTCGTAAATGTAGACGTATCCGTCGTCATCGTAAAGCAAAGCCGGATCGTTCCAGCCGTACGGACGCCCGATATTTACCCACGAATCGGGATCGAACGGATCGTCGGAATATAGGATGTTCCCGCCCTGGCTGAACGTCACGTAGAGCCTGTCGCCCACGACGCACGTTCCGGGCGCGTACAGCTCAAAGTCCGGGTATTTATTGATATCAACTTTAATGAAATCCCATTTTACGAGATCGTCGGAAATCCAGTATCCTTCTCCGTGCGAAGCAAACAGAAAGTACGTATCGTGGTATATAAGAATCAGCGGATCAGCCGATTCCCTTCCGAAAAAGTACCGCTGGTAGCGATAGTTGATATTCACAGGATTACAAAACGTACGTTTTTTCATGGCAGTCTCTCCTATATCGTTCAATTATTTTATCTGGCATCCAGTTTAGCATACGTTCCAGGGCCGTTCCCGCCATTATGTGCGATAAAAGTGGACAATAATCGTATAGTTAAGATCCGGCGTATTACGAGCCGCTGATAGTAATTGTCATTGTATAATACGCCACAACGTCCCTCACACCGCCGCCTGTACCCATTGACGATATCGAGCCTCCGGCGCGGGTACCGGTCTTAAACGCACTTGCCCCTTCGCTGGCAAGGTCACCGAGCAGGCTGTTGATCAGCTCCGAGGCGTCTGTGAGTCCGTATTTAAGATAAACTGTCATTTCGATCGACTTTCCGCCTGACGCGGCTTCGGTACGGATATCCTGGATCAGTTCGGACCTCAGCGAATCGAGCTCTGACTGCGTGCTCACGACGTGCGCGTATTTGATGTTTTCATCACTGATCTTTTGCAGCAGCTGCGCTCTCAGTTCGGCGTAACGGAGTTCGATGGCTTCGTAATGATAGTCAAGCGAAGTGCCGTTGGGGCTCACCGTCGTGCGTCCGTCACTCGTATGATCCTCGGAGATCCTGCTCTGGGTGACAAGGAAGTATTCGTACATGAGGTTATAGCCGTCCGGGTAGTCGGAATGGCCGTTGACGAGCGGATCGTCCCAGGTATTGTCAACGTAGTACCATTTTCCGTCGTCCATTTTGACCGCGTTCCATGCGTGGCTCTCGCCTTTCCCCGTTCCGGTTATTCTGCGTGCGTCAATTCCGAGTTCGCCCAGCGCTACTACGTAGAATTTTGAGTATCCGTCGCATACCGCCCTTCTCTGGGCAAGCATCGGGGCAATGTCGTATATTTCGTATGCAGTGTCGTATCTTATGTTGAGGACAAGCCAGTCGTGTACGGCTTTGACTTTTTCGAGCGTGCTCATGTTTTTGTTTGTCACTTCCCACAGAATGTGGTCAATTTCGAACAGGTCGCGGTCGCTTGATAAGTATTCGTAGTCCGTGTACGATTTGCCGGTCAAGCCTTTATATCCGGTTTTGTATACTGGTTCGGGCCATTTTTCGGGCGTTGGCGTCGGGGCATGCGTGGGCGTGGCGGT
>JAGCTF010000107.1 GCA_017963755.1 Clostridia bacterium | reverse complement strand
GTTGCCCGCGCCTTTTCTTCGCCCGTGAGCAGCCCCGTCTCGATTATCACTTTCAGCACTTTGCCCTTGCACGCCTCGCGCACGGCCTTGATATCGTATGCGGCAAACTCATCGCGCCGTTCCTTGACCGCACCGACGTTTATGACCATGTCTATCTCGTCCGCCCCTTCGCGCACCGCGTACAACGCTTCGAATACTTTCACTTCTGTCGCGCACGCCCCAAGCGGGAATCCGATGACAACGCAGCATTTTACGCCTGTTTCTTCTTTTTCTTTCAGAAGTTCGCGGCAAAGCGGCAGGAATGCGGTGTTTACGCACACGCTGGCAAAGTGATATTCTTTCGCTTCCGCGCACAATTTGCGTATATCCGCCTCTGTCGCCTGCGGCTTCAGCGCCGTATGGTCGATCATCGCGCAGATCTGCTCTCTTCCAACAGCCTTTTCATTCATTTCACACATACCAAAACACCTCAATTATTTAATATCAATTTGCAACTTGCCATTTGCCATTTGCGGCCGTACAAATGAACAATTCACGCGGCCGCCTTTCATCTTTTCGCCAGCGAAGCCGGATAGATGACTAAGAATTTTGTTTATTTGTTGTGGTCTAGGCATTCATTACCTCGTTCGGTCACGCACGAAGCCGGATAGATGGCTAAGAATTTTGTTTGACCGAAATGCGAATTAATGAAGGGAACGCATGAGACCCAAAATTCGTGTCATCATCCGGTTCGTGCTTTGACCGAAATGCGAACCGATTCCGGGGTTCGCATGAGACCCAAAATTCGAGCCATCACTCGGTTCGCCTCTTAACTTTACAATGTGCTTTCACGTCGGCCGCCATTTTTTTGACACACCTTCACACCGAAAATAATGTAAAATAAAAACAGAAACTTGACGCGGCTGTTCCAAATTGGCCGCGGATGTGGTACAATAGCAACGGAAGGTGCTTTGGAGGAATTCAAAAATGTCAGAATACAAAATGCTGATTGCCGACGACAACAGACAGATCACTTCTGTGCTCGAACAATATGCGAGAAACGAAGGGTACGACGTAATTATTGCCTACGACGGAGTGAAGGCGCTCGAACTATACAAAAAAGCCAAGCCGGATATTGTCCTCCTCGACGTGATGATGCCGGGCAGGGACGGATTCCAGGTGTGCCGCGAGATCCGCAAAGAATCGTCGGTGCCGATCATTATGATCACGGCCAGAGGCGAAGATTTCGAGAAAATAATGGGCCTTGACATAGGTGCGGATGATTATATCGTAAAACCGTTCTCAAACGCGGAAGTTATGGCGCGCGTGAGGGCGATCATGAGGCGTATTAATATCAGCGCTCCGCAGGAGAACCTGTTTACGTGCGGAAACCTCCGTATAAACCTCGAGACATACGTCGTTGAGGTCGGAGGCAACGTAGTGAAATTGACCAAAAAGGAGATCGAGATTCTGTGGCTGCTTGCGCAGAATAAGAACAAGGTCTTCTCGCGCGATTCGCTGCTCGATAAGATCTGGGGTTACGACTACTACGGTGACAGCCGGACAGTGGATTCGCACATAAAGCGCCTGCGCGCGAAGCTTGAGGAATTTCCTCACGAAGGCTGGGAGATCGAGACGCTATGGGGCGTCGGATATAAGTTCGCGGAAAAGCCGGAAGGCGCAGCAGGCGGCGACGGTAAGGCGAAACAGAAAGACGTGGCGAGATGAAGAACCGCGTAAAATTCGGCATAGCAAAAAGGCTCGCGGTAAGCTTTACGGCCGCGCTCCTCATATTCGTGGTACTGCTCGGGACGGTGTTCTCGGTGCTGCTTTACCGCAACTCCAAAAGGGCGTACGAAGCGAACCTCAGAAGCGTTGCCGCCGGGATCGGAGAGATGATACGGTCAATGTCTCTTGCGCGCGGCTCGTTTACGCTGGGTGATAAAAATAATGCGGGACCGGGGCGCAGGCAGGGCGACGGACAATATTTCACGGGCGACGTTCCGGGAGGCAATCCGGGCGACGCTCCCGGAGGCGATCCCGGCGACGTTCCGGGCGACGGTTCCGGCGAATTCCACGGCACTGAACGTCCGGGCGCCGAGGGCGACGGAGACGAAATGTTCCGCCCCGGAGGCGAAGTACGATTGACCGTTGACGTACTCTCCAGATTAATATCGCGCCTCACGAACGCAGGCGTGTGGCTCATTGCCCCGGACGAAAGCGGCGGATCGTACGACATGCTTCTCATGATGAGAAATGAAAGCTACACCGATACCGAATACGAAAACCTGCCTGAAAAGAACAAAAAATTCATCGAGACAGTGTTCGAAGGCTACAGGGCGGAAACAAAGTCGTTCGGCTCGCTTTTCGGCGAAGGCACGATATCCGTCGGAGAACCGATACTCCGGAAGGACGGAACGGTAATGGGCGCGGTCATCATCCACGCACCGGCGGGAGGCATATTTGACGGCATGAAAAGCGGCCTGATCACAATGGCAATAAGCCTCGTGGCAGCGCTCGCATTCGGAATAATCGCGTCGGTGATATTGTCCAAGCGCTTCTCGAAACCGCTCGTGAAGATCAACGACACGGCGGCAATGATCGCGGAAGGGGACTATTCGGCGCGCACAGAAGTAAGGCGGAACGACGAAATAGGAAAACTCGCGGAAACGATTGACGACATGGGCGTGAAGCTGGAGGCGGCGAGCGAAGAAAGCGAAAAACTGCAAAACTTAAGGCAGGGATTTATTGCCAACATCTCGCACGAACTCAGAACGCCCGTCACTGTGATGCGCGGCTCGCTCGAAGCGCTGTGCGACGGCGTCGTGAAAGATCCGGAGCTGATAAAGCAGTACCACGGCGAGATGCTGAAGGAAAGCAAATATATGCAGCGCATGGTCAACGACCTGCTCGATCTGTCGCGCCTCCAGAACCCGGATTTCTCGCTGAATATCAGCGAATTCAACCTCTGCGACTGCGTATCGGACGCGGTAAGGAGCGCAAGAAGGGTCGCGGACGCAAAAGGGCTGCAGGTAAACTACGAGTACGATGCTGCGGAATATATGTTCAAAGGCGATTACGACCGCGTGCGTCAGATGCTCCTGATCGTGCTGGACAATGCGGTGAAGTTTACGGATGACGTTTCGCATCCGGTCGCTGTCTCCCTGCGCGAAGGCAGCGTCGAAGTGACGAATACGGGCAGGGGGATAACGGCAGAGGAGCTTCCGTACGTATTTGAGCGCTTCTACCGGTCGCGCAGCGAGGACAATAAAAACGGCACGGGGCTCGGGCTGTCGATTGCCCGGCAGATCGCGCTCAGGCACGGCGTGGGCGTTTCCGTGAGCAGCGTTCCGGGCGGAGAAACGACTTTTGTATTTGATTTTAAAGGCGGCGGGGTGGCGTAAAAGTCATGTTTGAAAAACGGTGGGTGGCAGATCCGGCAAATATAATAAGAGGCAGCGATCCGCAAAGCGTGATAGCCGAAACGGAAGCGGCACTGCTGCGCGCCAGAAATATTGACGCCGCTGACGTCAACGCCTTTTTCGCGCCTTCGACGCTTCCGCCTGTGCCCGAAGATCCGTCGCTCGAATCAGCTGCGGAACTTATCCTTGACGCCGTATCCGACGGAGTGAGAATAACCGTATTCGGCGATTACGACTGCGACGGGATCTGCGCCGCGGCGATCCTTTACCACTTTCTCGTAAACTATCTCGAAGCGGACGCGGACTACCTGATACCCGACAGATTCGGAGAAGGTTACGGAATAACGCCCGATGCCGTTGACCGCATCTGCGAGCAGGGGACGGGGATGATCATCACCGTTGACAACGGCATTACGGCGTTTGAGGCGGCGGCGAGGGCGCAGGAGCTGGGGATAACGATGATCATTACCGACCACCATCTGAGCACAGGCGCGCTGCCTGAAGCAGCGGTGGTCGTTGACCCGCACCTCGAAGAAAGCTTTTTCCCGTTCCGCGATGAATGCGGCGCAGGCGTGGCTTTTACACTTATAAGGCGGATCGCCGAAGAGATCGGGATCGAGCGCGAAGAACTTACCGGATATCTTATGTGTACGGCCGTGGCGACCGTGGGCGACAGCGTGCCGCTTACGGGCAATAACCGCGTTTACGTGAGGCTCGGCCTTGATGCCATGAGGAGGCTGAAACTTAGCCGGAGGCCTCCTGCATTCCGCACGGGCGGACAGGCGCGGTACGACGGTACTCAGGGTGCGTCCGAGGGGCGCAGAGCCGATCAGACGTATGCGTACGGCGAAAACGGTATAGACGGCATGGAGGAGTCAGGACCGGCTTTTTCGAACGGTATAAAAGCGCTTTTAGAGGCGTCCGGGATATACGCCGACACGTCATTGACGTCAACGGACATAGCGTTCAAAGTCGTTCCAAAGATCAATGCGGCGGGAAGGCTCGGCTCGGCCGAGAAGGCGATCACGCTGCTGCTCGCCGAAACACCTTTTGACGCGGAAGAAGCCGCTGCACAGCTTATCAGGGACAATAACGTCCGGAAAAATATCGAGCAGGAGATCTACAACGACGCGCTCACGGGCGAAAAGATGCTCACCGGGGAAAACGACAGGATCGTTGTCTGCGCAGGCGAGGACTGGCACCAGGGCGTGCTGGGGATCGTCGCCTCGAGGCTCGCGGAAAAATTCAACAGGCCCGCGATCGTATTGACGCTTTCCGAAGACGGGGAAGATCCGGTTTATAAAGGGTCCGGAAGGTCGGTTGAACCGATTGATATACACAGCGCGCTGTCGGAGTGCTCGGAGTATTTAGAGCGCTTTGGAGGCCACGTACGGGCGGCGGGAATATCGATACGCAGATCGAAACTGAGGCCGTTTATTGACGCCGTAAACGCGTACCTGAAGACGCTCGACGAGGCCCAGAGCGTGTTCGCACCTGAATACGTTGCCGACGCGGTCATTCCGGGGGCAATGGTCGATCTGGACTTTGCGGACATGATCAATGCGTTCGAACCGTTCGGCGAGGGCAACAGAGCGCCGCTCATCGCGCTCACCGGACTCACGCTTTCAGGCTGCTCTCGTTTCGGCGGCGACAACGCCCATCTCCGCATCGTATTCACCGGCACCCGCCCTGACGGCGTGTCCGTACGCCTCGAAGGCGTCATGTTCCGTGCGGGCAATCTTTTCGAGACCGTTTCCCACCTGAGGCGCGTCTCCGTCCTGTGTACGCCCAGGCGCGATTCCCTCCACCCGGACCAGCTCATGCTGCACATAACCGACCTGCACGATTTTGACCTTGATATTGAAAAAACGCTCACATATATGTATAATAATCCGTATATAACCTTCGAAAGTTTCGCGATAGACGCGGCTTTCCTCAGGGTTGTATATAAAGGCATCACGAAACTGCCCGAAAGCTTCTCGTTCAACGACCTGATAGCGCTGAAAGTAAAGCTGTGTGCGGCAGGTAATAGCTGTTCGTGGTACCGTCTCAGATGCTGTGTGGACATATTCACGGAGCTCGGACTTTTAAAGCGCCTTTCAAAAACGGGATTCTCTCTCGATACCGGCGTTACGAAAGTCGAACTCGAATCGTCCGCTAAATACAGAGCACTGAGGATCGAAGCGGAAAGCTGATCTCCGACTCAGCCCAAGTCGCTATAAGCGCGGGGCGGCCGGATGTTTCCGCCGCCGGAGGAGGTGAGTCGATATCCATGGAAGAAGAATATGAAAAGCTGAAGGAAAAGGTGCTCAAGCATAATCCGCACGCGGATACGCTTTTGCTGGATAAGGCGTATGCTCTGGCTCAATCTGCACATAAAGGGCAGAAACGCAAATCCGGAGAACCGTTCGTTGTCCATCCCGTAGCTGTGGCAACGATGCTTGCCGACATGGATATGGACCTCGCGACCGTCATTGCCGGCATGCTGCACGACACGGTGGAGGATACCGACGTAACACTTGACACGATCGCCGAACAGTTCGGATCGGACATAGCGTACCTTGTCGACGGCGTCACGAAATTGAAACATATCCCGATGACCACGAAGGAGGAGCTCCAGGCCGAGAACCTGCGAAAGATGTTCCTTTCGATGGCGTCGGACATACGCGTAATAGTTATCAAACTTGTAGACCGGCTGCACAATATGCGTACGCTTCAGTACGTGAACACGGATTCGCAGATCACTAAAGCACGCGAAACGCTCGAGATCTACACGCCCCTCGCTCACCGGCTCGGTATGACGAAGATCAAGTGGGAGCTTGAGGATCTGTGCTTCAAATATCTTGAGCCCGAGGCGTATAACAGTCTCGAGAGGCAGATCAATCAGAAGCGCGAAGAGCAGGAGAAATATATCAGCGACGTGCTGGCGGAGCTTAAGGAAAAGCTCGAAGAAGCGGGGATCACCGCGAAGCTGGACGGCAGGCCTAAGCACCTCTACAGCATCCACCGCAAGATGATCAAGCAGAATAAGACGCTCGAGCAGATATACGACCTGCTTGCGATCCGCGTGATCGTGAATACGGTGCAGGAGTGCTATACGGTCCTGGGCATCATCCACGAGCTCTACAAGCCTATTCCCGGGCGTTTTAAAGACTACATTGCCATGCCTAAACCTAATATGTACCAGTCGCTCCACACGACGCTGATCGGCCCGAAAGGGAGACCGTTCGAGGCCCAGATAAGGACGTGGGAGATGCACAGAGTGGCGGAAAACGGAATTGCCGCACACTGGAAGTATAAGGAGGATATGGATTACAAGACGTCGGATATTGACCTCAAACTCGAATGGGTGCGGAACCTGCTGGATAATCAGAAGGATATTGACGACGCCAGCGAATTTGCCGAGACGTTCAAAATGGACCTGTTCACCGACGTGGTATTCG
>JAGCTF010000106.1 GCA_017963755.1 Clostridia bacterium | reverse complement strand
CCTTCTACCTCTGCACAGGCCTCGAAAGCGTATATCTCCGCGACGACGCTACTCTCGGCGAAAACGTGTTCGATTTCTGCTTTAACCTGTATCCGGGCAAAGTATTTGATATACCGAGAATTGATAATGGATAATTTACAAGTTAATTGCTAGCTGATAATGAAAAGGCAGTAAATATTGACCTCCTCGCGAAATCGTGATAAAATTAACCGTCCGCACCGGAAGGCGGCGATGAGCGTTGCTTAGATATGACCGGCGGTCGGACGGGAGGAGTTTGAAATATATGTCCGGACACTCTAAATGGGCGAATATCAAGAACAAAAAAGGTAAGGCAGATGCCGCAAGGGGAAATCTTTTCACCAAGATCGGTAAAGAGCTGCAGATCGCTGTTAAAGCGGGCGGCCCGAATCCCGACGCGAACAGCAAGCTGAAAGACGTTATCGCGAAGGCTAAAGCGAATAACATGCCTAACGATAACATCATGCGCAGCATTAAAAAAGCGAGCGGTGAAGGCGCGAACGATATAATCGAGGAGATCACGTACGAAGGATACGGCCCTGCGGGAATAGCTATCATAGTAGAATGCGCTACGGACAATAGAAACCGTACCGCTGCTGAAGTGCGCCATATATTTGACAAGTTCGGTGGAAATCTCGGTACGAGCGGCTGCGTCTCATTCATGTTCGACCAGAAAGGCGTTATTGTCATCGAAAACGACGGCGATAAGGAAGAGGACGAAGTGATGATGGACGCCCTTGACGCCGGAGCACAGGACTTCAGCGCCGATGAAGACGTTTTCGAGATCGAAACCACTCCCGCAGATTTCAGCGCGGTGCGCGAAGCACTCGAGGGCAAGGGTTATAATTTCATCGAAGCTTCTGTTCGTATGGTGCCTCAGAATTACGTGAAGCTTACCGACGAAGCGCAGATGGAGCAGATTGAGAAGCTGCTTGACGGCCTGGATGATAATGATGACGTTATGAACGTTTACCATAACTGGGACGAGTGATAACGGAAATATGCGTAATGAGCGGGCCAGTCTGCGGATCGGCTCGCTTTTTTATAAGTAAAAGGGGAAAATATGAGTTATAAGTTGGCGATTTTTGACCTGGACGGCACACTTTTAGATACGCTCGAAGATCTGATGAACTCTACGAACTACGCGCTCGAAAAATGCGGGCTGCCGAAAAGGACGTACAGCGAGATACGCAGCATAGTCGGGCACGGGATCAAAAACCTTATTGACCGCGCCGTGCCGGAAGGGACAGGAAAAGACGTTGCGGACAAAGTATTTGAACTGTTCAAGGAGCATTACGTTGTCCATTGCGCGGACAAGACGAGGCCGTACCCGGGCGTGTGTGAGCTGCTTTCAAAGCTCAGGAAACGCGGCGTGCGCGTGGCGGTAATATCAAACAAGGCGGATAAGGCGGTGCAGGAGCTCATGCCCGTATACTTCGAAGGGCTCGTGGATATTGCCCGCGGAGAACTGCCCGACGTGCCGCGAAAACCCGCCCCCGACGGAGTGCTCGGGCTGATGAAAGAATTCGGAGCATTGCCCGAAGAATCGGTGTACATCGGTGACTCGGAAGTTGACGTCCAGACGGCGGTCAATTCCGGGATCGACCATATTATCGTGACGTGGGGCTTCAGAGACCGCGACGTATTGACCGCTGCGGGTGGGGTGGTTTTTGCGGATTGCGTCGGCGACGTGTACAGGCTGATCACGGAATGACGGTGTCTTGCGCGATCTTGCGCAAACGATTTATATTTTAAGAAAAAAGCGTTACTGAAAGTATAAAAAGAGTTACTATATAGATGCCGGGACGCATGAGTGACCGCGGAGGTATTTGCAAACCCCCGAAAGGAACTTAACGGCGGCGTGCGGCAACGGAAAGGAGTTCCCGATCCGTGAATGATGCGGACATAATCGAGCTGTACTGGCAGCGGGACGAAAAGGCAACAGATGCCGCTTATACAAAATATTCCCGCTATTGCCACGCCATAGCGCTGAATATCGTCGGCTCTGCGGAAGATGCTGAGGAATGCGTGAACGACGCTTTCCTGGGCGCGTGGGAGGCGATTCCGCCTGCCAGGCCGGAACTCCTGAACGTATTCTTAGGGAAAATAACACGAAATATTGCCCTCAACCGCGTACGTGACCGGGAGAGGCTGAAGCGCGGAGGCGGAACAGGCGTTGTCGCATTCGACGAACTGGGAGAAGTTCTTGCCGATGAAGAACCGGGGCCGGAGGAACAGGCGGAAGCCGGAGAGGTAACGGCGCTCCTGAACAGGTTCCTGGCGGGACTGCCCGAAGAGCATAGAAAGATTTTCGTGTGCAGGTACTGGTACGGCGACAGCGTGGGAGATATAGCGAAACGGTTCGGGTACACGGAAGGTAAAATTAAAATGCAGCTGATGAGGCTGAGAAAAGAATTGCAGAAATTACTGGAAAAGGAGGGGACGTTATGAACAAGAAAATAAGCAAAGAACTGCTTGCGAAAGCGATGGGCGACATAGACGACAGATTTATTGACGACGCACACCGCGGAGCTGATGTTAAGGCGGCCGGAACTGGCAATTCCGGCGGCAGAAAACGTTCCTCTTTCTCCTGGAAATGGGTCACGGCGGCTGCGGCGGTGCTGGTATTTATTGTCGCGGGCACGGTGATAATGATAAAAACTTCAGGAAGCCGCTTGAATATGCGAAACGGCTCTGACGGATCCAATTCTAT
>JAGCTF010000017.1 GCA_017963755.1 Clostridia bacterium | reverse complement strand
TAACGCGCGCGTTGCCGCCGTAAATGTTCATAAGCTGCTCCTCGGAAACCGGGGAAGCGTAGTCGGTAAGCATTGTCACCGCAAGTGCGCCGGATGCCCATCCGTACTTCAAAGCCGTTTCGGGTCCGTACCCTTTTAATAGTGCGTAGAGCAGGCCGCCGACGAAGCCGTCGCCGCCGCCGATCCTGTCGAGCACCTGTATCTCGCGCGGGTCTTCGACGAACCAGTCATTGCCGGAATTGACGATCCCGCCCCACAGGTGGGTGTTTGCCGAAAGCACCTGCCGGAGCGTTGCGGCGAATATTGACGCGCCCGGAAATTCCGCTTTTACGCGGCTGATCATTTCCTTGAAGCTGTCTATTTTACTTCCTATATCGCGGCCTCCCGCCTCAGGACCTTCTATTCCGAGCGCGAGCTGGAAATCTTCTTCATTCCCGATCAGAATGTCCGCGAGTCCCGCAATCTCTCTGAAATCGCGCCTGAGTTCGGCTTCGCGGCCCTTCCAGAAACTTGCGCGGTAGTTGAGGTCAAAAGATATAAGTGTGCCGTTTGCTTTTGCGCATCTCGCGACTTCGAGGCACGCCCTCGTCGTGCTTTCGCTCATGGCGGCAATAAGCCCCGAAAGGTGCAGGATCTTCGCTCCGTCTATCTCGAGTATTTGTTTAAGGTCGTAGTCTTCTGCGTCGATAGTCCGTCCTACCTCGCCGGCGCGGTCGTTCTGCACTACAGGGCCCCTTGGGCCGAATCCGGAATCCGCGATATTAAACTGATGCCTGTAGCCCCACGGACCGCCCTGAGGGATCTCCGGGCCTGTGTAATTTATATTGCGCTTCCTGAGTTCAGCCTTTATGTACGACGCGATCGCGCTGCCTTCCACGAAGCGCGTAAGGACAAGCGTATTAAGTCCGAGCGAGGCGCTGACGTTCAGCACGTTAGTTTCGGCGGAAGTTGACTGCAGTTCGAACGGGCCTCCTGCTTCCACCGGCTGCCTGTTCACCGGGGTCAATCTGACTCCCATACTCGATACGGTGACAATATCGTACCGCGCGTTCTTGCGCATGTTCAATGTTCCTGACTTTTCCATACCGGATCGTTCCTTTCATAATAAGATCGCTGCTGCCGTTTCCAATGCTATTATATTGGAACGGAAACGCAGATAAATTGTTAATATTGCCAGAAATTATTGTAAATCTGCGCACGGCGTGGTAAAATGCTGAATGAATTGAACTTTGGCCTGCGAAGAAGCGAAAGGAGACTGCGCTGATGGAACGGATGTTTGAATATAAAGGCAGCGGGCTTTATTGCCATCACAGCGTCGATGAAGCGCCGGAACCGACTGATTATTATATGCACACGCACGAGTGGCACGAACTTTATGTGTTTCTGAGCGGCAGTGCAGGGTTTTTGGTGGAAGGAACCGAGTACGAGCTTCAGCCGTACGACGTGATGATAATGAGAAAGGCCGAGGCTCATAAACTCGTTGTCGCACCCGGCGAGCCTTACGAGCGCGTCGCTATCCATTTTTCGCCAGATCTGCTGAGGTCGATCGACCCCTCCGGCATCCTCTTAAAGCCGTACTCCGGCCGTCCGCTCGGCAGGGGCAATAGATACCGTTCGCCGAAGTTTAAGGATCTTTTCACGTTCCTGCGCTCCAATGCTGAACCCGAAGAGCAGAAGGTCATGCTGATCGCCGCGCTCGTTACGGCGCTAGGCGAAATTTATCTGCAATTCACGTCGAACTCCGTATCGATCCTCGAAGGTTCGCCGGACGATCCGGCGGAAAGCGGTGACAGATCGCGCGATATGGGTATCACTTCGACGCTGATCGATTTCGTTAACGAACATCTTTCGTCCGACCTTTCGCTCGAGTATCTGTGCAGGCGTTTTTACTTAAGCGCGTCCCAGCTCAACCGGATCTTTAAGCGGGCAACGGGTACGTCGGTCTGGCAGTACATCTGTGCCAAGCGTTTGCTCGCCGTGCGAGAGCAGATCATGGCCGGTGACAACGTCGCTGCCGCTGCTACTTCGTGCGGTTTTAAAGATTATTCGTCTTTTTACAGAATGTACGTGTCACGCTTCGGCCATCCGCCCGTCGATGACAAAGGAACAGGAAAGTATCAATTGTGAACTCTTAACGCTGAACTCTGAACTCTGAACTCTTAACTCTTAACTCTTAACTCTGAACTCTTAACAAACCGGATGTGGATGTGATTTTATGAAATATATTGATGTGCTGGGACGGAGGTTGTCCGCCGTCGTTTTTGGCGGTGACAGGGTCAGTACCGCAGACGTGCCGAGGGCGGTCGAATTTCTTGACACGTACGTAGCGCTGGGAGGCAATTTTATTGACACCGCGCGAATTTACGGCTTCGGTGACTGTGAGGCGGCGCTCGGCCGGTGGCTTGTCAGGGGCAATAACCGGGAGAGAGTGTTTCTGGGGACCAAGGGCGGCCACCCGGATCCGTCGACAATGCACACCGGCAGGCTTGACCGCAAAGAGCTTGAATACGATATTTGCAAAAGCCTTGATGCACTCCGGACCGATCACGTGGATATGTATTATCTTCATCGGGACGATCCGTCGCGGCCGGCGGGCGACATAATGGAGACGCTTAACAGCTTTATTGAAAGCGGTTTTACGAGCCATATAGGCGTTTCAAACTGGTCTGCGGACAGAATAGCGCAGGCGCAGGAATATGCGCAAATACACGGCCTTACGGGCCTTTCGGCGGATCAGCCACAGTTCAGCCTGGCGCGTCAGTGCGCAGTGATCGATGATACGCTTGTGGAGATGGACCGCACGCTTTACGAATATCACAAGAAAACCAAAATGATGTGCGTTGCGTATTCGTCACAGGCGAAAGGCTACTTCATGAAACTGGGAAAAGGGGAGCCGCTGCCGGAATTGACGCGCAGATTGTTCGACTGCGCCGAAAACAGGGCAATATTTGAAAAAATCAAAGAGGCGGGCGTCAATGCCTGCAGCGCATCGCTATCGTTCGTGATCGATCAGCCTTTCCCGTCATTTGCCATCGCCGGGTCGAGCAGTATCGGTCAACTCCGTGAGACGATGAGCTGTGCCGACGTGACCGTTGCGGATCTGCGCCGTATTTGGTAAAATATGCAGGAATATGAACGGCGCGTCATATTTCATTTTCAAAAAGAGCGAATATTCAAAAAGAGCGAATAAATAAAACGAGGTTCCATCTATGACGACCGAACAGGCATTTTTGCTGGAATTAATAAATAGATCACAATTTCCCGAATTAATTGACGCCGCTTCCGCTGGTGAGGCTCAGGTGGATAACGCTTTTGTCCCCGACGGCCTTGACTGGGATAAGTTGTACAGGGAAACGTTTTCCCAGAGCGTGCTTTGCATGGCGTGGGCGTGCTTCGACGAACTTCCGGAGCTTAATAAGGCGATGCCTGAAGAGGTCCGTGCGCGGTGGAAAGAAGCCGAGAACAGGCAGCTCGTGAATTACATACGGTATATGCATGCGCAGGGGGAATTGACGGCGCTGATGCGTGAAAAAGGGATCCCGTTTGCGGTGCTGAAAGGATTGGCCGCTGCCATAAATTACCGCGATCCTTCGAAGAGAGCGATGGGGGATATCGATTTTATTGTCCCGCAGGAGCTGTTTGAGAAGACGCGCGAAATATTGCTGGAAGCCGGATACAAGCTTACGAGCGAAGATCCCGATTATACGCGCCACATCGCGTTTGACCGCAGCGGCGTGCATTTTGAACTTCATCATCATTTCAGCCACGAGGACAGGGACGTGGAACGTTTTGTGACTGACGGCATCGATAATGCGTGCGCGGTGGCAGTCGACGGGACTGAGTTTTCTATGCTTCCGCCTCTGGGCAACGGCATCGTGCTCCTCGACCATATGAAAACTCATCTTAAGAGCGGCCTGGGGCTCAGGCAGGCGGTCGACTGGATGATGTACGTTTCTAAAGAACTTGACGACAGCTTCTGGGAGGCGGAATTCAGGAGTGCCGCGGAAGAGGCGAGGCTTGTGAAGTTTGCCAAAGTCGCGACAAAAATGTGCCGGAAATATATGGGTCTCCAGGCGGACAATATCACCTGGTGCGATGATGCGGAAGACCGGCTCTGCGATGATCTGATCGAAAATCTGCTGATCTCGGGCAATTTCGGGCGCAGGAACGGCGAGGGCAATAAGATCGAGAACGTTACTGCGTCGATCAGGCGCGAGGGGCTGTTCCGCAGATTGCAGAGCGCAGGAGAGAGTAACTGGAAGGCATATAAGAAGCACAAGTGGTTAAAGCCATTCTGCTGGATATATCAGAGCGGCAGATATGCGAGGCAGGGGCTTAAGGCGAAGCGCAGCGGCGCGCAGCTGAAGGACGATCTCAAGCGGGCGGAAAACCGCAACAAACTGCTGAGGGAACTTGAAATTATATAAGCGCAGAGCAGAGGGAAATTGCAAGTGGGCGAACCGGATGATAGCACGGTTCAGAGTTCAGAGTTCAGAGTTCAGAGTTAAGAGTTAAGAGGCCTTGTTGCTCATTTAGACGGCCGCAAAAAGGGAAAAGGTGGAATGCGGCCGTGCGACCGTCCTCGCCAAGACGGCCTCAAAAGGAAAAAGACAGAGCTGCGGCCGTACGAATTTCTCATTTATACGGCCGCAAATAGGAAAAAGGCGGAATGCGGC
>JAGCTF010000105.1 GCA_017963755.1 Clostridia bacterium | reverse complement strand
TCCACATCTCCGGCTATGATGAGATCTGTCAGATGAAAGAAGCCGCAGAAGAATCGGAGCAGCTTCAGGCCAGTAATCTTGACGGGCTCAGTCTTGATAATCCGGAAGAGGCTTTACGGTCTAATAAAGAATATCAGACGATTATAGAGGAACGCGAAAAATTAAAGCGATGCATCGAAGAACTTGCCCCGTTCGACGAGAGAAAGAAAGGCCTGTTTTCTTTCCTGCGTCCTGTTAAAGCTGAAGCACTTGCCGATGCGGGAAGCAGACGCGTTTCTATAATTGCCGAAGCAGAAAGAATAATTGCCACCGATGCAAACGTACGGGAAAAAGAAGAAAGCGCTGCCAGGATCGAGACGAGATTGAAAAGCATTGACGTCTGGAGACAGTATCCGTACGTCCTTTCCGATCTGACTTCTCAATTTACCGTGACTGACTTGCTGTCGGCCGAATCGCTTAAAGAGATCGATGAACTTAAGAGTGCACTGAAGGAAGCAGTTCCGTCTGCTGATTTCTGGGTGCTTGACCAGTGCGACAGCATTTATCCCTTTGTAATGACTTGTCTGCGCGAGGAACATCCCGCTGCCGAAAAAGTATTCACTACGCTCAGAATAACACGCTATGATTTTTCTGATATAGATTCCGCGCCTGAAACGTTCTACAATGAACAGAAAGAGCTGCTTGACGCCGAAATAAATGCGAAAAATGAACTTCTTGAGTCAAGAAAAACGTCGGCGGCTCACATCTCCGATTTTGAACTCCTTTACGATTATCTCGGTATCAGGGCAGAAAAAATAAAAGCCGATATCAGCATGTCGGATTCGACCGTCACTTTCAGACTTGAAGGCTGGGTCCCTGCACGGAACGAGGCCGCCGTTAAAGAAGAACTCGGTGACGAATTTATTTGCCACATGGAATTCAGCGATCCCGCGGACAATGAGTTGCCGCCCACGAAACTTGAAAACGGCTTCATCGGCTCTGCCGTTGAACCGGTTGAATCCATGTACAGTATGCTTAAATACGGCGAACTCGATCCGTCGGCAATATCTTCGATCTTTTACGCACTGTTCTTCGGGTTTATGTTTTCAGATGCCGGTTACGGGATCATCCTCACACTGGCCTGCCTCATAATACTGATCAAATGCAAGCTTCGCGCAGGGATGAAGAAGAACATCACACTGTTCCTCTTCTCGGGTATATCCACTACCTTCTGGGGAATCGTTTTCGGAAGCTGGTTCGGAAACCTCGTCCAGACCGTTTCGCTCGGAAAATTTGCCATAAAACCGCTCTGGTTCGATCCTCAGGACAGCGCTAACACTGAACATTTTCTCGCGTTCACGCTGCTGTTAGGCGTCATCCATCTTTATGCAGCGTACGGAATGAAGGCCGCGAACCTTATAAGAAAAGGGAAATGGCTCGATGCGATATGCGACGTATTTTTCTGGTATATATTCTATACCGGCGAGATCCTGTTCCTGCTTCCGTACATACCGTACTATAAAAACACTCAGTTCTGCGCCTCTTATCATAAATACGGCATCTATCTGCTCGGTATCGGCTTCCTTCTGATCCTGTTTACCAAAGGCAGAAAATCCAAAAATCCTTTCATTAAGATGTTCGGCGGGATCACGTGTCTGTACTCACTTGTCGATATGCTTTCCGACTGCCTTTCGTATACAAGGCTTATGGCAATGGGCCTTGCCACTTCGGTTATTATAAACGTTTTCAACTCGATCGCCGCTTCCGCCGCCGGACTGAATACCGCCGGGATCACGTTCAGATTTATTGTGTTTATAATAATATTCATTGCCGCGAACCTGTTTAACTTTGCCATCAACGCCCTCGGCGCATACGTAAACGCCTGCCGCCTTACCTACATAGAATTTTTCGGTAAGTTCTACGAAGGAGACGGTACGGAGTACGCGCCGCTTACATATAATACCGAGTACGTTTACATCGAAGAAGAGAATAAAACCAAAAAGAAAAGAAGATAACAACTTTATCAGGAGGGATTGTTATGAATTTATCCATACTCTTAACGGCAGTAAATGAAGCGGTCGATCCGGGACAAGTCGTTGACACAGCTTCGAAGTTTTTCACCTGGGGCGGAGCGGCGATCGCGCTTATCGGCGCAGCGCTTGCCGTAGTCCTTGCCGGTATCGGTTCTGCGATCGCTGTTAAGAACGTGGCATCCGCCGGTATCGGACTTCTCACCGAAGATCCGAGACAGTTTATGCCTGCACTCGTGCTTTCGCTGCTTCCTTCAACACAGGGCATATACGGCTTCGTTATCGCCTTCATGATGCTTGGAAAAGTGACTGCGGGTATGGAATTTACTTCCGGCTTCTCACTTATGCTCGCCGGTCTTCCGATCGGTATCGTAGGTCTGCTGTCGGCAATATTCCAGGGCAAGGTCGCTGCCGCCGGTATCCAGCTCGCTGCTAAACAGCCTAAGCACTGGTCAAGGGCAATGATCCTTACGCTGCTCGTCGAGATGTTCGCACTGCTGAGCTTCATTATTTCGATTTTCATGGTCAACAACGGCTGATATCGCTTTCGCTTATCAGGTGATCATTTCTGAAAGGTAGATCCAGATATGTCAGAAAACGCCAACGGAATCGAATTGATTCTTAATAAAATACGCGAATACGGAGATCAGACTGCCCGCAGGATAATTGACGAAAGCACTGAAAAGGCTCAGGCTTTATTGAACGAAGCGCAAGCGGATTCCGATGCTTTTTTGGAAGGCGAACAGAACGGACTGCAAGAAGAGATCAGGCGCATCGAAGCTCAGGCGGAGACAGACTATTCCGCTGTAGAGCGCGACCGCACGCTGGCTCTTAAGCAGAAGATGCTGGCGGAAGCTTATAAAAGAGCAGCAGAAAAGCTAACTGATCTTTCAGATGACGAAAAACTTTCGCTCTACCGCAAATGGCTGTTAAAGTACGGTGAAGATTCGGACTATTCTGTCGTAATGAATAAAAAGGACCGTGATTCTTTCGGAGATATCCTCGCTTCTGAAATGAGCAGAGGCATATTCCCGGGGCATCCGTCGCTCTCCGCTTTTTCCGCAGATATTACGGGCGGCATGATACTTGATTTCGGAGATTCAAGAACAGACGTTTCGTTCGAATCTGTCGTCAACAGCGAAAAGGGCAGGTACGATATGGAATTGATCAATATTATGTTTTCGGAAGGGCAGAACTGATATGCGTCAGGACACTAATTACGCATACGCGGTAGCGAGAATTAAAGTGATGGAGAATCAGCTGCTAAAGAGCAGCGATATTGACGCTTTGATCGAAAGTACGCCCGAAGCGCTCATATCGGCTCTTACCGGCTTCGGTTATCCTGCGCTTTCAAACAGCTCAGGAGAACAGAACGACGAAAATGATCTTTTGTCCATATACACCTCGGAACTTTCAGCTTTTTTCGCCGAAACGGTACGTTCGATAATGAAATTCGCACCTGAACCGGAAGTGCTTAAAACTTTCTTATTAAATACCGATTTCAGTAATGTAAAAATCTGCCTGAAAGAGTTCGGAAAGTTTTCGCCCGAAGCCGGAACATCCCTGAATATCAGACTCAGTTCGAACGGAACGGTACCGGCTGAAACCGTACTGAACGCTTTCGTAAAATCTGATCTCGAACCGCTGGGAGCGATTCTTGCCAAAGCCGCAAAAGATGCTTCCGATGAACTTGCAAGGAGCAGAAACTCGAGAAATTCGGATATAATAATCGATAAATACTGCTTCGCCGCAATGAAACAGGCTGCCGATTCCGGGTGCATCTCTACCAGACGCGTTATGAGCAAATACCTCAGGATATACGCCGACTGGAAGAATATGCTTACTGCTTTGCGCATAAAAGCCTCCGGAAGCGACGCGGGACTTATGGAAAAGGCGTATCTTCAGGGAAATATAAAAAAGGATTATTTTAATTCTGTTATCAACTCTGAAATTGCCCCGTTCGCCGGTACACAGTATGCAAAGTACATTGACGCAGTACTGTCGCGGACAGGAAAGGCTTCACAGGAGCAGCCCGACATATCTTTCTACGAACAATTGTCCTCGGCGTACATCGACGGACAGTTGATGAAAGACAGGAACGAGCCCTATAAGATCAACGCATTGCTGGCATTTATCGCAAGACGCAGGCGCGAAATCTCTCTCATCCGGCTCATTATCGTCGGAAAACGTTCGGGCCTCGATACCGAAAAGATCAGGGAACTTGTTGAAAAAAGCTCTCTGCCGCTTCAGTTTATTGAAGGTGTATGACGATGGCTTATTCAATTTCAGTTATTGGGGACAAAGAAAGTATTCTATCGTTTAAAGCGGTAGGTATAAAGGAGTTCGAATGTTCAACACGCTCCGGCGCTTTAAAGGCGCTGAAATCTGCCGCGGAAGGATCAGCTATTATTTACATTACAGAAGACGTATACAGGCTGATCAGCGAGGAAATACGTTTTTATGACGATAAACCGCTTCCGGCTATAATTCCTTTCCCGGGGATCAAAGGCGGGACCGGGCTTGGAATGGAACTATTAAATAAATCTGTAGAGACTGCCGTAGGCAGCAATATTCTTCAGAACGACTGATACCGCAGCCGGCCGACCGGACAAGTTCGTCTGGTTTGCACGGCCGCATGTGCTCAGAAAGGAATGATCAGTAATGGTCAAAGGAGTAATTACTAAAATATCCGGACCTCTCGTGGTAGCATCCGGAATGAGAGCCGCAAACATGTTCGATATGGTTAAAATAGGCGAACTGGGCCTCACAGGAGAGATAATCGAAATACACGGAGATAAGGCGTCCATACAGGTATACGAAGAGACAGCCGGTCTTAAGCCCGGAGAGGAAGTCTTAAGTACGGGACTGCCGCTCAGTGTAGAACTTGGCCCCGGCCTCATAAAAAGTATCTTTGACGGCATCCAGAGGCCGCTTGAGGAAATGTACCGGATCCAGGGCTACAATATCAAAAGAGGTCTTACTCTTCCTGCACTCGACCGCAAAAAGAAGTGGCATTTTTCTCCAGCCTGCAAAGCAGGAGACACGCTCGGTGAGGGGGACGTTGTAGGTACTGTTAAAGAGACCGAAGTAGTTACTCAGCGCATAATGCTTCCTAAAGGCGTATCGGGCGAGATCATCAGTATAAACGAGGGCGATTTTACCGTCGACGAACCTGTGGGACTTCTTAAAGATTCCAGAGGCAGAGAGCACGACATAAAGATGATCACTACCTGGCCGATCCGCGTAGGACGTCCGTATACGCAGAAACTGCCGCCTACGGAACCGCTCTCCACAGGGCAGAGAAATATTGACACGCTCAATCCTATCGCAAAAGGCGGTGCCGCCGCTATCCCCGGTCCTTTCGGTTCGGGCAAGACGGTTGTCCAGCACCAGCTCGCGAAGTGGGCGCAGGCCGACATCGTCGTATATATCGGATGCGGCGAGCGCGGCAATGAAATGACGGACGTTCTTAATGAATTCCCCGAGATCATTGACCCGAAATCCGGCAAATCACTGATGGAGCGCACGGTACTTATTGCAAATACTTCCGACATGCCCGTTGCCGCCCGCGAAGCTTCGATTTATACAGGTATAACGATCGCAGAGTATTTCCGCGATATGGGATACGACGTTGCCATAATGGCAGACTCGACTTCGCGCTGGGCTGAAGCTCTTCGCGAAATGTCAGGGCGTCTCGAAGAAATGCCTGGTGAAGAAGGCTATCCCGCATACCTCGGTTCGCGACTTGCTCAATTCTATGAAAGAGCAGGAATGGTACGCACTCTGGGAACCCGCCCGAGAACAGGATCCGTCACGGCTATAGGCGCTGTTTCACCTCCGGGAGGAGATATTTCCGAACCGGTATCGCAGGCTACGCTCAGGATCGTAAAAGTATTCTGGGGGCTTGATTCGGCACTCGCGTATGCGAGACATTTCCCGGCGATCAACTGGCTCAACAGTTATTCTCTGTACGTCACGAGCCTCACGCCGTGGTTCATTAAAAACGTTGCCCCGGACTGGATGGAGAAGCGCGGGACAATGATGCGCCTTCTTCAGAAAGAGGCGGAACTTAACGAGATCGTAAAACTCGTTGGCGTTGACGCACTCTCCGGTCAGGACAGGCTCGTGCTGAATGCGACGCGGTCAATACGCGAAGATTACCTCCAGCAGGATGCTATGGATGAAGTCGATACGCACGCTTCGTACGGCAAGATGTACGGACTTATGAGCCTCGTACTTGAATACTATACCAAATGCAGCGCGGCGCTTTCCCGCGGCGTAAGTTTCAGAGGTATCGACCATCTTAAAGTAACCGAGCGGATCGGCAGGATCAAGTTCACGCCCGAAGACCGTTTTCCGCAGGAACTCGCCGCTGTCAGAGAAGAACTTGACGCCGAAATTCGCGAACTTGAAAAGAGCGAGGTGGAAGAATAATGCAGAAAGAATACAAAACAATTACCGAAATTGCCGGACCGCTTATGATGCTCAATAAAGTAACCGACGTAAGCATGGGCGAACTCGGCGAAATAATGGTCGCTGACGGTTCAAAAAAGATGTGCAAAGTTATGGAGATCGACGGTGACGTGGCAGTCGTACAGCTGTTCGGTTCTTCCGCCGGTATTAATCCTGCTGAAAGCACCGTTAAATTCCTCGGACACGGAACAGAACTTGCCGTATCCGAAGATATGCTCGGACGCGTTTTCGACGGCCTCGGCAGGCCGGTAGACGGAGGCCCTGAACTCCTCGCCGAAGAACGCCTCGACGTTAATGGCCTTCCTATGAACCCTGCCGCGAGAGAATATCCCTCGGAATTCATACAGACCGGAGTTTCTGCAATAGACGGGCTTAATACGCTCGTAAGAGGCCAGAAACTGCCTATATTCTCCGCTTCCGGACTTCCGCATTCCGATCTCGCTGTACAGATAGCGAGACAGGCGAAAGTGCTCGGCGACGACAGCAAATTTGCCGTCGTATTCGCGGCAATGGGAATAACGTTCGAGGAAGCCAATTTCTTTATTGACGACTTCCGAAAGACAGGTGCACTGAGCCGCAGCGTACTTTTCATAAATCTTGCGAACGACCCTTCTGTCGAAAGAATTTCGACGCCCAGAATGGCATTGACCGCAGCGGAATATCTCGCTTTCGAGAAAAACATGCACGTGCTCGTAATTATGACGGATATCACGTATTACTGCGAATCGCTGCGTGAGATCTCCGCCGCGAGAAAAGAAGTCCCCGGGCGCAGAGGCTATCCGGGCTATCTGTATACCGACCTCGCTACGCTTTACGAGCGCGCAGGGCGCAAGCGCGGGATCGAAGGCAGCATAACGCTTATCCCGATACTTACGATGCCTGAAGACGATAAGACGCATCCGATCCCTGACCTTACCGGATACATAACAGAAGGCCAGATCATACTTTCGCGCGATCTTCACAGAAAGGGCATAACCCCTCCGATCGACGTACTTCCTTCGCTTTCGAGACTTAAGGACAAAGGTATCGGCAAGGGCAAAACCAGGGCGGACCACGCGAACACTATGAACCAGCTTTTCTCGGCCTATTCGAGGGGCAAGGAAGCTAAAGAACTGGCAACGGTCCTCGGCGATTCCGCACTTTCAGAGACCGACCTTCTGTATGCCGAGTTCGCGGATCGGTTCGAGAAAGAATACGTTTCGCAGGGCTTTAACGTAAACAGAACAATAGAAGAGACACTTGAGACCGGCTGGAAACTTCTTCGCATTTTCCCGAGAGCCGAACTGAAAAGGATCAAAGACGAGCATCTTGATAAATATTATGATGCCCCGGCAGAGTAATCGATTGACCGCGACGGTGATTTAAATGGCAAGACTTAACGTCAGCCCCACGAGAATGGAGCTGGGACGTCTGAAAAAACGACTTGGCGTTGCCCGCAACGGACATAAGCTGCTTAAAGATAAGCGCGACGAACTTATGAAGCAGTTTATGTCTCTCATACGCAAAAATAAGGAATTAAGACTCGAGGCCGAAGCAAAACTCGGAAACGCTCAGAAAGACTTCCTTATCGCCGGCGCGATGCTATCTGAAGAAAGTCTGGATGCAGCGCTCATGCTTCCGTCGAGGAGCATAGACGCGGACGTCAGTTTTAAAAATATTACGGGAGTCACGGTACCGGAGTTTGAATATAAGATAAGTTCCGGAACGGGCGATCCGATCTGCTATGGCTTTAACGACACGAACGCTTCGCTCGACAAAGCGGTCGCGTCAATGGATTCTATGGTCGAACTTCTGCTCGAACTCGCGAAGACCGAGAAGGCCGCGCGCCTGCTCAGCTGTGAGATCGAAAAGACGAGGCGCAGGGTCAATGCACTCGAATACGTAATGATCCCGCAGCTTGAAGAGACTATAAAATACATCAAGATGAAGATGGAAGAAAACGAGCGCGGTACTAAGATCAGACTTATGAAAGTCAAAGATATGGTGCTCGAAAAGAAATAATTTAAACAGGTAAAACGGTAATTTTGATCCGTTATCTGCGTTCCGGAGGTGCAGTCAGATCATGAAAATAAGCGTAATCGGAGCCGGCAATATGGGCGGCGCTCTGCTTGAAGCAATTATCAAGATGAACAGGCACGAGATCAAAGTGTTTGACCCGTCTGAGAAAGCAAAAGCTAAATTTTCGGAATATAAATGTGTAGAATTTGCAGGAAGCGAAGCGGACGCGGTAAAAGGCGCAGAACTTGTAATAATAGCTGTAAAACCCAAATTCGTTGACGCAGTATGTGAAAAGCTCGTAAAATCTTTCGATCCTTCAAAAACTGTTCTGCTTTCCGTTGCCGCCGGAGTTAAAGTGTCTGTATACGAAAAACATTTCGGAAATATCGGTATCGTCCGAACGATGCCGAACCTTCCCGCACTGTGCGGAGAAGGGTATACCGGGCTGTACTTTAAAAACGTCAATGACGAAAAGCTTAAGTCTGAAATAATCGAGATATTCTCATCCGTCGGTGAGACCGGAGTATTTCCGGGTGAGGATATGATCGATAAACTAATTCCTGTGACTTCGAGCAGCCCTGCTTATATCTGCCTCCTGATCGAAGCAATGGCCGACGGCGCCGTCAGGCTCGGCTTCTCCAGAGACGAAGCATATAAAATGTGCGAGCAGGCCGTGCTGGGAACGGCACAGTATCTGAAAGAATCCGGAATGCATCCTGCAGAACTCAAAGATCGCGTATGTTCGCCTGCAGGCACAACGATCGAAGCTGTGCTCGCGTTGGAAGAAAACGGATTCAGAAACAGCATACTTCAGGCTATGGATAAGTGCTATAAAAAGCTTGACTGAAGCAGGCTATTATGATTTTACTGCCGGAGTTTATTTACAGTGAAACACGTTGATATTTATACAGACGGAGCATGCAAAGGAAATCCGGGTCCAGGCGGATATGCCGCCATACTTATTTACGGAAAAAAAGAATTCGTACTTTCCGGATTCGAGCCTGATACTACAAATAACCGCATGGAACTCACCGCTGCAATCGAAGGGCTCGGGGCGCTGAAAGAGAAGTGCGAAGTTTCGCTTTATTCAGACAGTTCATATCTTACGGACGCATTCAATAAAGGCTGGATCTATAACTGGGAGAACAACGGCTGGAAATCGGGAAAAACCGCCGTTAAAAATCCCGATCTTTTTAAACGGCTGCTTGAACTTTCGCGCATGCACGATGTGACGTGGATACACGTAAAAGGTCATGCGGACAACGAATACAACAACCGCTGTGATGAACTCGCTGTTAATGAGTATACGAAGCATCTAAACGCTGAAGAACCGGCGGACAACGCAATTGAAATTGACCGCGACGCTCCATATACCGGTCCGCTTGAGGAAACTGTTGTTTCTAAGAAAAAACGCTTCTCCGGAAAAGTGTTCAACGTCGAAGAACGGGTTGTAAAGTTGTCCGACGGGTCGCTTAAAGACCGTGAGATCGTTGTCCACAGCGGCGGAAGCGCTATCGTCGCCGTAGACAGCGACCGTAAAATATACCTGGTCCGCCAGTTCCGCAGCGCCGCCGGAAAAGTCATGCTGGAGATCCCGGCAGGAAAACTTGAAAAAGGGGAAGATCCTCTCGATGCTGCCGTTCGCGAACTTCATGAAGAAACAGGCCTTGTGGCAGATCCTGCTTCAGTAAGGAAACTCGGCGAGTTTTACGGCACGCCCGGTTACTGCTCGGAAGTTATCCACCTGTATTTCGTCTATTCTCATATAAAAGCCGGAGCGCCGCACCGCGATCAGGGAGAACTGTTAAGGTGCGAAAAATATGACTTTGAAGATGTACTGAAAATGGTATATGAAGGCATGTTCCAGGACGCGAAAACAGTAATAGGGATAACGCTCGCGGCATCGATGCCCGAGATCGGCCTGAAAATGGGAGCAGAGCGGAAAACGGGCAATAATTGACATCTGAGCCTTAAAAGGTGTAACATATACAAAATAATATTTGGGAGGCCTTGTGCTCTTATGAACAAAGGGGAGAGCATGGCTAAAGTTTACGAGCCGTGTACAGTAGAAAAGCAAATATATGAGAACTGGGAAGCAAACGGTTACTTTAAGGGTGTGATTGACCCGGAGAAGAAGCCGTTTACTATAGTTATTCCACCTCCGAATATAACAGGACAGCTGCATATGGGTCACGCCCTCGATGAAACGCTGCAGGATATCATTATCCGCTTTAAGAGGATGCAGGGCTTCTCGGCGCTGTGGCTTCCAGGAACGGATCACGCAAGTATAGCCACTGAAGCTAAGATCGTTGACGCACTTGCAAAAGAAGGTCTTACGAAAGAGCAGATCGGACGCGAAGAGTTCTTAAAGCGCGCATGGGACTGGAAAGCTAAATACGGAAGCAGGATCGTCACTCAGTTAAGGTCGCTGGGTTCGTCATGCGACTGGTCCAGAGAGCGTTTTACTATGGATGAAGGCCTTTCAAAAGCGGTCCGCGAGGTGTTCGTAAGACTGTATAATAAGGGCCTGATATATAAAGGGGAGCGTATTACCAACTGGTGTCCTTGCTGCAATACTTCTATATCCGACATCGAGATCGAATACAGCGAAGATGACGGCTATTTCTGGCATATCAATTATCCGTTCGCCGATGGTTCCGGCGCGCTTACGATAGCTACGACGAGACCGGAAACGCTGCTGGGAGACGTCGCTGTCGCTGTTAATCCGGAAGATGAAAAGTATAAGGATATCATCGGAAAGATGCTGATCCTCCCGCTCGTGAACAAAGAGATACCCGTTATCGCGGACGATTACGTTGAACTTGGTTTCGGTACCGGTGCGGTCAAGATCACTCCGGCTCACGATCCCAACGACTACGAAGTGGGTAAGCGCCATGATCTGCCTGTCATCAGGATCATGGACGACAAGGGCTTTATAAACGAGAACGGCGGAAAGTACGCTGGTATGGAGCGTTATGCCGCCAGAAAGCAGATCGTTGAAGATCTTAAAGCAGAAGGGCTGCTTGTTAAGATCGAACCTCATAAACACAACGTAGGACATTGCCAGCGTTGCGGTACGGTGCTTGAGCCGTTCGTATCGAACCAGTGGTACGTAAAAATGAAGCCTCTGGCAGAACCTGCCATTGACGCCGTGCGCTCCGGAAGGATCAAATTTGTCCCTGACCGTTTTGCTAAAACGTATTACAACTGGATGGAAAACATTCAGGACTGGTGTATTTCTCGCCAGCTCTGGTGGGGCCACCGTATTCCCGCTTACTATTGCGACGAATGCGGTCATATCAACGTTTCCCGCGAAGCTCCGGAAAAATGTGAATGCTGCGGCAGCACGAAATTAACGCAGGAGCAGGATACACTTGACACCTGGTTCAGCTCCGCGCTCTGGCCTTTCTCTACGCTCGGCTGGCCTGACGAAACTCCCGATCTTAAATATTTCTATCCCACGGATGTACTGGTCACCGGTTACGACATAATATTCTTCTGGGTCGCGAGAATGATATTCTCCGCCTGCGAACAGATGGGCGAGGTCCCGTTCAAGACCGTACTTTTCCACGGTCTCGTCAGGGATTCACAGGGCAGAAAGATGTCTAAATCACTCGGCAACGGTATCGATCCGCTCGAAGTTATCGACCAGTTCGGTACTGACGCGCTCAGATTTTCACTTATCACCGGAAACAGCCCGGGCAACGACCAGCGCTATCTCCAGGAGAAAGTTGAGTCCGCGCGTAATTTCGCCAATAAGATCTGGAACGCCACCCGCTTCGTGCTGATGAACTTCGACGAAGATCCCGACTTCACCAAAGTCGATCCTGCGAAATTTACGATCGAAGATAAATGGATACTTTCAGCTGCAAACAGACTCGTTTCTGAAGTCACCGAGAATCTCGAAAAATACGAGCTCGGCGTGGCGCTCTCGAAAGTCTACGATTTCGTATGGGACGTGTACTGCGACTGGTACATCGAGATGGTCAAGCCCAGGCTGTTTGATTCTACGGCAGATAACCGCCTGGAAGCTCAGTTCGTACTTAACGAAGTGCTAATCAAATGCATGAAGCTGCTTCATCCGTTTATGCCTTTCGTCACCGAAGCGATATATCAGAAGCTTTACAAAGACGCAGAAAGCATTATGATATCCAGCTGGCCACAGGCGAACGAAAAATATTCGTATCCCGAAGAAGAAAAAGCCATCGACTTTATAATCGATGCGATCAAGAAGATCAGAAACATTCGTCACGAGATGGGCGTTCCTTCCTCAAGGAAGGCACACGTGATCGCTGTTACGACAGACGTTTCCAAAGCGGCAATACTTTCAAAATGCGAGCCGATCCTGAAGAATCTGGGATATTGCGCAGGCCTTACCGTACAGGCGGACAATACCGGCATCTCGAAAGACGCGGCGTCAATTTCTCTTCCGGATGCTTCGCTCTTTATGCCGCTCGAGGAACTGATCGATATCAAGAAAGAAATCGAGAGACTCACGCAGGAAAAGCAGAATCTCGAAAACGAGATAAACCGCATTTCCTCAAAACTTTCCAACGAAAACTTTGTTAACAAAGCTCCGGCGCAGGTCGTAGAAGGCGAACGCGCCAAACTTGAAAAATACAGATCGATTTATGAAAACACTGCAAACAGATTGCACGATATGCTTGAAAGGGGTTAAATATGCTTAAAGTTAGTGAAATTGTCAAAATTCTTGACGCGGAAGTTCTTACCGGACAGGAGAACATGGATCTGGAAATATATTCCGGCTGCGGCGCCGATCTTATGAGCGACGTTATGGCGTTTGTTAAAGAGAGCGTAATTCTCTGCACCGGACTTGTAAATCCTCAGGTGGTACGTACAGCTGAGATGATGGATATTAAAGTCCTTTGCTTCGTAAGAGGGAAAGTGCCCGGAGAAGCCGTCATTGAACTTGCGAAAGAAAAAGGCATCACCGTTTTAGCCACCCAGCAGCCGCTCTTCATCTGCTGCGGTCTGCTTTACAGCAACGGCATTAAAGGCAG
>JAGCTF010000104.1 GCA_017963755.1 Clostridia bacterium | reverse complement strand
TATCTCTTTCATTATCCTGCTTATTTACGAATATTTTCCCCTATTATTGAAACGCATCGGAATAACAATAACGGATCCGTTTTTAATGATCATATTACCGCTAATTGCCTCGTTCCCACTAATACTGTTGACATTCAAGGAAGAATTGAAAAAATGAGTTTGGGAATGAAGGAAAACTATAACGCAGAAGACAATATGACTGCCAGGCTTCCTTATGCCTACACAACGCGCAGCATGTTCCCGTAGCTGCTGGACGACGTATTCACAAAGGTTATAAGACAGGGTATGAGTTTGTTGAAGACATGACAAAAGAGGCTGTCCGTGGCAAGAACCGGCTTGATTTTCTTGATGACACGACGAACAAGATTATATATGAGCTTAAGCCGAACAATCCCCGAGGAATACGTGATGGAATCCGACAATTACAAAGGTATAATGAAGCTTTGGGTGGAGGATATACGTTATTTCTGGAGTTATACTAGGAGTAGATTATGACAAAAAATGATTTTGTAAAACAGCTGACTTCGTTTTTCTTCCATAAAGGGTTTTCTTGCAAAAATAAGCACTACTATAAAGAGGTCTCGAGCGATGTGATACTAGTTTTTGGCATGCAAAAGTCTCATTATGGAGAGTATTGTTATCTTGAATATGGTTACTGTATAAAATCAATTAACAGGTATTTACCCTATCCAAAGTTTAATCAACTAAATTTGAACTGTGGTCGCATTATGACAGGTATGGGAAAAGCAATAGCGTTTGAAAAAATAGACGAAACCACAATGGGTGACCTTTTGAAAACGATTGATGGAATAGTTAATGATATGATCAATCTTGTTGGTTTAGGAAAGGACGCAATGATTCAATACTTTCTGTCTGGGCGAACAAATCAATCATGGTATATTCTGGGAGACGAGACTGTTGATTATTTTGGCTTGCCGAAAGAAGCGTTTCTGTACCACTTTGTGAAGGAACTATAATTGCTTCCATTCTGCCTTTTGGCCCCAAAAGGCGATGCTTGCCAGTACATAGCACGCAAACTCTGGTTTTCAGGAAAATCCATTAGTTCTCAAATCCAGGGGTACATTTCTGCCTTTTTGTTAGGAAACGGTTGGAGGGGATAATCTCTCCTTCCAACCGTTTTTTACAAGGAGGCAACCATGAGAAAAGTTAAGCTGATCGTTCACGAGAAGTACGCAGGCAAGCAAAGCCCGATCGACGTCTTTGCGGCGGTGTTCCTGCCGTCCTTTGAGAACTGATTTTGACACACTGCCCGCCTTATTGTATAATCATCAGCGGCAGGAAGACGTATGCATTGCCCCGAAAACAAGCAGCAGCGCAGATCGCTTCAGATGCCGGTACATTATATTGCGCCCGGAGGATACGGACCGATGCTCTCAGAAAACTTTGACCGATTTATACAAATCATTGACAATGCAGAGAAGATAGCGCTGCTTCCGCACATTTACGCGGACGGTGACGCGCTGGGCTCGTGCGGGGCGCTCGGGACGTTTCTTAAGGCTTTGGGGCACGACGTGACGGTGCTTATTCAGGAGCCGGTGGAGGAAAAGCTCTCGTTCCTTACGAGGATCGCGGGCATTGACTACGTATTATTCGACGAAGAGAAAAATGCCGCGGACGGCACAAAATACGACCTCGCGATCGCCGTTGACACCAGCACGCCTGACCGGCTCGGGACAAGGGAGAAGGTTTTCCGTGCGGCGAAAATTCAGGCGCGGATCGACCATCACGCGGCGGGCGGAGACTTTACCGAAAATACGCTGCTTGACCCGGCGTGGGCGGCAACGGCTGAGGGCGTGTGGCTGCTCCTTGCGCGCATGGGCTTCGACTGCGAAGAAAGCAGGCCGGAAGCATTGACCGGGGAGGTAAAAAAATCCGTCGCCTCATGCATCTACACCGCGCTCGTGACGGACACGGGCTGCTTTGCGTTTTCAAACGTAACCGCACAGACGCACCGTATCGCCGGACGTATGCTTGAGCTCGCGGGCAATATGTCTTTCGTCTATCACCACGTTTTTGAAGTGAAATCAATGGCGTACACGCGCCTTATGAAGACCGTTTACAACAAGCTCGAATTCCCGGCGGAAGGCGTCGCGTCGGTCGCGCTCACACAGGCGGATTTCGATGAAGCCGGAGCGGGAGACAGCGATGCGGAAGGGATTGCGAACATTTTAAGATCCATACAGGGCGTACACGTTGGTATTTTCGTGAAGCCGGACAAGGTCCCTGGTAAATACCGCGTGAGCCTCCGGTCGGACGACCACTGCAGCGTTGCCGACGTCGCCACCGTATTCGGCGGAGGGGGACACGTCTGCGCAGCGGGCTGCGGTTTCGCCGCGAGGGATGATGAAGCATTTTCGCGCAAAATGGCGGAGATTATTGACGCCGTAAAGGAGCGTCTCGCATAGATGAACGGGATAGTTAATTTATTTAAACCGGCCGGCATGACCTCATTCAGCGCGGCGGCTGCGGTGAGGCGGCTTTCGGGCGAGCGCAAATGCGGCCACGGAGGAACGCTTGACCCCGAGGCCACCGGCGTGCTTCCTGTGCTGCTGGGCAAGGCCACGCGCCTTTCCGACGTGTTCCTCGGCCTGCATAAAACGTACCGCGCGACGCTGCGTTTCGGAACGGCGTACGACACGCTCGACGTGTGGGGAAACGTCACCCAAACGCTCGCCGGCAGCGAACGGCACAGGCTCTCGGAACTCACGGCAGACGAGATCAGGGCGGCTGCGGAAAAGTTCACGGGCGAGATATTCCAGGCTCCTCCCGCGTATTCGGCGCTTAAAATAGGCGGCGTTCCGGCGTACAAGCTTGCCCGCAAAGGCGAGGTCGCGGATCTGCAGGCGCGCAGGGTCAATATATATTCGATAGAGGTCAATGATCTCATTGACGGCCCTGAAG
>JAGCTF010000103.1 GCA_017963755.1 Clostridia bacterium | reverse complement strand
AGCTGAAAAAACAAAAGCGCCGTACGTCCGGAATCAGTACGGGATACGGCAAAACAGGCAGAAGAGTCTGCTGTCTTACGTATCGTTTAAGTACTGTCCGGATTCGTACGGCGCCTGGCAGATTTTCAGATCATTCAGATTGTCTCCGAACGATTAACTGCTCCGCCCAGCACGGCTGGAATCCGAATAATCGCCACTGTGACTGTATTCCGTCACGCGGCGTCATCTCATAATCAGCGGCTGGAAAAGAATCAATTCCAACTGTCGAACCTCAGGTTCTGTTATAATATACCACAAGTATTTCGATTTGTCAATACCCCGCGGAATTTCTGTGAATGATCTGCCACAACTGAAAAAACTGCTGTGAGCATACAATCTGCTTTATAGGGGCGCGGGCTTAGCCCACAATGCGAAATTCGTTCGCTCGTCGCTCGTTCTCCCGTTCGCTCGCGCGATAAAACGGTCAACAAAAGCGGTTTGTTAGCAAAAATAAACCACGTTCAAATCACTGCCAAAAAATAAAGAAATAATGGTACCAAATCACCCCCATGAATCCAAATGCGGAACGTTATAATCATTGATATCATCGTTAATATGATAGTATTCATAAACGCAGGCGTCTGTAACGGCTTTGAAATCAGAAGAAAATGTTATGTACTGCGACCCGCCATTCCGGGACGGATCGAATCGAATCTTGTACTCATTCTCGGAATCGATGTCGTTGATAATATTATCCTTTCGTAAACTAAACGATGAATAATCGAGTAGTATAAAAAATCTGCTGACGGTCCCTCCGTCGACTTTTACGATCACCCAATGCCCGGTCCCCAGCCGATTGTTAAATCCCTCTTCACATATCTTCACTTTATGACCGTTGTACGATGTATCTGAATAAATGACTCTGGCAGGGAAAAATTTACATACCGCAAAATAGCATATGACCAAAGCGGGAATCAAAAACACCGTAATTGCCACCGTGAGTATGATTTTTTTAGTTATTTTTCGGAGGCGTAATTCTTTCTTAACCCAATCCTCTCTACTGCTGCTCATTATCAACACACTCCCAAAAAAATCAACAAAACGTCCTGTTTTTCTTCTATTGACAGCTATCCAAAAGCTGACTGCGGCGCAACCAAAAGGTGCGAGACACACAGCTGATAAGTTTTCGGATGATCATCTCAGGTGTTCGGCGCATGTTTGTAACAGAGTTCCCGGTGGCGATATCATACCGGTCCATCATAACGGTTTTGTGGTTATTAAGTTTCCGCGAGGAAAAACGCGCGCGATCTTTACCTCGCGGAATACCTGCCGGATTATTTATGCCGCGGAACTTCTTTCTTCAGAGTAGGTTCTCGAGATAGAGATTTCCTGTCCGGAATATCTGCCTTCAAAAGCCACAGGATAAAGATATGCCCCGAGAATACAGGTCCGAACGGGAGGAGCGACGGCCGAAAGAAGGATTTCGATCTTATCCGCATCTGTTTTGCTCTGCACGCTGTATCTCATATTCCCGATCGACTCGGCGCCGACGATGATTATCAGAAATCCTCCGTCAAAGAAACCGGACCCGTACCGTGCCGCTGCATCCTCGAGCTCGTTCCGGGTCGCCAGGAACACGAAAGCAGTACGTTCCGCCAGCTCAGAGCCGAAATCACATATCGCACTCAGTTTTTCGACAGAATCCACAACAATGAATTGAGGAGACCTGGAAAGAGCTTCCATAGTATCGGAATAATACGTCGTGAGTGGCTCGATAAATGGGACGGAATCTTCCTTCCCGTTGCCGGGGTCAAAAGAAGAAGTGATATCTGTTGAGGTGAATTCGGTTTCGACGTGAACCGAAGCACACCCAAAGAGAATGAGCGATACTATGATCAATGCCGTCGCCATTTTTAGAGTTTTCGTTATGTTTTTCATTACTAGTACCTCTGGATTCCTTTCTGTTCATTTTTCGAGTGGCAATTGACGCGAGGGAATTGCGCAAGGAGAAAAATGCGCACGGCCGTATCGTCTGCAAAGCCGGTCATGCGCACTGTGAAATGAAGATGAGATAATTCCTCCCGCCGGAGAAGGAATTCTCGTCAGTTATATGCGCAAAACCAATATGAAAGACATATTTGGGCTTTTTCATCGTACGAAGCACTCCTTTCCTGGAAAATTGACATAATGTCCAATTAACCAATATTATTCTACTTGAAAAACTTGCGTTTGTCAACAGGTTTTTTTCCCATCTCTTACCTTATCAATTCTACCTTCTATCCATCGAATCATAATCACCTTCAACTACAGGGACAAAAAGACTGAAGCAAATATAAACGACGTGGTTGCCGCGTGCAGTTCATCCGGTTCGGATATTGCGCAGGATGGTTCACCAACAAAAGAAACAGGCGCCAAAAGGTGCCTGTTTCTTTTGTTGCGCGCTCGCGCGCGGAATCGGCGCAGCGGCAAGCCCTCTTTCACCCCTTCGGGACGTAGACCCTGAGACGGACCGCGGCCTGGGCGTATCTCGACGAGATGTCGGATTTCGGGTTGGAGGCGACGTTCCAGGTCACAAAGCCGCAGCCTCCCAGCCATTCGTCGGTAAGAATGAAGACGGGAGCCGTTATCATTCCCGGCCTTGAGCCCGAGTACTTCGCGTTCCCGCTTTCAAACTTCTCAAGCCTGTACTGCCAGCCGCTGTCGCAGATGAAGACGCTTCCGACCGGAACTTCTGCCGTGGAGAATTTCTTTTTCGTACAAATATTCTGATGATAGGTCGATGCCGTCGAGGACGGCGTGGTCGTCGTCGCCTTGCTCGTGCTGTTCCAGTAGGTGTTCTCAAGATATTCCCAGGAGAGCAGTTCGTATTTGTCCAGATCGATTCCGTTCGCGGCCGCAGCGGTCTTGTCGGCCTCGTAGAAGTCCTCGGCGTGGAGGACCTCGGTCGGATCGGTCGTCGTTGTCGAGGTCTGCTTAAGCGAGCCCTCTCCCGTCT
>JAGCTF010000016.1 GCA_017963755.1 Clostridia bacterium | reverse complement strand
GGCGGAAAGGGTAAACGTAATAGAAAAAGCCCCGCGTGAACGGGGCTTCATTTAATGGTCGGAGTGACAGGATTCGAACCTGCGGCCTGATGGTCCCAAACAAACCACGAGCTTTCCGATACCCGTTTTTGGGCGTTTTTCAGCCGTTTTAGAGCGCTGTCGCGTGGTTTTCAGCCCGATTTCTCCGTTGTTTCCGTATGCTCCGCCGCCGGTTGGGGTCAGAGATTAGTGGTCAGAGGTTGTCTCATGCAGTCTAAACTGATTTCTCGAACCGGATATGCATTAAAATAGTTTTTCATATCTGCAATATTATACCATCCATTACCCGAAAAGCCATGTTCACAAAAACAATTTCATCGAGAAATAAAAATTGTACGCGTTACCCGGCTTTTCATGAATGTTTGACAGTCGAAGTATTGACAGTACGCTTCGCTTAATCCTGCATCTCTTTCAATATCTTCAGATATGCATCCAGTCTTGCGTTGATATACCCGGCAAACAATCCCTCCATAGCGGAAAGGTCGTGTTTGATGTGGTATGTGTCAAAGGCGTTGTAATAAGCGACTCTGTCGGTGAACTTGATGTCGATAGGCGGATAGCCGGCCTTCATCAGTTCCAGATTCACAAGCAGTCTGCCCGTTCTGCCGTTTCCGTCGATAAACGGGTGGATGCCCTCAAACTCTATGTGGAATCGCGCCAGCTTTGTTACAATGTGATCCTCGCTTGCCGCGTAGTCATGCAATAGCTGTTCCATCTTCGGCCCGATAAGATACGGCTGCACAGGTTCGTGGCGAGCGCCCATAATTCGGACGGGGACTCTTCTGTAAACGCCGCGGTCGTCTCTTTTATCGGCAAGCACAAGATAATGGATCTGCCGAATGACACTCTCGGTAAGCGGCGCTTTCTCCTTTACAAGCTCTCTGACAAAATCAAAAGCTTCCTTGTGACCGACAGCTTCAATGTGATCTTTCAGCGGTTTCTGATCTATCGTAAGTCCGCGGAGAACAAGGTCAGTCTCGCGAAGCGTCAGAGTATTGCCTTCAATGGCGTTGGAGTTATATGTGTATTCAACGGTAAACTCCTCGTTCAGTCGTTCCAGTTCGCCTTCGGTCAGCGGTCTTCTGCTGTCGAGCTCCGCTTTCTTGCGGTCGATCTGAGAGAGGATACTTTCTTTCGATTTAAACCTTCCGTCGGCGGGTTTTTCCGCATCGATCGGAATCTTCCAGCCGCGCCCTTCCTGATACGCCCCGTGAATCTTCCCCTCGGAGCATAATACTCTTATCCTTCTGTCTGAAATGTTCCATCTTTCAGCTGCTTCTTTTACCGTCATATACATAAACTCTCGCCTCCAATCTGTAATATTATATCATATTATCGGAACAATGTCAAGCCTATCGGAATAATATAACGACGATTAACGGAATAATATTGGAGCTAATGGAACGATTCAACCCGTACGGAACAACGAAGCGGCAATTATCGGAACAATGGAAAAAGAGGCAACCGAAACTGATGAAAAGCAGATCACGGATATATTCCTTTTTCACAAATTCGGAGAGTAGCCTCTTTACAGGCTTCGCTGTCTCCGCCGCGGAATTTGAATACTTCATCCTTAGTTATCCAATAGTGTGTAACCTCAATTATACCATCATTGTCCTTTTCATGATATTCAATATCTAAAAAACTCTTTTCACTCATATTTCTTTGAAATATAGGAATCAACTCAATAGTAAAATTATATAAGTGTGCATACGCGTCAGTATTATAAATCCCCATGACCCATAGTGGATACGTAACTTGGTTTCTGCCGTCTCTTATAGTTGTTTCATTACTGAGAAGATAATCTGTCGATATGCCGAACAGTTTAGCAAGCGGAACAACCTGCGAAATATCCGGTATTGTCGAACCGTTTTCCCACTTTGAAATTGCTTGTGAAGATATGTTTAATTTCTCAGCCAGTTCTTCTTGTGTAAGATCCCGCTCTTTTCGCAACCGACGGATGATTTGCCCCATTGTTTCTTTCATTTTGTGAATTCTCCTTTTTTGAGTCAAGAATATTTTAGCAGATAATTTCTCGTATTGGAAGGGATTTAAAAGCAAGTATAATTCAACTGACAGTTGAGAAAAAGGCACGGAATATACTATTCCTTACTATTAGTGCTCGTGAATTTGTAACGCGAGATACGAAATTCATATTTTGAGCTTGACTTTTAGAGTGGGCTTTGCTATAATAGATCAAGATAGATGAGTATACTCTCATTCGAGAAATCCATTCACTCGGAGGAAGATATGGCAGTCAGTTATAAAAAGTTATGGCACATCTTATTGGATCGGGACATGGACCGCAAGGATCTGGAGCAGCTCGCTCACGTCAGTCACTACACGATGACAAAAATGGGTAAGAACCAGGATGTGAGCACTGAAGCACTCCGCAACATTTGCGCTGCGTTGGGCTGTAAACTTGATGACATTATCGAATTTCTGCCGGACGATTCCAATGCAAACAACGGAGAGACGCGTTTGGCTGAGTAATATACCGGTTTCGGTACTTCTTTTCGCGTATAATGTAACTATCGGATTCGGAGAGGCTTGATTTATGAACTTATTCGATAAATTGAACAATAAACAAATCGAGGCGGTCAAGGCGACGGAAGGATATGTGCGTGTGATTGCCGGTGCCGGAAGCGGGAAGACCAAGCTCCTCGTCAGTAGATATGCGTATCTCGTACAGGAGTACGGTATTGACTCCGCCAACATCCTGTGCGTAACATTTACCAATAAAGCCGCCGGCGAAATGAAGAAGCGAATTCGAGCGCTGATCGGCCCAGAATATGACACTTCTCTTATATGCACGTATCACGGTTTCTGCGCAAGACTTCTGCGTGAAAATCCTGAAAAATTGTTTTTTTCGAAGGGCTTCCAGATAATTGACACCTCGCAACAGAAAGCAATCCTGGAAGAAATATACCAGAAGCACGAACTTAAGCTCGATTATGCCAGCTTTGAGAGTATACTGAAAAAGATCAATTTCGTAAAAAGCACCACTGATTATGTGCCAAGATTCTGCAGTCCAAAGCCGTGTCAGATCATGGCGGCGATCAATAATAAGGATGATCAGATCATTGAAGAGTTTATGCAGCGGCAGAAAGCAGTTTATTCTCTTGATTTCAGCGATCTGATGAGTTTTGCGCTCTATCTTCTCGAGACCGATGCTGAAATCAGAGAAAAATGGCAGGACAGGCTTAACTATATCCAGGTCGACGAGTTTCAGGACAGTTCTAAGCGTGAATTAGCGCTCGTAGATATTCTTTCGGGCAAATATAAGAATCTAATGATCGTCGGCGATCCTGATCAGAATATTTATGAATGGCGCGGCTCTGACGTCAAACTGCTCGTAGATTTTGATAAGACGCATGATCCGACGGAAACGATCTTTTTGAATCAGAATTACCGTTCTACCCCGCAGATATTGCGTTGTGCTAACCATCTGATAGAAAAGAATGAGCTCCGACTGAAAAAGGATCTTTTCACAAAGTCCGAGAACGGGGCTGTCGTTACCCATTTTCATTCAAAAAGTGATGATGCCGAGAACACGGTCATTGTCGACAATATCCGCAGTCTGAAAAGGACAAAAGGGTATTCTTATTCGGATTTTGCGGTACTGTACAGATCCGGATTTCTCTCCCGCGTTATAGAAAAGAAGTTTGTCGAGAACAACATCCCCTACGAGATCTACGGCGGCGTCAAATTCTATCAGCGAATGGAGATCCTGGATATTATCGCATATTTGCGTTTGATCGCTTTTGATGATGACGTGTCCTTCAAACGTATCATCAATACTCCGCGCCGAAAATTCGGCAGGTCGAAAATGGCTTATCTCGAGACTCTCAAAGATAATTCAATTACAGTATTCGACACAGAAGAGGAAAAGAGTTTTTACAAAACGCTGAAATACAATCTTAACGAATCTGTTTTCAGGGCAAGCGGAGCAGGTGAATTTGTCAATTTCATTGACACGATGCGACAATTTTCCGAATCTGCGAGAATATCCGAGATCGTCAATCGCGTAACTGTTGAATCCGGTTACGAACAGTATATAAGGGAACTTGGCGATGAGGAGCGTTTGGAGAACCTTTCCGAATTCAAACGTATCGCGAACGAATTCGAGCGCTCTTTTGGTGAAAATCTGACGCTTTCCGAGTTTTTGATGCAGATCGCGCTTCAATCAGGCGAAGATGAAGAAAAACCGCGCGAGGCGGTCAAACTAATGACTATTCACTCCGCAAAAGGTCTGGAGTTCCCGGTGGTGTTTATTGTAGGTTTTACCGAAGGTATTTTCCCCTCTTCAAAAACGATAGAAGAACGCAAAAAACTCGGTTTGGAGGAAGAACGCCGTCTTTGCTACGTGGCGATAACGAGAGCGAAAGAGTATCTGTTTATAATGGATTCCGAGGGAATGTCAGAAAAAGGAATCAAAAAACTGCCATCCCGTTTCTTAAATGAAATAGGCGTTGAGAATTATACGCGAATAGGTAAAATATCCGACGACTTGATGCGTGAGGCGTACGGTTATATTCGAAGGAACACACCGCCTCCGGAGCCGAAGGAAGGTATTGGAGTAGGGTCAGACGTAGTTCATCATGCGTTCGGTCACGGAAAGATCGTCGGTATAGATGAAAAGCGCGGAAGTTACGTCATAAAATTTGACAAACTGTCGCAGACGCGCACTATATCTCGCGGGTATTTTGACAGACCGCACGACGCACTTGAGAATGATCCGCCTGCTGTTAAGACCGAGATTATCGGGAAAGAGGAAGCAGAAACGGATCTGCCTGCGAAGGAGATTCAGTCGGAAGAATCTGTCACAGCCACTTCGCCTTCAGCGCCCGTTCATTCTCAGACGGACGTCGCTGAACCCAGTCCGGTATTGCGTAATTTTTCATCCGAAAACGGAGACCGGCTTTCATATGATCAGATTTTTGTGAACAATATGAGAGTTGCCAATGGCAATGGTGCGGTTAGTGCCAAAAAGAAGCTGGTTGACGGATCAAATGGCAATATTAAAACTGTTGCAATGCACGGCTGGTTCGGAAATCAAAAGATGAAGATCAACAGTTACGGATATACTGTTGACGGCGGAGAGCCCGTGTATGGAGCGTTCGCTAAATATGCCGAACGTCAAGTTATTGCCGCAGGTGGAGAGTCAAGGTTTACTATCGTTACCGACGTTTCCGGATATCAGGATGGCGCGATCCATAAGATGCAAGCGGTTGTCAAGCTTGAAAACGGTGATGTTGTTATTCTAAATAAAAACGAAAACGGCGAAGACCGTGACGTTTATCTGAACTACAAGGCGCCTCTTTCCCAGACAGACACTGAAAGGCCCGGCAGTGAAGAACTTGAGGAAATGGACCGCTTTACAAAAGACGAAGTCATCAATTCCGTAGTTCCCGGGCAGCCTGCCGCTCCTTCTTCCGATTCTGCGCAAACCGGCGAACCTGAGCCCGAAGCCAACGATAATAAGCGCCAAAAACAGCAGCCGGTTATTTCGGATGAACTGCGCAAAAAGCTTGCAGAATCAGAGAATCTATGGAAGAGAGACGACGTCCCCCACACCGGCTGGACGTGTATCGGTGTGACTGATCTGGGCGAACCGTGCGGGATTTGTGAAATGTGCGGGTATCAGATAATTCGTTACGTGCATCATATGGTCCATCCCCATTACCGTCAGCTTAACGTCGGCTGCATATGTGCGGGCAAGATGGAAGGTGATGTCGAGGCGGCAAAGAAACGTGAGCAGGAGTTCAAAAACAAGCAGAGCCGCAGGGAGAACTTTCTGAATCGAAAATGGAAAGAATCGCGAAACGGCAATGCATATGCTAAAATCAAGGAACACCTGGTTGTCCTTTACAGGATCAAAAACAGTTCCAAATGGAAATATTCCCTTGACAACGAGTTTTGGGTTGAAGTTTTTGAATCCCGCGAAGCGGCAGTGGACGCGGCGTTTGAGGCGCTCGATAAGGTGATTTACAGGAACTGAATCATCATTATTCTGTTTCGGTCGATTATTCAGAGTGGGTCATCGACTATCCCGAAACCAGAGAGGACAGAGTGAGTAATAATATGCCATACGAACGAAAAGGTGAAAAAGTAAAGCCAGGCATTTACATGGTATATAACGGTTCTCCTGTCGAAGTCATAATGATGGTTCCGGAGACGGTTCATATGCCGGATTGGAAAGAGAGAAAAAAGCAACTTGATACTGAAGTGGTACAAGGCTTGTAAACGGAGGAAATTATGAGTAATAAAGGAAATGATATTGTTGAAATGAATCACGATAATGATCCCTTTGAGGAATATCAGCGCGAATCTGATCCGACGAAGCGCGAGCGGAGCTATGCCTGGCATACGGCTATCGGTCTTCAGGCGGTGGACGGGCTGGAAACATCCGAATATTTGAAGGAGACCGCCGTCAAGAATATTGAAGGCGAGATCACGCTCAGCGAAGCGCAGGCGCTGATCGAGTCATATTATAAGACGGATCGCAAGAAAGAAGAGCCTCGCACCGAGGAAGCGGACAAGGTTTCCTCGCGCATTACCGGAATTATTGCCGAAAAAGGATTCACCTTCTCCGTGGCGCAATATCTCTCGATCCATCATCGGCTGTTCGATGGTATCTATAAACACGCCGGAAAGATCCGTGATTACAACATCACAAAAATGGAATGGGTACTCGACGGCGATACCGTGATGTACGGAGGCGCGACCGAGCTGCGCACAACGCTGGAATATGATATTTCACAGGAAAAAGCATTTGATTATTCCGGTTTGTCGATGGACGAGGTCATCCGTCATTTGGCGCGCTTTATCTCACGCCTCTGGCAGATCCACGTTTTCGGCGAGGGCAACACGCGCACGACGGCGGTGTTCTTCATCAAATATTTGCAGTCGCTCGGCTTTAACGTGACCAACGACATTTTTGCTAAAAACGCCTGGTATTTCCGCAACG
>JAGCTF010000102.1 GCA_017963755.1 Clostridia bacterium | reverse complement strand
TTGAAACAAGTTCAGTAAAAATGGTGCTCTGTCAATCTGCCAGTACGGTGATGCGGTTGCGGAGGATCTCGGTAACGAGGTCAACGATCCATACGATCAGGTTTCCGATACCGGTGACAAGTACGAGTATTCCTACTACCAGTGTTACTACGTTTTTCGTTTCAAGGAAGCGGACTATGCGGTAGATCCCGCCGATGAGGCCGCCAAGGAATATCTGCAGTATGATCTTTACTATTTTGGGCAGATCTTCATATTTTTGTGTGTACATAATTTTCCCTCCTGAAATGTTTTAGATTTAGGTTTGAGTATATTTTACTCCGTATTGGGCATTCGCGCAATACGTAATAGAGAATGAAATTGCGCACGGTTCGCAGTAGGATCCGCACACTTGCCTCCACGATACCTGCCGCGATTCTGTGATTGACACCCCCGGCAAATGATAGTATACTTCGGGTTGAAATAACGGCCCCGGGCGGAGCAGTCCGGCGGCAAAAAAATAACGAAAAGGCAGGGTGACAGACCATGCAAAAGCTAAACGCAACCGAACTCGAAAAACGCCTGAACGAACTGGCGGACAACGGTATAAAAGAAGGATATTACTGCGGAATTGCCGGCAGAGTCCTTCAAAACGGCGAGACAGTCACAGAAGTCATAAAAGGAGTGGCGGATCTTGACACCAAACAGCCCGTCACGGCGGATACGATGTTCCGCTTAGCATCGATGACCAAACCGGTCACGGCGGCTGCTGTATTGGCCGCGCAGGACCGCGGGCTGCTCACCGTCTTCGACGAAGTGCGTAAATACCTGCCGGATTTCGGCGAAATGTGGGTCGGACGCAAAGAAACGCGCGAAGACGGAACGGTCGTTGTCGTCCCCGCCGAAAGAGCAAAGAAACAGCTGCGCCTGCATCACCTTATGAGCCACGTCAACGGCATCGCTTCGGGCGAGGTCGGAAATTTCCAGTACGATCGTATACCTTCGGAGGACAGGAGCTCGCTCAAAGATATAACAAACTGGATGGGGAAACATCTGCTGCTCGACTTCCAGCCTGATGAAGTCACAGGATACAGCGGAGTCGCCGCGCAGGACGTTGCCGCCAGGATCGTTGAACTCGTTTCCGGCATGCCCTTCGACGAATTCGTTCAGAAAACTATTATGACTCCTCTGGGGATCAACGACATAACGTTCACTCCGACCGACGAACAATGGGGCAGGATGATGTGCATGTTCTCGCGCGACGATAAACGCGGCGGATTTATGGACACGTCCCTCGGACGGACAACGTTCGAGCGTTTCCCGATCACGTATTTCAGCGGCGGCGCGTCGCTTACAGGCACGCTGAACGCATATACAAAATTTGCCGAAATGCTAAGGCATGAAGGCACGTATAACGGCGTGAGAGTATTGTCCCCCGCGGCAGTTTCCCTCATGCGGTCTCCGTGGCCTCTCCCCGGCACGGTCGGTATCGGGCCGGTAGAAACGTGGGGCCTCGGCGTGCGCGTTATCAGAGACGGTCACCCGTGGCTCACTTCGGGCATCTTCGGCTGGAGCGGCGCGTACGGCACGCACTTCTGGATCGATCCGGTTAATAAAGTTACCGCTATTATGATGCGCAATTCACGGATCGACGGCGGGGCCGGAGCTCAGGCGACACTCAGATTCGAACAGGCGGTAAGCGCAAGTTTCGAGAAATAAAAAAATACCGGCGGCCGTTTCAGGGCCGCTTTGAACGGTGATACAGGGTCAGGAGGCACTTTCAATGACTGATTTCGACACTTCCACATTATCCGCACGCCTGCAGGGCATCTGCGACGATACCGTCCGTTCAGGCAGCTGCTTCGGTCTGATCTTCCGCCTGCTGCAGGGGGGCAATATTATTTCCGAGGTTTCTGCCGGCGTCGAAGATCCGGACACGAACCGTCCCGTCACCGCGGACACGATGTTCAGGCTGGCGTCAATGACGAAGCCCGTCACCGCCGCCGCCGTATCGTCCGCCTGCGATCAGGGCCTTTTGAGCCTGTACGACCCGGTCTCGAAATACCTGCCCGCCTTCGACGAACTATGGCTCGGAAAGCGAGGCGAAAATCCCGACGGGACCGCCGCCTTTGTCCGCGACCGCAAATGCACCGAAACACTCAGGATCTGGAACCTCATCACGCACACAAACGGCATTGGCGCCGGAGAACTCGGTTACGACGCACAATGGCGTATCCCGCGCAAATACAGACAGTCGCTCGCAACGGTCGCCGACTACATCCCCGAAAACTTCCCGCTCGATTTTGAGCCGGGGACAAGGCTCAGCTACAGCACGACGCTAGGTGGAGATATTGCCGGCCGCGTGATCGAGATCGCTTCGGGCAAGGAATTCGGTGAGTTTATCAAGGACAACCTCCTTGACCCGATCGGCGCCGGTGACATCACTTTCGAACCGTCGGACGAGCAGCGGACAAGATTTATGCGTATGATCGACCGCGACAGCGCTGGCAATTCTTTTGCCGATGATTCTCTCGGCCTTTCTACGTTTGAGAATCTGCCCCTCACCTACCACAGCGGCGGCGCGTCGCTCACAGGCTCGTTAAATTCCTACACGCGCTTCGCCCAGATGCTGCGAAGCGACGGCGAGCTTAACGGAGTGCGCGTGCTTTCCGCCGCGAGTGCCCGCCTTCTCCACACGCCCTGGATCGCACCGGGCACAGAATGGATGGCGGAAACCGAGTCCTGGGGGCTCATGGTCCGCATCATCACCGGCCCGCATCCGTACCTCCCCGAAGGCGTATACGGCTGGAGCGGGGCGTATGGCACGTATTTCTGGATCGATCCCGCAAACGACGTTGTCGGCATACTCATGCGCAATTCGAGATTTGACGGCTGCCAGGATTCACCCGTTGCCCTTAAGCTCGAACGCGCGGTGTATGAAGAGATGAAGAAATAGCAAAAAAGATTGATATAGATCGAAAAGTAATAACGAAAGGATCATCATTATGGAACTAAGCAAAGTCTATTCCTGCGACCCGAACGAGAAGCCGCTCGATAACATCGTTTCCGACGGAGGATTCGTAGGCATTTTCCGCAAGATCGCCGTCATCGGCGACAGCCTCTCGTCGGGCGAACTTGAAGCCCGCGACGTCGGAAGCCCCACAACGTACCACGACTGGTTTGACTACTCGTGGGGCCAGTACCTTGCCCGCATGTCCGGGACAACGGTTCTGAACTTTTCCCGCGGCGGTATGACCGCATCCGAGTACTGCAACAGCTACGCCGATGCGATGGGCTGGTGGAGCAAGGACAAGGTCGCTCAGGCTTACCTCATCGCTATGGGCTGCAACGACCTGTTCGGCCTTAATCAGGAGATCGGCAGCGTCGCCAACGACGTTAAGCCCAACTGGCATTACAATAATCCCACGTTCTGCGGCTATTACGCGCGCATGATCCAGCATTACAAAGAGCTCCAGCCCGAGGCCAAGTTCTTCCTGATCACTATGCCCCGCGAGCCTGTTCGCAATGACGCCGAGCGCGCGAACGAGGACAAGAGGATCGCTCACCGCCAGCTTATGTACGACCTTGCCGAGCATTTCGACAACACATACGTTATCGACCTCCACGATTATGCGCCGGAATACGATGACAATTTCAAGCGTATGTTTTTCACCAGCGGCCATATGAATGCCGCCGGCTACCTGCTTACCGGAAAGATGGTCGCTTCGTATATGGATTATATTATCCGCCACGATATGGATAATTTTAATCAGTCGGGGCTTATCGGGACCGGTTTTCATTTTTGCGGCTGAGTAAGCGCTGAGTTAAGGCTCTTTACGCAAGCGGCAAAAGGGGTTAAGATTACGGTCAGGTTGTGGGATTAAGGTAGTCGCACGGTTTTTAGTTAGTCGCCATTTAAGGTG
>JAGCTF010000101.1 GCA_017963755.1 Clostridia bacterium | reverse complement strand
TACGGAATATAACGACGAAACGTTTGATTGGATCAGGGTGGATCTCGGGACGCCGAAGGAGGTCAATCGGGTGGCGCTGTTCCCGGTGTTTTACAGCAATCTTGGCCGGTACTACATGTTCCCGAAAGATTACGAGATACAATTGTCCGCTGACGGCGTAGAGTGGAAGACGGTCGCAAAAGTGACGGACTATACTTGCGAAACGGATAAAGTTGTCCACGATTTCGATACGGAAACGGCCAGATACGTCCGCCTTTACGTGACGCGCGTTGACAAGAGCGTTCACGATACGCCGCTGTGGTTCGTGTACCTGAAAGAATTTGAAGTGAGCTATATCGCTTAGGACAAAAATGCATTGACTGTTTTTATGCCATTCGATTATAATAACTGACAAGAAGTGATTCGGTTCCTGGAGAATGGACGTTTTTTGCTGTTAGTAAGAGCTGACGATACCGTAACTGGCCGAAACACTGTATTTGTTTTTCTTATGAAGAATATGCATATTTGTACCGGATCGAAAGGAAGATCCTGATACGAAAGGAGAAAAAATAATGAAAAGACGTTTTGTTTCAGTTCTGCTGGCGCTCGCGATGGTATTCAGCGTCGTATTGCCGGCAAACATTCACGCGATTTCCGAGGATGAACTGGAGAGCGCGACCTCGCTCGTTTTATGGGACTTTGAAGAAGGCGACGAAGGCTGGACGTTTGTCGACGCGGATGGCGACGGATACAACTGGACTTTGTACTCGAACGAGGGTCTCACCTCCGATTTATTAACTGCTCGCAGCGGTTACGTCCTGCTCTACTCGGAGTCCTGGAGCCATAAAACCGGAAGCGCACTGACTCCGGATAACTGGGCAATATCCCCCGAGTTTTCCCTTGAAGGTGTCGGCGATGCGGCGCTTTCCATCTGGGCGTGCGGACAGGATCCTAGCTATGCCGAAGAGGTCTTCGCGCTTTATGCGGGCGAATCATCCAATCCCGACGAGATGACTAAAATCGGCGGGGATTTCACGGCGAGCGGCGATTACGTAAACTTCACCGCCGACCTGTCGGACTTTCTCGGCAAAGAGAAAGTGTACGTCGCGATCCGCCATTACAACGTTACAGATCAGTTCTATCTCAATATTGACGACGTTGAGATCAAAGTAATTTATAGCTGCGAGCCGGGAACGCACGTTTTGACAGAGGTACCCGAGGTAACCGTACCGACATGTACGGAAGACGCTCATTGCGCATATTACCAGTGCAGCGTCTGTGGAAGAGTCTTCCTCGACGCGGAAGGCCTTGAGCCAGTGCTCCTCAAAGATACTATAACTGCACCTGCGCTCGGGCATGACTGGGCAAATTGCACTTCAAACAACGACGGCACTCACACCTACACCTGCTCCCGCTGCGGCGAAGCGAAAACCGAGGAGTGCACCTTTAACGAAAAAACCGATAGCGGCGTGTCAAAAAAGGTCTGTGACGTGTGCGGCTATACGGTCTACTCTGAGGTAACCGGTGAGAAGTTAGTAACCGGATGGGGTTTTGAGGAAACGCTGGAAGGCTGGACGTTTATAGATGCGGACGAAGACGGTTATTGCTGGGGTTGGGCAGAATACGAAGATACCCACGAAGGATCACGGTTGATATACTCCGCTTCTTACGATAGCGACTACGGACCGCTTACACCCGATAACTGGGCAATATCCCCTGCTTTCTCCCTTGAAGGACAAAAAGACGCAAAACTCTCTTTATGGGCGTCCGGATATAGTAACTGGCCTTTTGAGACGTTTGCTCTTTATGCCTCAACGTCGCCCGACAATCTCGAAGGTTTTGTCAAGATCTCCGACGATATAACAACTGAAGACAGTTTTAAGAATTATACTGCCGACCTTTCGGCTTTTGACGGCGAACCGGTAGTATATATCGCAATCCGCCATTACAACACGGAAAACATGTTCTATCTATTGCTCGACCTTGTCGAGATCTACTCCAAGGACGCCGACGTCTGTGAAGTTCACGACCTGACGTTCGTTCCCGCCAAAGACCCGACCGAGACGGAAGACGGAAACATTGACTACTACTACTGCGAAGAGTGCGGCAGGTACTACCTCGACGCAGAGGGCACCCAACCAGTTCTGCCCGAAGACGTGATCATTCCCGCTCTCGGCATGCCGCAGTTCACGAGCCACAGAATCGTTCTCACCGGCGAAGTCGGCGTTCAGTTCAAGGTAACGCTTCCCGAAAGCTTTGACGCGTCCGATAGTTCGGTCAGCTTCAAGGTAAGCGACGGCAGAACAAGCACGATGGACATCGATGACGCTACGCCGGTCGACGGTGAAAACGCCTACTGGTTCACATGCTACATCAACGCGCTCGAGCTCGCCGACACCATTAAAGCCACGTTCAACTACGGTACCGACGGCGCTGTCACCGACACTTATTCCGCGCTGACGTACATTTCCGCAATCCAGGCGGAATACGACGACTGGTCGCAGCTGTGCAACCTTGTACGGGATCTCCGTAACTACGGCCACTATCTGCAGCTGTCAGGCTGGACCGACGGAAAAGAGCACGCCGAGATACCGCTTTATGAGGGCTCCGGGCTGTCGGAAGAAGATCTCGCATACACGCGCAATTTCCTTGCCGGCTACGAATTTGAAGTCGTGAAAGATATTGAAGGCACCGGAGTCGAAGACGCTAAGTTCGCGCTTACGCTGAACTCACAGCAGGTGATAAACTTCTTCGTAAAACTCGCGGAAGGCGAGGAGATCGTAAACTTTGAAGGCGGTACGCTGAAAGGCACCCAGAGCATCGGCGGACAAACATACTACAAGTTCAGCACCGAGGAGATCAACGTACTCAGTATGTTCAAGGATTACACGCTCACAGTCGAGACAACATCCGGAACCGCGACAATCACTGCGAACGCGATGACTTACATTGATACAGTAGTGAAGGAAGGAACTACCTTCTCAATCGAAAAGCAGTATGCGATGGTTGCGTATTACTACTACGTCAACACCGCGCACAACGTTCTGGTGAACCCGTCGTTATAAATAAAGGAGCACGACCATGGAAAAATTTGAAAATGTAAAAATCGAATTGATTTTATTTGACTCCTGCGAAGTGATCACCGCCAGCGGAGGCGAAGGAGATATTCCTCTCGACCCTGCTGAATGGTCTGACGCCGAAGACAAATAAAGGACCCCGAAGTCTATCTGCGCATAGTGTTGCTGTTATGAAGAGAGCGTGTATAAAAAGCGTTTTGATTTTGCTTGCTTGCCTTGTCGTGCCTGTTTTGGTCTTGTCCGCATGCACGTTGCAGGAAGAATTGCCCGGTGAAACCGAGCTCAGTTCTTTCCCTGCGCAGGAGCAAGGGGACAACGATCCTGAAACAGCTGCTTCTACGAATAATCCGCAGCCTGCAGATGCAACCCCGATACCTGATCAAAAGTACACACCTGAAGCGTCCGTGGCGGCAAGCCCTCTAGAGACGATGGCTGTTTCAGAAACAGAATCCCCATCCAAGACAGATGAAACATCTGTGACCGTTGAAGCAACGAATGCGAGCGATCCTGCAGAAACAGCCGCGGCTTCCGGGACAGTTACCGCAAGTCCCGAACAGGCTCCCACTCCTGCACCTTCGAAGAATACTCCCGAACCGGCAACGGGTTCACCTGGTGCTGTTCCGATTACAAAAGATCCACGCGCCGATAAAACGCCAATGCCTTCGGATATTATCGGCCCGGTTAAACCCAGCGATAAGCCCAAAGAAACCGCATCGGGACAAGATCCCGGGTTTGAGCCCACGCCCACACCCGGCGGCGGAATTATTATCGACGAAAACGGCAATATAATCCTCCCGGAGATACCTATACCTTGATTCCCTTATTGATTTAAAAACGAGGGGCTGAAAAAAAGTCCCGCCCAAGGCCGGCAATCAATAGCTGCTTAGCTAAAGATTGCCGGCCTTTTTCTGCCTGATCGTCGAGCGGGATCTGTTAACCGCAATATTGACACAGTTAATATTAAATAATAATCAGTACAATTCCTTCTTTTTATGGTATAATCCGCTCGTGAGAACCCGTTACAAAACCCGGCCAGGAACAAGGAGGCATGACCCGTATATGCCAAAACGCCTATCGAAAATATTGACGCTGCTTCTTGCCGTGGCCGCATGTATTGCCGCCGCAGGCTGCGCAACGCGCTTCAGCTGGTCAAACCCGATCGCCAATTACACGCCGGACGGGAAAGGCCTGCGCGACCCGTTCATACTCAAAGAAGGACAATACTGGTACATGACCGGCACGATGTCGCCATACGGGATCGTTGACGGCAGGCACCCTGAAGGAGTGCCGCTTTACCGCAGCCGGGATCTTAAGAAGTGGGATTTTCTGGGCATAATGGTGGCGAGACCGGATGATTCGGAGAACAAATGGTACCAGGAGCGGTTCTGGGCGCCGGAATTGTTCGCGCTGAACGGCAGGTACTATATCACGGTCAATTGCTGCCTGAACGACGGCTCGAACCACGGCATGCTGTTGGCCGCGGCTGACAACATCGAGGGCCCCTATACCGTCATCACCGACGACCGGCCAATCGCGTACGGCAACGACGCGCACCTGTTCGTTGACGACGACGGTAAGACGTATCTGTTCTGCTCCGGCATTATGGGCGCGGAAATTGACCTCGAGACCGGCGAGCTGAAAACTAAGCTGAAAACATTGTTCTCGCCCATAAAAGGGTCGTACGCCTGGAACGGAGAGCGCAAAGGCGTGGGTTTCGAAGGACCGTACGTCATTAAACACGGAGACACGTATTTTATGTTCTATTCCACCTGGGCAAGGGGCTACGAAGTCGGTATCGCGCGCTCGAACTCGCCCCTCGAGGGCTGGGAACCCGACCCCGACCCGATCTTAGGCGGGATCAACGAAAACAGCTGTATGAACTACGGCGGACTGTACGAGACGGGTGTTTACAAGTATCAGGACAAGTATCGCGAGGCCGGTCACAATTGCGTGTTCACCGGTCCGGACGGCGAAAAATGGATCGCGGCACACGCGTATGATTATGTTGACGGCGAAGTAAAACTGGTCATCGACCGGATCGCGATTGGCGACGACGGCATTTTTGTTTTAGATATTGACCCAAAGACCGGTGCTGCGACAGAGATAAAAGGGCCTACGTGGGGCAGGAGAAGTGTTAAGACCGGAAGATAGCGATATGGAGGAATCCTTATGTCTAAAATAAAAGCGCGAGCCGGCTGCCTGGTACTGGCGCTGTCCCTGCTTGTCTCAGCCGCATGCGGACGGCAGGAGGGGAATAATATTGACCCCGGCGAAGAACCGGTCGCCGTCGGTGAAACACGCGAAGTTGAAGTGACCGCGGAAGGAGCTATTGACGATATGAAATTTACCACGCTGCCTTTGGGGCAGGTCAAGGCTGCCGGCTGGCTGAAAACCCAGCTCCTGCAGCAGGCAGAAAACGTAACGAAGCACTTTGAAGAATTGTCGCCGGACTGCTGTGCGGAAGGGGAACGACGCTCGGGCTGGCTGGGCGGCTCCGGCGAAAGCTGGGAGCGCGGCACATATTATGTAAGGGGACTTGTCGCATCAGCGTACGTGCTGGATGACGCGGAACTCAAAGCGCAGGCGCAGAAGTGGATCGAATGGACGCTGGAGAGCCAGACGGAAAGCGGCGCGTTCGGACCGCTGGCGAACTCCCCGGATTCGCTGGATTATTGGCCGCTGATGCCGATGCTCATGGCGCTGGAGTTTTATTGCGACGCCACGGGTGACGAGCGCGTCGTTCCGTTCCTGGAGAAATATTTTGCGTGGGAGGCAAAGGCGCTCAGGCGCAGGCCGCTCTATTCATGGGCAGAGGCCAGGGGCGGTGACAATATCTTTGCTGTCTACTGGCTTTACGAGCGCACGGGCGATGAGAAACTGCTTGACCTCTGCCGGCTTCTTTACAGACAGACGTACAACTGGGCTGCTGCGTACGACGCGAAAGCGTGGTCCGAAACGTACCACATCGTAAACGTCCAGCAGAGCTTCAAACTCTTCCCGCTCATGTACGCATTGACCGGAGACCGGCGCTACCTCGACGTCTACTATAAAGGAATAGAAAACATTTATATGGCCTCCGGGCGGCAGGACGGAATGTCTAACGGCGACGAACTCACGCGGGGCATTGACGGCGTGTACGGAACAGAAACGTGTGCGGTAGTGGAACGAATGCTGTGCGATGAGATCGCCCTCGCGGTTTTGCGCGACGCCACGATCGCAGACCACCTCGAACTCATCAGCTACAACGCACTTCCGCAGCAGCTGCTCTCCGACGGCAGAGGCCAGGTCTATTTCACGATGCAGAATCAGGTCGCGGCGGATATGGGGAATCACGGCTTTACCAGCGACGGCGGCGACCGGTCGGTGTACGGACTTCCCGGCGGCTACCCGTGCTGTGTGCACAATTATCAGATGGGCTGGCCGCTGTTCGTGGCGTCAATGTGGTTCTCTACGTCGGACGGAGGTCTGGCCGCCGGTGCGTACGGGCCCTGCTTGGTTACCGCGGAGGTTGGTGACGGTACGCGGCTGACAATTACTCAGACAACCAATTATCCTTTCGAAGACCGCATCACTCTCACGCTCGCGGCGGATAAAACCGACACTTACCCGATCTATATCCGCGTGCCCGAATGGTGCAGCGCCGCTTCCGTACGGGTCAACGGCCACCCGATCGAGGCGGTTTTGCGCCCCGGTCAATACGTTCGCCTCTTTGCCGGGTGGCACGACGGCGACGTCATCACGCTCGACTTTCCCGCGGAGATCTCTGCGACGCTTACGGACAATAACAGCGTGAGCATCCGCCGCGGTGCCGTTTTGTTTGCGCTAAAGATCGAAGAACGCTTCGAAAAGATCGACTATAACCCCAACCACTGGAACCTGAAAGGCGATTACCCGTCGTACAATATTACCGCTGCATCCGCATGGAACTACGCGCTCGAAAACTTCAACTTTAACGACGCTCCATCCAACTTCAGACTCACGCGCAAAAAAATCAAAGACGACATGCGCTTCCAATTGTCAGACGTCCCGATGATACTGGAAGCAAAAGCGCGCACGGTAAGCGACTGGACCCTCAACGCCGCGCAGAATATTGCCGGCGACACCCCGATCTCGCCCGTCGCGGAGGAAAGGCTTGGGCAGAAAGCCGGTGTAAAACTTGTCCCGTACGCCTTCACGCGCCTGCGCATAACGCATATTCCGTGGAGCGGGACGCCGACAGACCCCGAACCGACCCGCCCCGATGACAAATCTCTCTTGTTCGAGTCCGTCATCGCGCCGTACGAGAAGCGCGACGTACAGGAAGGGACGAAAAAGCTGACGTATACTATAGATTTTATATATGAAACTCCTTGTGAGCTGTCGCTTGCGCTGGAGATCGACCGCGCGCCGGCCGGGCTCGTCAAACTGCCAGAAGGCAGCGGGTCGGTATCGCTGGCAACGGATCTTCTGCGCTCTGACAGGCATAACCGCGTTCTTTTAACTTCTGCAGACGGCAGCCCGATCCCCGGGGAGCTTTCACTGACGCTGCGGGTAACGGTGGAAGTCGTTGACACCGGCGCGGTGAGGTACGAGGCGGAAACGGCCTGGCTGACGGGTTCGGCGTACAGATCGACAAGGCACGTGGCAGGCATTGACGACGTGGGTTCGTCGCTGACGTTTGACAAGCTGGAGATCCCTTCGGACGGCGAGTACACGCTGCGCTTCTATTACGCGGCTGCGCTGGGGCCGGCAACGCACACGGTGTTTATTGACGGCGTCAAATGCGGCACCGTTCACTATAATGAAAACGGGAAAACGCTGGGCTGGGGCTGCTTTGACAACGATATTTATGCGGATTTTTCGCTTTCGCTGACTGCCGGGACACACAAACTGCGCATAGAGAAGACGGCGGACGACGTGGGTTTCGCCGAACTTGACGCATTCGATCTGATCCGGCAGTGACCGGTTGATCGCCTGATCCCGGAAGTATGGCATCATTTGAGGCGTCGTATGACATATGATTTGCCTAAAACGCAATAAGAGGAGCACAAAAAAGGCTCAAAAAGTACAGATTTGTCAATAAATCCTCTCAAAAACCGCAAAACGCAAAAAAGCTGTTGATTAATTAAAAAAAGCATGTTACAATAGGAAAAACCAAAATTTTTCCTTTAAGAAAGGAGCAAATTATGAAAAAAGTTCTTGTTTACCTGTTGGCCGCCGTTATGGTACTTTCTCTTGTAGGAGTACTTAACATCGCTTCTCCTCTGAAAGCCGCGGCTGAATCTGCGAATCTGGCGCTTAACAAGCCTGTCACCGAAGAGCTTGAAGAAGGCACGTCTTCTATGGGCGATCCCTACTGGGGCATTGCCTGCCTTACCGACGGCAGCAGATTCGATACTACCGAATATGACGCCGGGAATCAGCCTGTTGATACACGCTACGGCTGGTACGTCATAAAAGTCGGCGAGGATCCGATGAATGCCAGTGCGGTCATCGATCTGCAGGCGGCTTACGACGTTTGCCGCATCAAACTTTATACGGAATACCATTTCCTTGGAACGAAATTCCCGAACACCTACGACGTTTATCTCTCGGCTGACGGATCGAGCTGGACCAAGGTCATAAGCGTCTCCGGAAGGTCCGACTTCCTGACACACGCACTTGAATATGAGTTCGATAAGGTCAATGCAAGATACGTTAAATTTACGATCGTTAAAGGCAACGACATCGTTGACGACGCGGAAGACGGCGGATTTATTCAGTATGCCGGTCTCGGCGAGATCGAAGTTTACGATACGTATACGTCCGGAAATATTGCCATGTTCAAAACTGCTACAGAGACGAAAGATCCGGCTGTTAATACGTGGGTGCTTGGAAACAGCGGTCAGTGGGATGATCATGCTGTTGTTGGCCCCAGCGTTCCGTATGCTTTCGGACCTTATAATATGACAGGCTGGATCGCTGTGGCTGCCACAGAGGATGCGGAGATGAGGCTGGACGTCGATCTTCACGGAAAGTATAAGATCAATAAGATCAACCTCGTTCCGATGCCCTGGTCTAATACCGGAAACGACGACGCAGGCTGGTATTTCCCCAATACTTATGACGTTCTTATTTCTGTAGACGGATCGAACTGGACCTCCGTTTATAAAGGCGAAAACGAGAGCACCGTCGGTGTTAAAGGAAAGACCCGCACCATCGAGTTCTCTGAAAAAGAAGCCAGCTACGTAAGACTTGCTATAAACAAAGGAACCGCTACCGGAAACGGTGATTTCTGGACCGGACTCGGCGGTATCGAAGTTTACGGCGCTTATGCGGTAACTGTTCCCGAAGATACTCAGCCCGCGACTGAACCCGCAGGCGGCATCCGCGATTTCAGCACCGCAGATAACGGCGACCTTATGTCCTACGACCAGATCCTCGTTAACGGCGCCGAGATCGCGAACGGCAATGATGCGGTTATCGCGGCGAAAGCTCTCGTTGACGGTTCCGACGGCAGCGTGCAGACTATTGCCATGCACGGCTGGTTCGGAAATAAAAATGCCAAGATCGAATCCTTCGGTTACATGATCGACAGCAAAGCCCCTGTTTTCGGCGACTTCAAAGTTGACGCCGAGCAGGCAGTTATCGACGCAGGCGGCGAATACAGATATACCATCACTGTTGACGTTTCCGGCCTTACCGACGGCAAGACTCATAAGATCCAGGCTGTTGTCAAACTCGAGAACGGCGATATCGTTAAGATGAACAGAAATGCTGACGGCAAGGATCGCGACGCTTATGTGAACTACAAGGCTCAGTACGTACAGGAGACTCAGCCCGCTACCGGCGATATGACTGTGGCAATGTTTGCAGTCGTCGCTGTCCTGGCTATGGGTGCCGCAGTGGTTTTCGCGAAGAAAAGAGCGTTCTGAGCTTCTGAAAGCGAATAAGATCACATAGTGAAAAGGGGCTGTAAAAATACTTACAGCCGGCCATAAAGAAAAAGAGCTCGAATTTTCCGGCAAACGGTACGTTCGAGCTCTTTTTGTGATATAATCGTATGGTAAAAAACCAATGAGAGGTAGATCATGAAAAAACTGTTTAGTATTGTCGATTACGGAGCCGTACCCGGAGCACCCGGCCTGCAGACCGAGGCCATCCAGCGAGCTCTTGACGCCTGCGGAGCTGATCCCGAAGGAGGGACCGTGCTTATTCCGGACGGTGTTTTCAGGACCGGCGGGCTGCTCATGCATTCAGATACGGAGGTGCATCTCTCAGGAGGCGCGAAACTTATCGGAAGCGACGAACGGGAAGATTATCCGGTGTTTCCCGTGCCAGAAGGCGTGGAGATGCGCACCGATATGGAGATGATCACGCATTACTATAACGATAAACCGTGGGCAACGTACCGCCGGGCGATATTGTCCGCCTACGGCGAGCGAAATATTTCCGTTACAGGCGAGCCGGGCGCGGTGATCAACGGCTCGGACTGCTTTGATCCGGACGGCGAAGAGGGTTTCCGCGGCCCGCACGGCCTGTTCTTCAGCGACTGCGATAATATTGTCCTTACCGGTTACACGGCGGAGCGCTGCGGTAATTTCATGCATCAGATCGACAACAGCCGCAACATTCTTATGCGCGGCGTGTCGTCTTTAGCGGGCCATGACGGCGTACACCTTCACTGCTGCGTTGACACGCTCATCGAAGACTGCCGCTTCATCACCGGCGACGACTGCATTGCCGGCATCAACATCCGCCGCCTGACCGTGCGTAATTGCGAGCTCAACACTTCCTGCGACGCCTTCCGCATCGGAGGCACCGACATTCTTGTCGAAAATTGCCACATCTACGGCCCCGGCGTCTATCCTCACCGCATGACTGTAGTCCGCAGCCGCGACAACATCCTTCCGGATTCTGAGGGACGCCATAATCTTCTCACGATCGTCGAGTATTTCTCGAGCGAGACGTACCCGTCTCCAGTGCCCGCCGACCGCATCACGTTCCGGAACTGCCAGATCGACAATCCCGACCGTTTTATGCATTACGAATACGGCACTCACACGCTCCAGACGGGCACCGCGCTCGTCGGACTGGCGCTGGAGGACGTCAATATCACCGGCCTCCTTTATCCTTCTATTGTCCGCGCCAAACCTGACGAACCCTTTACCGTCACGCTCCGCAACGTCTCTTCGACCGGTCCGGACGGTAACGTTGTCCCGCTCTTTGACGGGGAGGACGTGAATACGCATATCGTCACGCTTTGATTACTTTTTCTTTTTCTTAGACAGCACGATACCGACTACGGCTGCGACGATCACGACCGCACCGCCGATTATGCAGGCGAGAGCCCAGCCGGGCAGGCCGCCTTTACTGTCATTGTCCTTCGTACCGTTGTTGTCCTTGCCGGAATCGTCCTTCCCGGTCGCCACGGGGGCATCGGTAGCAGGAGCGTCGGTGGCCACGGGTGCCTCGGTGGGGGCGTTCGTAGCAGGCACTTCGGTCGGTACCTCGGTGGGAGCGGCGGTCGGTTTTTCTGTGGGTGCCGGAGTGGCGGGAAGGCCTTAAGCAAGGAATTTTTCGCCGAACGCCTGAGCGGATTCTATGTTGGTGAAGAAAGCGACGTAATAAAGCTCAACTTCGGTATCGTTGTTAGTGGATACGAACGGGTCGAAGCGCAGGTTCGAAACGGCGCCTTCCCATCTCTTGATCTTGGTGAAGTCGAGCGTCACGACCTGAACGTCGGTGGTCTTCGCGTATTTGTACTC